>NZ_JBWKPQ010000007.1:0-333307 GCF_059418345.1 Variovorax sp. GW821-FHT09B01 | reverse complement strand
GCCGCAGCTGTCTGAGCGCAACGAAGTGGAGCGAGTTCTGCGGACCCCCGCTTTCTCCGAGCACCGCAGGTTGCCCGCAGCGAAGCGGAGGGACACAGACAGCGGGGTCGCCTTCTTTTGCTTACTTTTCTTGGCGAGACAAGAAAAGTAAGTCGCCCGCCGGGGCGAGACCCGGCCAACGCCCTCCGCAGGAAGAGCAAAGCCAAGAACAACCCAAACCCAGGAAGTCAACATAGAGCCAGCATCTCCAAACAAGCCCTCCGATGCGCCTCCCCTTGCGAAGGCTTCAACACCCGCCCGCCAACACGAACCCCATAGTCCACCCCCAACCGATCCGCCATCAACACCCAAGCACACAACCGAGAAACCCGTCCCTCACCATCGGCCAACCCCGTAGCCTGCGCATCCAGCCAAAGCTCCTCGCGCTGCGTCTGCTGAGCATCCCGACTAACGAACTCCTCGGACCCCGCAGCCAACGCCTGCGCCGCCTTCTTCCAAACCACCAGCTTCAACGGATCCCCCCGCCGATAAGCCCGCACCCCGTCGTACTCCCCGGCCCCCAGCGATCGCACCACAGAAGAAACAGCAGCAGCCCCAGACAACGGTTCACCGGCAGGCAAGGGCGGCGGATGCACCTCAGGCGCCGGATACACCAGCATCCGAGAAGCCGGCCGCCACACCGTCCACACACGAAAAGTGCCCAGCGGAAACCGCGTCTCCGCCGTCAACGCCGGCACCGGATGCAACCCCCTTCGCTCCGGCAGAAAAGCGATCTCCACCGTCGAACTGCCCTGCGCCGGCACATCGGTCCACGCCCATTGCCCGCTGCCCCGCACCGCCATCCCGATCCCGTAGCGCACCCCGCGCCGCGCGTTGTGCAGCACCACCCGGAACACCGCCGCGCTCCCCGCGTAATGCGCATCGGGCGGCATCAGGTGCATCGCCAGCCCGCGCAAGGTGCCGTGGCACACGTGCATGCCCACCGCCACGCTGCCCGCGAGCAGGAAGGTCAGCAGGTAGCCGAGGTTGAGCTGGTAGTTGATCGACGCCACCAGCAGCACCAGCAGCGTGAGCGCCAGGGTCCAGCCAGCGCGCGTGGGCACGATGTAGACGTTGCGCTGCGTGAGCTCGAGCGTGTCCGACGGCGGCCGGCGCGAGAGGAACCAGCCGTCGATGCGCGAGCGGATGGCGCCGACGGCGTTCACGGCAGCGGCACCGCCGCGATCATCGCCCGCACCTGCTCGACCGCGCCGCGGCCGGCATCGCCGACCGGCGTGAGGCGGTGCGCCACCGTCTGCGGCAGCACGGCCTGCACGTCGTCGGGCGCGACGTAGTGGCGGTTGGCGAGCAGGGCCTGGGCCTTGGCGGCGCGCAGCACGGCGATGCCGGCGCGCGGCGACAGGCCCTGCAGGAACCAGCGGCCCGAGCGGGTGGCGGCGATCAGGTCCTGTACGTAGTTCAAAAGCGGCTCGGCCGCGTGCACCTGCTGCACGCGCTGCTGCAGCGCGGTCAGCTCGCCGGGCGTGAGCAGCGCGGGCAGGGTGGCCAGCATCTCGCGGCGGTCGATGCCGGACAGCAGCTGGCGCTCGGCGGCGCGATCGGGGTAGCCGAGCGAGATGCGCATCAGGAAGCGGTCGAGCTGCGACTCGGGCAGCGCGAAGGTGCCGAGCTGGTCCTGCGGGTTCTGCGTGGCGATCACGAAGAAGGGGGTGGGCAGGGGGCGGGTCTCGCCCTCGATCGTGACCTGCTTCTCCTCCATCGCTTCGAGCAGCGCGCTCTGGGTCTTGGGGCTGGCGCGGTTGATCTCGTCGGCCAGCAGCACCTGCGAGAAGATCGGGCCCGGATGGAACACGAAGGCCTGCTGGCCGCGGTCGTAGATCGCCACGCCCGAGAGGTCGCCCGGCATCAGGTCGGCCGTGAACTGCACGCGCGAGAACTGCAGCCCGAAGGTGTGCGAGAGCGCATGGGCCAGGGTGGTCTTGCCGACCCCGGGCACGTCCTCGATCAACAGGTGGCCGCCGGCCAGCAGGCAGGCCACGCAGTCGCGCACCTGGGCCTCCTTGCCCACGATCACCGTGTTAAGCTGGCTCAGCAAAGTGGCAAGCTTCGCGGCAACGTCCATATTTGTATCCATATGCAAACGATACCGTAAGACCCGGCAGCCCCGCGCCGCGTGAGGTCTAGACGCGACACCGAGACATGGGCAAGACCGGTTACTTCACTCATCGCGACTGCTGGAAGCACGACATGGGCCGGGGTCATCCCGAATGCCCCGAGCGCCTCGATGCCATCGAGGACCGGCTGCTCGCCACCGGCGTCGGCGACGCGCTCGAGCGGCGCGACGTCCCGCTGGCCACGCTGCCGCAGATCACCCGGGCGCACAGCACCGAACACGTCGAATACCTCGAGGCGCTGCACCAGCGGCTGGTGGCCGACGAGCCGGTCGGCGGCCCCGACCATGCGCACATCGACCCCGACACCGCGCTCAACCGCTTCACGCTGCTGGCGGCCCGGCGCGCCGCCGGGGCGGCCATCGCCGCCACCGACGCGGTGATCGCCGGCGAAGTCGAGAACGCCTTCTGCGCCGTGCGGCCGCCCGGCCACCATGCCTGCCGCGAGCAGGCGATGGGCTTCTGCTTCCTCAACAACGTCGCGATCGCGGCGCGCCATGCGCTCGAGGTGCACGGCTTCGACCGCGTGGCCGTGGTCGACTTCGACGTGCACCACGGCAACGGCACCGAGAACATCCTGTCGGACGATCCGCGCGTGCTGATGGTCGGCTTCTTCCAGCACCCGTTCTATCCCTACAGCGGCACCGAGCATCCGGCGTCGAACATGCTCAACCTGCCGATCCCGGCCTACACCAAGGGAATGGACGTGCGCGAGATGATCGAGGCGATCTGGATGCCCCGGCTCGAGGCGTTCCGGCCGCAGATGGTGTTCGTGAGCGCGGGTTTCGATGCGCACCGGGAAGACGATCTCGGGCAGCTCGGTCTCAACGAGAACGACTTCGCCTGGATCACCGACCGCATCCGCGACGTGGCGCGCCGCCATGCGCGCGGACGCATCGTCTCGATGCTCGAGGGCGGCTACAACCTCGACGCGCTCGCGCGTAGCGTGGAAGCGCACATCCGGGTGCTGGCCGACCTCTGATCCGAAGGGCGCGGGCGCACCCCGGTGGTGCGCCGAGCGCGCCGTGTGTGGGCCCGGCCCCTTTTGCTGCAAGAGATGAACTTCAACGACTTCACCCAACGACTCGCGCAGGTCGATGCGCGCGGCATCGCCATCGAGCTGGCCGCGCTCGCCGCCTGCATCGCCCTGGCCTGGGGCATCTGCCGCTGGTTCGGGCGCGACCAGCCCAAGGACTCGATCTGGTTCGGCGAGCGCACCTTCGACGGCGTGCTGTTCCCGCTCATGGCGCTGGTGTTCGCCGAGCTCGCGCGGCGGCTGGTGGCCGAGTACCAGACCATCCTGGTGCTGCGCATCGGCGTCTCGGTGTTCCTGTCGCTGGCCGTCATCCGGCTGTTCGCGCGCGTGCTGCGCGCCGTGTTCCCGGCCTCCAACCTCGTGCGGCTGCTCGAGCGCACCATCTCGTGGCTGGCCTGGCTCGCGGCCGTGCTCTGGATCATCGGCCTGCTGCCGCCGGTGCTGGCCGAGCTCGACGACATCACGCTGGCCTTCGGCAAGACAAAGGTGAGCCTGCAGACCATCATCCAGGGCGCGCTGTCGGCCGGCCTGGTGCTGGTGATCGCGCTGTGGATCGCCTCGACGATCGAGAAGCGCATCCTGCGCGAGGCCGTCACCGACCTGTCGATGCGCAAGGTGGCGTCGAACGCGGTGCGCGCGCTGCTGCTGCTCGTGGGCCTGCTGTTCGCGTTGTCGGCGGTGGGCGTGGACCTCACGGCGCTGTCGGTGCTCGGCGGCGCGCTCGGCGTCGGCCTGGGCTTCGGCCTGCAGAAGCTGGCGGCCAACTACGTCAGCGGCTTCGTGATCCTGCTCGAGCGCTCGATCCGCATCGGCGACAACGTCAAGGTCGACACCTTCGAGGGCCGCATCACCGACATCAAGACCCGCTACACGCTGATCCGCGCCGGCAACGGCCGCGAGGCGATCGTGCCGAACGAGTCGCTGATCACCTCGCGCGTGGAGAACCTCTCGATCGCGGACCGCAAGTTCAACATCACGACCAGCATCGTGGTCGGCTACGAGAGCGACGTGGCGCAGGTGCAGGCGATCCTCTGCGATGCCGCCAAGGCCCAGTCGCGCGTGATGACCGACCCGGCGCCGGTGGCCTTCCTGATGAACTTCGCGCCCGACGGGCTGGAGTTCACGCTGAACTTCTGGGTCGCCGATCCCGACAAGGGCAAGGACAACCTGCGCTCGGCGATCAACGTCGCGATCCTCGACGGCCTGCGCGCCGCGAAGATCGACATTCCCTATCCGCAGCGCGTGCTGCGCGTCGAGTCGCTGCCGCCCGGGATTTCGCCGCCGGCGGACGCTGCTCTATAATCGAGGAAAAGCACGACCGTTCTTTTTTCGCCCCGCGGCGTGAATCGGAATCAGATCAGAGACGGCAAAGGTCGCGTCCTAGAATGACCGGTTGCTCTCGAAGCCCCCTTTTTGCAATCCCAATGGAGTCAAGTCAATGAAGGTTCTTGTGCCTGTCAAACGGGTCGTCGACTACAACGTGAAGGTGCGCGTCAAGAGCGACGGCACGGGCGTGGACATCGCCAACGTCAAGATGAGCATGAACCCCTTCGACGAGATCGCCGTCGAAGAGGCCGTGCGCCTGAAGGAGAAGGGCGTGGTGACCGAGGTCATCGCCGTCTCGTGCGGCGACGCCAAGTCGCAGGAAACCCTGCGCACCGCGATGGCCATCGGCGCCGACCGCGGCATCCTGGTCGAGACCTCGGAAGAACTGCAGCCGCTGGCCGTGGCCAAGCTGCTCAAGGCACTGGTCGACAAGGAACAGCCGCAGCTGATCATCCTCGGCAAGCAGGCCATCGACGACGATGCCAACCAGACCGGCCAGATGCTGGCCGCGCTGGCCGACCTGCCGCAAGCCACCTTCGCCTCGAAGGTCGAAGTCGCCGGTGACAAGGCCAACGTCACGCGTGAAGTCGACGGCGGCCTCGAGACCGTCTCGCTCACGCTGCCGGCCGTCATCACGACCGACCTGCGCCTGAACGAGCCGCGCTACGTGACGCTGCCCAACATCATGAAGGCCAAGAAGAAGCAGCTCGACACCTTCAAGCCCGAGGACCTCGGCGTGGACGTCAAGCCGCGGCTGAAGACGCTGAAGGTCTCGGAACCGCCGAAGCGCGGCGCCGGCATCAAGGTGCCCGACGTGGCGACCCTGGTGGACAAGCTGAAGAACGAAGCCAAAGTGATCTGAGGAAGACAACGAACATGACCGCACTCGTCATTGCCGAACACGACCACGCCAGCATCAAGCCGGCCACCCTCAACACCGTGACCGCCGCGCTCGCCTGCGGTGGCGACGTCCACGTGCTCGTGGCCGGTGCCAATGCGGCCGAAGCCGCCAAGGCCGCTGCCCAGATCGCTGGCGTCACCAAGGTCATCGCGGCCGACAGCCCGAGCCTCGCCGAGAACCTCGCTGAGAACGTCGCCGCCCAGGTGCTGGCCATCGCCGGCAACTACAGCCACATCCTGTTCCCCTCGACGGCCAACGGCAAGAACGTCGCGCCGCGCGTGGCCGCCAAGCTCGACGTCGCGCAGATCAGCGACATCACCAAGGTCGATAGCCCCGACACCTTCGAACGTCCGATCTACGCGGGCAATGCCATCGCCACCGTGCAGAGCAGCGATGCGACCAAGGTCATCACCGTTCGCACCACCGGCTTCGACGCAGCCGCCGCCACCGGTGGCAGCGCAACGGTCGAAACCGCCGAAGGCGTGGCCGACAGCGGCAAGAGCAGCTTCGTGGGCCGCGAGGTCACGAAGAGCGAGCGCCCCGAACTGACGGCCGCCAAGATCATCGTCTCGGGTGGCCGTGCGCTGGGCAGCGCCGAGAAGTTCACCGAAGTGATGGCCCCGCTGGCCGACAAGCTCAACGCGGGCCTGGGCGCCAGCCGCGCCGCCGTCGACGCGGGCTATGCGCCCAACGACTGGCAGGTGGGCCAGACCGGCAAGATCGTCGCGCCGCAGCTGTACATCGCCGCGGGCATCTCGGGCGCCATCCAGCATCTGGCCGGCATGAAGGACTCCAAGGTGATCGTGGCGATCAACAAGGACGAGGAAGCGCCGATCTTCTCGGTGGCCGACTACGGCCTCGTGGCCGACCTGTTCACGGCCGTGCCGGAACTGGTCAAGGCGCTCTGATCGCGCCATTGCATTGAGCCAGAGGGCATCGTTCGCGATGCCCTTTTCACATCCGCAGTATCGGGAGACATGAGATGAGCTACACCGCCCCCCTCAAGGACATGCTGTTCGACATCGAGCACCTGGCCAACATCGGCGAGATCGCCAGGCTGCCCGGCTTCGAGGACGCCGGCCTCGAGACCGCACAGGCCGTGCTCGAGGAATGCGCGCGCTTCAACCAGGACGTGATCGCGCCGCTCAACGTCGCGGGCGACCGCAATCCCTCGTCGTTCAAGGACGGCGAGGTCACGACCACGGCCGGCTTCAAGGAAGCCTTCGCGCAGTACGTGTCGGGCGGCTGGCAGGGCCTGCAGCATCCGGCCGACTTCGGCGGCCAGGGCCTGCCCAAGACCATCGGCGCGGCCTGCGGCGAGATGCTCAATTCGGCCAACATGAGCTTCGCGCTGTGCCCGCTGCTGAGCGACGGCGCCATCGAGGCGCTGCTGACCGCGGGCTCCGACGAACTCAAGGCCACCTACCTCGAGAAACTTGTGAGCGGCCAGTGGACCGGCACGATGAACCTCACCGAGCCGCAGGCCGGCAGCGACCTCGCGCTGGTGCGCAGCCGCGCCGAGCCGCAGCCCGACGGCAGCTACAAGGTCTTCGGCACCAAGATCTTCATCACCTACGGCGAGCACGACATGGCCGAGAACATCGTGCACCTCGTGCTGGCGCGCGTGAGCGGCGCGCCCGAGGGCGTGAAGGGCATCAGCCTGTTCGTGGTGCCGAAGTTCCTGCTGAACGCCGACGGTTCGCCGGGTGCGCGCAACGACGTGCACTGCGTGAGCATCGAGCACAAGATGGGCATCAAGGCCTCGCCGACCGCGGTGCTGCAGTACGGCGACCACGGCGGTGCCGTCGGCTATCTCGTGGGCCAGGAGAACCGCGGCCTCGAGTACATGTTCATCATGATGAACTCGGCCCGCTACGCGGTGGGCATGCAGGGCATCGCGATCGCCGAGCGCGCCTACCAGCATGCCGTGGCCTACGCCAGGGAGCGCGTGCAGAGCCGCCCGGTCGATGGCTCGATCAACGCCAGCGCGGCGATCATCCATCACCCCGACGTGAAGCGCATGCTGATGACCATGCGTGCCTACACCGAAGGCTGCCGCGCGATGGCCAGCGTGGCCGCCGCGGCCTACGACGCCGCGCACCACCATCCCGATGCCGACGCGCGCAAGCAGAACCAGGCCTTCTACGAATTCATGGTGCCGCTGGTCAAGGGCTACAGCACCGAGATGAGCCTCGAGGTGACCTCGCTGGGCGTGCAGGTGCACGGCGGCATGGGCTTCATCGAGGAGACCGGCGCGGCGCAGTACTACCGCGACGCGAAGATCCTCACGATCTACGAAGGCACGACCGCGATCCAGGCCAACGACCTCGTGGGCCGCAAGACCGCGCGCGACGGCGGCCAGACCGCCAAGGCCATCGCCGCGCAGATCGAGAAGACCGAGGCCGAGCTCGCGAAGAACGACAGCGCCGCCGCCAAGGCCGTGCTCAAGCGCCTGAAGGCCGCGCGCGAGGCCTTCGTCGAGGTGGTGGATTTCGTCGCGGGCCAGACCAAGGCCTCGCCCAACGCGGTGTTCGCGGGCAGCGTGCCCTACCTGATGCTCGCGGGCAACCTGGTGGCCGGCTGGCAGCTCGCGCGTTCGCTGATCGTGGCGCAGGACCAGGCCTCGCACAACGTCGACGTCGACTTCATGCAGGCCAAGATCACGACCGCGCGCTTCTATGCCGAGCACATCCTCGCGAAGGCGCCGGGCCTGCGCGACAGCATCGTCGACGGCGCCGAGAGCGTGAACGCATTGGCGCTCGAAGCTTTCTGAAATACGGGCAGCCGAACGCAGAAGTCGCGAAGGTTACGCAGAAGTCGCGCAAGCAAAACCAAAATTTGTCTTCGGCTTCTTCTGCGACTTCCGCGCAGTTTTTGTCTTCCTTCCGCGTTCGGCTGTCCGCTCCCGCATTCCACAACTTCCAGAGACAAGCAACATGTCCAAGCTCCCTCCCGTGCTCGCGAACCTACCGCTGCCGATCATCGGTTCGCCGCTGTTCATCATCAGCAACCCCAAGCTCGTGATCGCGCAATGCAAGGCCGGCGTGGTCGGCTCGATGCCGGCGCTCAACGCGCGGCCCGCGGCGCAGCTCGAGGAGTGGCTGATCGAGATCACCGAGGAGCTCGCGGCCTACAACAAGGCCAACCCCGACAAACCCGCCGCGCCCTTCGCCATCAACCAGATCGTGCACAAGAGCAACGACCGCCTCGAGCACGACATGGAGATGGTCGTGAAGTACAAGGTGCCGATCGTCATCACCTCGCTGGGCGCGCGCACCGACGTCAACGACGCGGTCCACAGCTACGGCGGCGTGACCTTGCACGACGTGATCAACAACAAGTTCGCGCAGAAGGCGATCGAGAAGGGCGCCGACGGCATCGTCGCGGTGGCGGCCGGTGCCGGCGGCCATGCGGGCATCAAGAGCCCGTTCGCGCTGATCCAGGAAATCCGCCAGTGGTTCGACGGCCCGATCGCGCTGTCGGGCGCTATCGCCACCGGCGGCGCGGTGCTCGCGGCGCAGGCCATGGGCGCCGACTTCGCCTACATCGGCACCGCCTTCATCGCCACCGAGGAAGCGCGCGCGAGCGATGCCTACAAGCAGGCCATCGTCGAAGGCACTTCGGACGACATCGTCTACTCGAGCCTGTTCACCGGCGTGCACGGCAACTACCTCGCGCCCAGCATCGTCAACGCCGGCATGGACCCGACGAACCTGCCCGAGGGCGACGTGAAGACCATGAGCTTCTCGGGCGGCGATGGCAGCAAGGCCAAGGCCTGGAAGGACATCTGGGGCTCGGGCCAGGGCATCGGCGCGATCAGCGAGGTGTCGAGCGCCGGCGTCTTCATCGAGAAGCTCAAGCGCGAATACCAGGAGGCTCGCCAGCGGCTCGCGCTTTGAGAACACGTTCCTAGCGTGAACGACCTGCCGGCCCCGGCGGCGAGTGCCGCGCCTGCTCCCGCCGCGCGGCGGGAGCGCATGCCGCTGCTCGACGCGGCCAAGGGGCTCGCCTGCGCGGTGATCGTCGGGCATCACCTGTCGCGCTACGGACCGATGCCCGCGGGCGCGTTGTCGCTCGCGCCCGATTTCCTCGGCTGGCTGGCCAGCGACGGGCGGCTCGCGGTGCAGATCTTCCTGGTGATCGCCGGCTTCCTGGCCGCGGCCAGCCTCGCGCCCGACGGGCTGCTGCGCATCGACCGCCCGCTGGTGCGCATCGTGCAGCGCTACGGCCGGCTGGTGATGCCCTACCTCGCCGCGCTCACCGTCTGCGTGCTGGTGGCGGCCGCGGTGCGGCCCTGGCTCGATGCCGACCTCGTGCCGGCCTCGCCGAGCATCGGCCAGTTGCTCGCGCACGGGCTGCTGCTGCAGGACCTGCTGGGCTACGAGGCTCTGTCCACCGGCGTCTGGTACGTGGCGATCGACTTCCAGCTGTTCGCGCTGGCGCTCACGCTGATCGGCCTGCCGGCGCTGCTTGCGCCCTCGGCCGACCAGGCACGCCGGCCCGGCGAAGCCGCGCGCCGGCGCTGGCTCGCGGTGCTGCTGGTGCTCGGCGTGGCCGTCGCGTCGCTGGCGCTGTTCAACCGCGATGCCGAACTCGACGACACCGCCTTCTATTTCTTCGGCGCCTACGGCCTCGGCATGCTGGTGTTCTGGATCGGCCGCGCCACGCGCGCGAGCACCTGGCAGAGCGCGGTCGCCTTGCTGCTGCTGGTGGGCACGGGCGCGCTGGCGCTCGAATGGCGCAGCCGCATCGCGACCGCGCTGGTCACGGCGCTGCTGATCGCGGTGGCACAGCGGCGGCAGTGGCTGTCGCCGCCGCGCTGGCCGCTGGCGGCGGTCGCGCTGCAGCGGCTGGGGCGCATGTCCTATTCGCTGTTCCTGATCCACTTCCCGGTGCTGCTCGCGGTGAATGCCGCGGTGGTGCGGCTCGGGCCGCATGCGCCCTGGGTCGACGGGCTCGGCATGCTCGCGACCTTCGGCCTGTCGATCGCCGCGGCCGCGCTCTTGTACCGCTGGGTCGAGACCCGGCCGGCCTCGTGGCGCGCCGTCGCCGCGCTGTTCGCGGGGCTGCTGATCAGCGGCATCGTCGTCTCGCACTGAGATCCCGCCGGCCATTGCGGCCGCACGCGTTCCTTCGTTGACTTGCGCCCGCCCGGCGAAGCGGGCAGGCTTCGCCGTGCTCGCTGTCCGGTCAGGTTTTCGGTATCATTGTGGAAATTTCAGTAAATACTGAAAATTCACGAAATCAAAAACAGATGAACCCTTCCGCCCACCGTCGACCCCTGCGTGCCCTGGCCCGGCCGGAGATCGGCGGCGTGGTGCAGGGCGCGGCGGCCTTGTTGTGGCTGCCTCAGGCGGCCTTGCTGGCCTGGGCGGTGCAGGCGCTGGCCGATGGCGGCGGGCTGGCCGCGGTGCTGTGGCCGGCGCTCGGCATCCTCCTGTTCGGCTGGCTGCGTGCCGCCTGCGAAGCCTGGGGCGCGCGGCGCACCTTCGGTCGGGCACGCGCTCGGCTCTCGGACTTGCGCGCCCAGGCCGCGGAAGCACTGGCCGGTGCCTCGCCACTCGACCGCGGCCGTGTGCCCTCGGGCCTGGCCGCGAGCGCGCTGGCCGAGCAGGCCGAGGCGCTGGTGCCGTACCTCGTGCGCTACCAGCCCGCGCGCTGGCGCGCCACCGTGGTACCGCTCGCAATCCTCGCGGCGGTCGCGAGCCAGACCTGGGTGGCGGCGCTGGTGCTGCTGTTCGCGGCGCCGCTGATCCCGCTGTTCATGGCCATCGTCGGCTGGCGCGCCAAGGCGGCCAGCGAGGCGCAGATGGTGCAGATGGGCGGCATGAACGCCTTCCTGCTCGATCGCCTGCGCGGCCTCGCGACCCTGCGCGCGCTCGGCGCGGTCGATGCCACGGCGGCGCGGCTCGCCGACTCGGCGCAGTCGCTGCGCGAACGCACCATGGCCGTGCTGCGCATCGCCTTCCTGTCCTCGGCCGTGCTCGAGCTGTTCTCGGCGCTGGGCGTGGCGATGGTGGCGGTCTACGTCGGCTTCCACCTGCTGGGCACGCTGGGCTTCGGCACCTGGAACGGGCCGCTGAGCCTGGGCCAGGGCCTGTTCGTGCTGCTGCTCGCTCCGGCCTTCTTCGAACCGCTGCGTGAGCTCTCGGCCGTGTGGCACGACCGCGCGGCGGGCGAGGCCGCGCTCGAGGCGCTCGAGGGCCTGCGGCGCGAGGCGCTGCCGCTGCCGGGCGCCCACGCGCCGGACGTGCACGTGGTCTCGATGCAGCCTTCGAACGCCGCGCCCTCGGTGGTCGTGCACGACCTGCACTTCGCCTGGCCCGGCGAATCGCGCCACGTGTTCGAAGGCTGCGAGCTGCGCGTCGCCGCGGGCGAGCACATCGCGCTGGCCGGCGCCAGCGGTGCCGGCAAGACCGCGCTGCTGTCGCTGCTCGCGGGCCTGGTGCCGGCGCAGCAGGGCGAGATCCTGATCGGCGGCGTGCCGATGAACGACCGCACCGCCGCCGCGCTGCGCGCGCGCATCGGCTGGATGGGCCAGAGGCCGCACGTGTTCGCGGGCCCTGTCGCCGCCAATGTCGCACTGGGCCGCGCGCTCGACGCGGGCAGCGTCGAGGCCGCGATGCGCTTCGCGCAGCTCGAGCATGTCGCGCAGGCGCATCCGGGCGCGGCGCTGGGCGAGGGCGGCCTGGGCCTGTCGGGCGGCGAGGCCGTGCGCCTCGCGCTGGCGCGCATCGCGGTCCATCCGCAGGCCGACCTGCTGCTGGTCGACGAGCCCACCGCCCACCTCGACACCGAGACCGCGCGGCGCGTGGCCGATGCGCTGCTCGCGCTCGCGCAGGGCCGCACCATGATCGTCGCCACGCACGATCCCGCGCTGGCCGCGCGCCTGGACCGCGTCGTGCAGCTCGGCGCCGATGCCGCGGAGAAAGCCGCATGAAGCCGAACACGCACCGTCACGCCGGCGAATTGCGCCTGGTGCTGCGCCCCTTCTTCGCGGCCCAGTCGCGCGCCTTGCGCTGGGGCGCGCTGCTGGCCGCCGTGACCGTGCTCACGGGCATGGCGTTGCTCGGGCTCTCGGGCTGGTTCATCACCGCCACCGCGCTCGCGGGCCTGCATGCGGCCACGGCCTTCACCTTCGACGTGTTCGCGCCCTCGGCCGGCATCCGGCTGCTGGCGCTGGGCCGCACCGCCTCGCGCTACGGCGAGCGGCTGGTCACGCACGACGCCACCTTCGGCGCGCTGGCCGCGCTGCGCGTGCGGCTGTTCCGCGGCTGGGCGCGGGCCGAGGCGGCGCGCGCGCTGGCGCTGCGTCCGGCGCGCCTCTTGTTCCGGCTCACGAGCGACATCGATGCGCTCGAATCGCTCTATCTGCGCCTGCTGGTGCCCGCCGCCGCCGCACTCGGCGCCGCGTTGCTGGCCGGCGTGGTGCTCGGCACGATGCAGGCCGCGATGGGCGCGGCGCTCGCGGCCTGGCTCGTGGCCGTGGGCTGGGGCCTGGCCTTCGCGGTGTCGCGTCGCGCGCGGCGTCCGGCCTTGCGGCGCGCGCGCGCCATCGAGACGCTGCGCGAGCGCGCGGCCGACCTGGTGGCCGGCCAGACCGAACTCGCGATGGCGGGCCGACTCGACGCGCAGCGCGAGGCACTGGCCGCGGCCGACCACCGGCTGGCGCGCGCCGACCTCGCGCTCAACCGCCTCGAGAGCACGGCCGGCCTGGCCTATGGCGGCGCGGGCACGCTCACGCTGGTGGCCGTGCTGCTCGCGGTGGCGGCGCTGGTGGGCGAGGGCGCGATCGGCGCACCCGCTGCCGCGCTCGCGCTGCTCGTGGCGCTCACCGCGCTCGAACCCTTCGCGGCCCTGCGCCGCGGCGCGCTCGACGCGGGCCGCACCTGGCTCGCGGTGCGTCGCCTGGCACCCCGCATGGCGCAGGACGATGCGCCCACCACGCCACGGCTTCCGGAAGACGCATCGCTCGCGCTGCGCCTCACGGCCATCGACGCCTTCCATCGCGCCAGTACCGTGCCCGCCCTCGAAGACTTGTCGTTGACCATCGCCGAAGGCGAGCGCGTCGCCATCGTCGGCCCGAGCGGCAGCGGCAAGTCCACGCTGCTCTCGGTGATCGCGGGCGAACTCGCGCCGCGCCGAGGCGAGGTGGCCGCGCTGCCCTGCTGCCTGCTGACCCAGCGCACCGAACTGTTCGAGGACACGCTGCGCGACAACCTGCGGCTGGCCGATCCCGCCGCCGCCGACGACCAGCTGTGGGCCGTGCTGCAGGCCGCGGGCCTGGCCGACGACGTGCGCGACCTGTCGGCCGGCCTGTCCACGCGCCTCGGCGAAGGCGGCCTCGGCCTCTCGGGCGGCCAGTCGCGCCGCCTCGCGCTCGCGCGCTTCTTCCTGCGCCCGGTGCCGCTGTGGCTGCTCGACGAGCCCACCGAGGCGCTCGATGCCGCGGTCGCGCACGACGTGCTGCAGCGCCTCGCGCGCCATGCCGAGGGCCGCACGCTCGTGATCGCCACCCACCTGCGCCGCGAGGCCGCGCTCGCCGACCGGCTGCTGCGCATCGAGGACGGCCGCATCGCCGCCGACCTGCGGCGCGGCAGCGAGGCCTTCGAGCACGCGCTGCGGCAACTGCGCGCCGATTGAACGACACCGAAGCAACGCCAACCACTCCACCACGAAGAACACAGGGAACACAAAGGAAGCCATCATGGATCTCGACATCGTCGCCTTGTCGCGACTTCAATTCGCCGTCACGGCGCTCTACCACTTCCTCTTCGTCCCGTTGACGCTGGGCCTCTCGGTCGTCATCGCGATCATGGAGACCGTCTACGTCATGACTGGCCGCGTGATCTGGCGCGACATGACGAAATTCTGGGGCGTGCTGTTCGGCATCAACTTCGCGATGGGCGTCGCCACCGGCGTGGTGATGGAGTTCCAGTTCGGCATGAACTGGAGCTACTACAGCCACTACGTCGGAGACATCTTCGGCGCGCCGCTGGCCATCGAGGGCCTGATGGCCTTCTTCATGGAGGCGACCTTCGTCGGCCTGTTCTTCTTCGGCTGGGACCGGCTCTCCAAGGTCGGCCACCTCGCCACCACCTGGGCCGTGGCCATCGGTTCCAACTTCTCGGCGCTGTGGATCCTGATCGCCAACGGCTGGATGCAGAACCCGGTGGGCGCGGCCTTCAATCCGCAGACCATGCGCATGGAGGTCACCGATTTCGCCGCCGTGCTGACCAACCCGGTGGCGCAGGCCAAGTTCGTGCACACGGTGTCGGCCGGCTATGTCTGCGCGGCGGTGTTCGTGCTCGGCATCTCGGCCTGGTACCTGCTCAAGGGCCGCCACATCGAACTCGCCAAGCGCTCGATGACGGTGGCCGCCTCCTTCGGCCTCGCGGCCTCGCTGTCGGTGGTGGTGCTGGGCGACGAGAGCGGCTACCTCTCGACCGAGCATCAGAAGATGAAGCTCGCGGCCATCGAGGCCATGTGGGAGACCCAGCCCGCGCCCGCGGCCTTCACCGCCTTCGGCTTCCCCGACCAGGCCGCGCGCGAGACCCACTACGCGATCCACATCCCGGGCGTGATGGGGCTGATCGGCACGCGCTCGCTCACCACCGTGATCCCGGGCATCGACGAGCTCGTGAAGCGCGCCGAGGCGCGCATCCGCGAGGGCATCAAGGCCTACGACGCGCTGCAGAAGATTCGCGAGGCCGGCGGCAAGCCGGTCACGCAGGGCGTGCGCGACGCCTTCGAGAACAACGGCGTCGACATGGGCTATGCGCTGCTGCTCAAGCGCTACGTGGACGATCCGCGCCGGGCCACCGACGAGCAGATCGCCAAGGCGGCCTGGGACACGGTGCCGCAGGTGGCGCCGCTGTTCTGGCTGTTCCGCATCATGGTGGGCATCGGCATGCTGCTGATCCTTCTGACCGGCACCTTCTTCGTGCTGTCCGCGCGCCGCACGCTGGACCGCCACCGCTGGCTGCTCAAGGCCGCGGTGATCGCGATCCCGCTGCCATGGATCGCCGCCGAGGCCGGCTGGCTGGTGGCCGAGTTCGGCCGCCAGCCCTGGGTGATCGAGGGCGTGCTGCCGACCGCGGTGGCGGTCTCGAACATCGGCATCAAGTCGGTGCTGTTCACGCTCGCGGGCTTCGTCGCCATCTACACCGTGCTGCTGGTCATCGAGCTCAAGCTGATGGTCAAGGCGATCCGCAAGGGGCCGGTCGCCGAGCACTCGCCCGACGAGGGCGATGCGCGTTCGCACGTTCCGCCCGCCCACGCCGTTTCGACCACCGGGAGCGCCGCATGATCCTCCACACACTCCTCGACTACGACACCCTGCGCTTCATCTGGTGGGCGCTGATCGGCGTGCTGCTGGTCGGCTTCGCCGTCACCGACGGCTTCGACCTCGGCAGCGGCATGCTGCTGCCGTTCGCGGCGCGCAACGACGTCGAGCGCCGGCTCGTCATCAACAGCGTGGGCCCGGTCTGGGAAGGCAACCAGGTCTGGCTGATCCTCGGCGGCGGCGCCGTGTTCGCGGCCTGGCCGCAGCTCTACGCCGTCTCGTTCTCGGGCTTCTACCTCGCGATGTTCGTCGTGCTCTCGGCGCTGATCCTGCGGCCCGTGGCCTTCAAGTTCCGCAGCAAGCGCGAGTCGCCGCAATGGCGCGCGCGCTGGGACGGCGTGCTGTTCTTCAGCGGCCTGGTGCCCGCGCTGATCTTCGGCGTGGCGGTGGGCAACGTGCTGCAGGGGGTGCCGTTCCGCTTCGCGACCGACATGCACATCCACTACGACGGCAGCTTCCTCGGCCTGCTGAACCCCTTCGCGCTGCTGTGCGGGCTGGTGTCGGTGGCGATGATGGCGATGCACGGCGCGGCCTGGCTGCAGCTGAAGACCGCCGGCCCCGTGGCCGAGCGCTCGCGCCGCTACGGCATGGTCGCGGCCGCCGCCACCATCGTGCTCTATGCGGCGGCGGGCTTCTGGATGGCCTCGGCCGTCGGTGGCTACCGTATCACCAGCGTGGTCGATACCGTGGGGCCGTCGAATCCGCTGCTCAAGTCGGTCGAGCTGCAGGCCGGTGCCTGGTTCGCGAACTACGCGGCCCACCCCTGGACCCTGGCCGCGCCGGTGGCCGGCTTCGCGGGCGCGCTGCTGGCGCTGGGCGGGCTCGCGCTGCGGCGCGAACTGCTCGCGCTGCTGGCCGGCGCGCTCGGCATCGCCGGCATCATCCTGAGCGTGGGCGCCTCGATGTTCCCGTTCATCCTGCCGTCCTCGATCGATCCGCGCGCCAGCCTCACCGTGTGGGACTCGTCCTCGAGCCACCTCACGCTGTTCATCATGCTGGTGGTCACGGCCATCTTCATCCCGCTGATCGTGGCCTACACGACCTGGGTCTACCACGTGCTGTGGGGCAAGGTCGACGAGAAGGCGATCCGCGAGGAACGCGGTCACGCGTACTGATTGCAAGGAAGGAAAAGAACGATGTGGTACTTCGCCTGGATCCTCGGCCTGCCGCTGGCGGCCGCCTTCGCGGTGCTCAATGCGATGTGGTTCGAGCTGATGGCCGACGACGCCGTCCGCAAGGAGAAATTCGAGATGCCTGAAACGCCGGAGGGGCAGGAGCGTCTGTGAGGGGGTGAGGCCGTCCGCATGCGACGGCCTTCGCTCAGGCGTCCGGCTTCTTTCGCTTCGCCGCCCCGCCCGTGATGCGGTCCTTGAGCGTCAGCACCCGCGTCACCGTCGCGCCCATGCCCATGAGCTGCATCGCGGTCTCGGGCGACAACCGCTGCACGTCGTCGAACCACTTCATCAGCCGGTCGATCAGGTCGTGCATCTCGCGCATGCGCTCCTGCGCATGGCGCTCGGCCTCGCTGTGGGGCGATTCGAGCAGGGCGTTGCGCAGCATCGAGAGCGTGGGCTCGATCTCGCGGCGGCGGCGCTCCTCGGCCAGCACGCGGAAGATCTCCCACACGTCCGACGGGGCCTCGAAGTATTCGCGCCGGTCGCCGGGCTGGTGGCGCAGGCGCACCAGGCGCCAGGCCTGCAGCTCCTTGAGGCCCATGCTCACGTTGGAGCGCGAGAACTCCAGCAGCTCGGCGATCTCGTCGGCATTGAGCGGGCGCTCCGAGAGAAAGATCAGCGCGTAGATCTGGCCGACGGTGCGGTTGATGCCCCACTTGCTGCCCATCTCGCCGAAATGGGCGACGAACTGGCGGTTGAGCGGGGGCAGGTCGGAGGTGGGAGGCATGGGGCGATTGTCGCCCGGGCCTTGCGGTGGTTCCGGAACCTTCTGAAAACTCAGGGCGCCGGCAGGGAATCGCCACCGCCCGCCGCGGCCACGCGGCGCCGGTACGAACCCGGCGCGCCGCCGGTCCAGGTCTTGAAGGCGCGCTGGAAGGCCGCGCTGTCGGCAAAGCCCAGCTCCGCGGCCAGCGCCGCCAGCGGCACCGCGCTGGTGGCCAGCCGCACGATCGCCACGTCGCGCCGCAGCTGGTCCTTGAGCGCCTGGAACGAGGTGCTCTCGGTCGCCAGGTGGCGCTGCAGGGTGCTGACCGACATGTGCAGGCAGGCGGCCACGGTCGCGAGGTCGGCCCAGGCCGGGCGCTTCTGCTGCAGGATCTCGCGCACCTTGGCGCTGATGGGCTGCTCGGCCAGCCGCGGCAGGATCACGTTGCCGGGCGAGGCCGCGAGGAAGTCGCGGATCGCATGCGCGTCGCGGTGCATCGGCGTGCGCAGCGCCTCGGCGTCGAACCACACGGCCGAGCAGGGCTGGCCGAAGCGCAAGGTGCCCGGGAACACCTTGGCATAGCCGGCTGCGTACGGCGGCAGCGCGAAGCCGAAGTCGAAGCGCCGCGCCGCCAGCCGCCCGCCGTGCAGCCAGGCCAGCAAGCGCCAGTACACGCGCAGCATCAGCTCGTGCAGGAAGTTCTGGTGGCCGATCGCGGGGTTCTCGATCGCGATGCCGAAGCCCGCGAGCTCGCCCTCGCGCAGCAGCACCAGCCGCAGGTCGTCCTGCAGCAGGCTGAAGGTGTGGGCCACGCGGCGCAGCGCATGGCCGAAATCGGGGGCGCCGAGCGTGGAGCGCGCGATCAGCGCCAGGCTGCCACGGCGCATCCGGCGTGTGAGGAAGCACAGCGACTCGTCGTCGAGCCGGTCCATCAGCAGCGCGAACAGCGCCACGTACTGCTCGGCCGTGACGCGCGCGCCCGGCTCGGCCAGCAGCGGCGGCGGCACGCCGGCGTCTTCCAGCGCCCGGTCGATGTCGATGGGGGCGGCGGCGCCGCGGGCACGGATGCCGGAGAGCATGCCTTCGACGAAGGCGATCGGGATGGTGACGGGCGGTTGCAGCATGGGAGAGGGCGATTCGACCGTACACGGGACGCGGCAGGCCGTCGATTGACGTTTTCTGCAATGCGAACGACGCGAAGCGCAATCGCCGGCCCGGGCCCGGATTTCTACCATGCGCTCACGCCAGAAACAGACCTACAAAGGCGTGACGACAAGACCAACGATTAGGAGACGAGCCACCATGTACCTGACCCAGGCGCTGCACCGCGCGATGCAGCAGAAACCGGACAAGACCGCGGTGCGCTTCGGCAGCCGCAGCAAGAGCTTCCGCGAATTCGGCGAACGCGTGGCCCGGCTGGCCGGCGCGCTGCAGAAGCTCGGCATGAAGAACGGCGACCGGGTCGCGATGCTGTCGCTCAATTCCGACCGCTACCTCGAATACCAGATGGCCGTGCCCTGGGGCGGCGGCGTGCTCAATCCCTGCAACATCCGCTGGTCGCCGGCCGAGATCCTCTATTCGCTCGAGGACTCGGGCTCGCAGATCCTGCTGGTCGACGACGCCTTCCGCGCCGCCGCCGAGCAACTGCGCGGCCAGTCCACCACCTTGCGCGAGCTGGTCTACTGCGGCGACGGCGCGGTGCCCGCCGGCATGCTCGGCTATGAGGCGCTGCTCGACAGCGCGGCGCCCGTGCCCGACGCCTACCGCCATGGCGACGACCTCGCCGGCATCTTCTACACCGGCGGCACCACGGGTTTTCCCAAGGGCGTGATGCTGAGCCACGCCAACCTCTGCGCCTCGGCGCTGGCCGCCCAGGCCGAGGGCATGGCGCCGGTCCAGGGCTGCTACCTGCATGCGGCGCCGATGTTCCACCTGGCCGACATGGGCATCTCGGGGCCGCACTGGTTCCAGGGCAACACGCACGTGGTGATCCCGATGTTCAACCCCGAGGCCGTGCTCGATGCGATCGAGCGCGAGCGCGTGACCCACACGCTGCTGGTGCCCACCATGATCCAGATGCTGGTCGACCATCCCGCCATGCGCGACAGGCCGCGCGAGCTCGGCAGCCTGCGCGGCATCGCCTACGGCGCCTCGCCGATCTCCGAGGCCGTGCTCAACCGCGCGATGGCGGCGCTGCCGGGCGTGGACTTCGTGCAGGCCTACGGCATGACCGAGCTGTCGCCGGTCGCCACCATCAACCCCGCCTGGTACCACACGGTCGAGGGCCGCAAGGCCGGCAAGCTGCGCTCGGCCGGCCGCGCGAGCTTCTGCATGGAAGTGCGCATCGTCGATGCCGAGGGCGCCGAGGTGCCGCGCGGCACGGTGGGCGAGGTGGCGGTGCGCGGGCCGAACGTGATGCTCGGCTACTGGAACAAGCCCGAGCAGACGGCCGCCGCGGTGCGCGAGGGCTGGATGCACACCGGCGACGGCGCCTACATGGACGACGACGGCTTCATCTTCGTGGTCGACCGCATGAAGGACATGATCATCAGCGGCGGCGAGAACATCTACTCGGCCGAGGTCGAGAATGCCATCGCCCAGCATCCGGCGGTCGCGGCCTGCGCGGTCATCGGCATCCCGAGCGAGGAGTGGGGCGAGGCCGTGCATGCGGTGCTGGTCGCCAAGCCGGGGCAGCCGGTCACGGCCGACGAGCTGATCGCGCACTGCAAGACCCTGATCGCGGGCTACAAGTGCCCGCGCAGCGTGGCGCTGGTCGAGGCGCTGCCGCTCTCGGGCGCCGGCAAGGTGCTCAAGACCAAGCTGCGCGAGCCGTTCTGGAAGGACCGCCAGCGCGCGATCGCCTGATCTTTTCGTTTCGCTTCCATTCATTACACAGAGAGGAATTCCCATGACCCAGGATGTGCATGTCGTCGGTGTCGGCATGATCCCCTTCACCAAGCCCGGCGCGAACCTGCCCTATCCGCAGATGGCGGCGCAGGCCCTCAACGCGGCGTTGGCCGATGCCGGCATCGGCTACGAGCAGGTGCAGCAGGCCTACGTGGGCTATGTCTACGGCGACTCCACGGCCGGCCAGCGCGCGCTCTACGAGGTCGGCATGACCGGCATCCCGGTGGTCAACGTCAACAACAACTGCTCGACCGGCTCGACCGCGCTGTTCCTCGCGCGCCAGGCCGTGGCCAGCGGCGCGGCCGATTGCGTGCTCGCGCTCGGCTTCGAGCACATGAGCCCGGGCGCGCTGGGCGCGGTGTTCAACGACCGGCCCAGCCCCTTCGACCGCTTCGAGGCCATCACCGACGAGCTGGTCGGCAACGAGCAGGTGCCGCTCGCGCTGCGCTACTTCGGCGGCGCGGGCCTGGCCCACATGCAGCAGTACGGCACGCAGCTGTCGACCTTCGCGAAGATCCGCGCCAAGGCCAGCCGCCATGCATCGAACAACCCGGTGGCGCTGTTCCGCAGCGTCGTGACCGAGGACGAGGTGCTGGCCACGCCCGTGATGTGGCCCGGCGTGATGACGCGGCTCATGGCCTGTCCGCCGACCTGCGGCGCGGCCGCCGCCATCGTCTGCTCGGCCGAGTTCGCGCAGCGCCACGGCCTGGACCGCAGCGTGCGCATCAAGGCCCAGGCCATGACCACCGACCGCCCGGTGAGCTTCGAGGCGCGCGACATGCGCGAAGTGGTCGGCTTCAGCATGGCGCGCGAGGCGGCACAGAAGGTCTACGAGGCCGCGGGCGTCGGCCCGCAGGACATCGACGTGGTCGAGCTGCACGACTGCTTCGCGCACAACGAACTCATCAGCTACGAGGCGCTGGGCCTGTGCCCGGTGGGCGGGGCCGAGAAGTTCGTGGTCGACGGCGACAACACCTATGGCGGCAAGGTCGTGACCAATCCGTCGGGCGGGCTGCTGTCCAAGGGCCACCCGCTGGGCGCCACCGGGCTCGCGCAATGCACCGAGCTGGTCCAGCAGTTGCGCGGCACGGCCGACAAGCGCCAGGTCGAGGGCGCGCGGCTCGCGCTGCAGCACAACCTGGGCCTGGGCGGCGCCTGCGTGGTCACGCTCTACGAACGAGTCTGAAGAAAGGCCCGGCGATGATCGACAGGAAATGGATCGGCCACGAGCTGCCCGCCTCGGTGCTGCCGCTGGAGCGCACGCGGCTGCAGTTCTTCGCCAAGGCGATCGGCGAGACCGATCCGGTCTACACCGACCCCGCCGCCGCGCGCGATGCCGGCTATGCCGACCTGCCGGCGCCGCCCACCTTTCTGTTCGCGGCCGAGCTCGACTCGGGCGCGTCCAACCAGCTGCTGGCCGACCTGGGCATACCGCTGGCCAAGCTGCTGCACGGCGAGCAGGGCTTCAGCTACCACCGCGCGGCCTGCGCGGGCGACACCGTGACGGTGCGCTCGACCATCACCGACATCTACGACAAGAAGAACGGCGCGCTCGAGTTCGTGGTGAAGAGCTCGCGTGCCACCAACCAGCGCGACGAACTGGTGGCCGAGCTGCGCACCGTGATCGTCTGCCGGCATTGAGCCCGAGGAACCCCATGACCGCACCGAACCACGACACCGTGCAGGTCGGCGACGAACTGCCGCCGCTGCAACTGCCGCCGGTCGACCGCACCACGCTCGCGCTGTTCGCGGGCGCCTCGGGCGACCACAACCCGATCCACATCGACATCGACTTCGCGCGCCGCGCCGGCATGCCCGACGTGTTCGCGCAGGGGATGCTGGGCATGGCCTGGCTCGGCCGGCTGCTCACGCAGTGGGCACCGCAGTCGCAACTGCGCCGCTTCGACGTGCGCTTCCAGGGCCTGACCCACCTGGGCCATGCGGTGCGCTGCACGGGCCGCGTGGTCGAGAAGCTCGAGCGCGATGGCGAGCGCTGCGTGCGCGTCGAAGTCAGCAGCACCAACCAGCACGGCCAGGTGCGCATCGCAGGCGAGGCGCTCGTGGCGCTCGCCTGAAGACCCAACGAAGAAAGACATCCAGACATGACATCCAGACTCGAAGGCAAGGTCGCTCTCATCACCGGCTCGGGCCGCGGCATCGGCCGCTCGATCGCGCTCAAGCTCGCCTCGGAAGGCGCGCGGGTGGTGGTCAACGACCTCGACGCCGGCCCCGCGGACGAGACCGTGCAGGCGATCCGCTCCGCCGGCGGCCAGGCCGTGGCCTGCAACGGCAGCGTGGCCGCGCCCGACTTCGCCGAGCGCTTCGTCGGCACCGCGGTCAGCGAGTTCCAGGGCCTCGACATCATCGTCAACAACGCCGGCTACACCTGGGACAGCGTGGTGCAGAAGATGACCGACGAGCAGTGGTACGCCATGCTCGACGTGCACCTGACCGCGCCGTTCCGCATCCTGCGCGCGGCGCAGCCCGTGATCCGCCAGCTCTCGAAGACCGAGACCGAGGCTGGCCGGCGCAACGTGCGCAAGGTGGTCAACATCTCCTCGGTGGCCGGGCTGTTCGGCAACGCGGGCCAGGCCAACTACGCGACCGCCAAGGCCGGCATCGTCGGCATGACGCAGACGCTGGCCAAGGAATGGGGGCGCATGAACGTCACCGTCAACTGCGTGGCCTTCGGCTTCATCCAGACCCGGCTGACCGCGAGCGCGGCCGATGCCACTACCGCCAACATCGACGGCCGCGAGATCAAGGTCGGCATCAACCCCGGCCTGCTGTCGATGATGGAGCAGACCATTCCGCTGGGCCGCGGCGGCACGCCCGAGGAAGCGGCCGGCGCGGTCTACCTGCTGTGCATTCCCGAGTCGGACTACGTCAGCGGCCAGACGCTGATGTGCACCGGCGGCCTCACGGGCATCTGAGATGCCGCTCGAGCACGGCATCGCCTGGTCGGTGGAGGAGGGCATCGGTCGCATCGTGCTGCGCCGGCCCGAGCGCGCCAACGCGATCGGCGCCGCGAGCAGCCGCGCGCTGGTGCGCGCGATCGACGAGGTGCTGGCGGCCGCGCCGCTCGTGGTGCTGCTGACCGGCGAAGGTCGGGTGTTCTGCGCCGGCGGCGACATCGAGGAGTTCGTCGCGGCCGGGGAAGACCTGCCCGCGCTGGTCGATGAGATCCTCGATGCCTTGCATCCGGCGCTGCTGCGGCTGGTGAACGGCCCGGCGCCGCTCGTGACGGTGCTCAACGGCGCGGTCGGCGGGGCAGGCGTGGGGCTCGCGCTGGCCGGCGACTTCGTGCTCGCGGCCGAGTCGATGAAGCTGCGCACCGGCTACGCGGCCATCGGCCTGTCGCCCGATGCGGGCAGCTCGTGGTTCCTCGCGCGCCGCATCGGGGCGTTGCGCGCGCAGCAGTGGCTGATGCTCAGCGACCCCATCGACAGCCAGCGCTGCCTGGCGGCCGGCGCGGTCGATGCGCTGCATCCCGACGCCGAACTGGCCGCGGCCGGCGAGGCGCTGGCGCGGCGGCTGGCCGAAGGCGCGCCCGGGTCCTTCGCCGCGATCAAGGCGCTGTGCGCCGATGCGCCGGGCCGCACGCTCGAGGCGCACCTGGCGCTCGAGCACCGCCTGCTGCGCGAGCGCGCGGGCAGCGCCGATGCGCGCGAGGGCGTCGCGGCCTTCCTGCAGAAGCGCGCGCCGCGTTTCGGCGCGTCCTGAGGTCTGCCGTCGTCTAACGAACCTTGAAGGCTTCGGGCAGGCCGCGATGGGCCGCCTGCGTGAGCCTGCGCACATGACGAACAGCCGCAAGGCGAGGTGTCACATCGCGAGAACATGCGCGCACGCGCGATAGCGAGCGTGTCGAAATCCGCGAACCGCGCGGATTTCCTGGCGACGTCTGCGACGGAGGCTTTCGCGTGAGCGGCAGTAAGACCGCTGCGAGAGAGTTCACGGCTTCAGATGTGACGCTCGGTTACATTGGCGCCGGGAGGATCAAAAAATGGCGATGAGTGCCGACGCGGCGCAGTTTCAGGCAGCGCACTTTGATGCAACGACCTGCAAGGTTGTCGGGGCGACGAACCGGATCAGCGGGCTACTTGGATTTCCGCTGAATGCCCTGCAAATCATCCAGCTTTGCGGTGCTCCCAGCGGATCAACCATCACGCTGACTGAAAAGCTGGCTTGGACTCATGCGGAGTTGCCCGATGGCGAGCAAGTGCCTCTTGGCCTCTTGATCACCGTATCGAATGACGCCTACCTCGAGGAACCGAACGAGTTCGTGATCTACCTCGATGGCCACATCCACGCAGCGAGCATTTATCTCAAGCTCATCATGTTCAATGATTCTCACAAGGGGATCGCTGGGCATATGGTTTCCCTGATCGCTGCTGCCGCGAACGCGACCTTGCCGGGAGGCGGTACCAGGCTGCGACTGTTCGCAGCAGGAGGGCGAAACTGGGCCGATATGCCTCCTTCCGCGAAGGCTTCAGGTACCGTGCGTCGCTGGGGCGGCTATGTCGCGTGGCCCAAATACGGCTTCGATATGGCTCTTCTCCCCGCGACAGGGGTTATGGCACGCGATTTTCCGTACTATCCGGCCGGCGTGGCCGGTTGCCCCAATGTTTCGGATGTGATAGACCTCAAAGGAGGCCCGGAGTACTGGCGATGTGTCGGGGACGGTGACTACATGAACTTTGATCTCAAGGCGGGGTCCCAGTCTCGGGTCAGGTTGGATGCCTTGATGGCGAATTGGAGGCCGAAATGAGCTTGAAAGATTTGCTTGGACTCGTGGTATCGCGATATGCGCATGCGCACAACGTGTCGAGCGGGTCGACGACTCGAGAGCCGGAAAAGATTCCGCGTGCGCCGGTCTTCGTTGAAAAGGCCGAAGATCGCGAGGAAGCAAACAAGCGGATGCGCGACGCGAACCGTTCGCACGCGAATGTCCACCTGGATATGGATTAGCCATTGCCTGAGCTTTGGAAGCCATGAAACCGCTCACTTCCAGGCTGTGTAAATAGTCTGCGAGTCGCTTGGACTGAAATGCCCCGCACGAGCGGGGCATTTTCATTGGATCAGGCGCATGAGCGGGGGCGCAGCCCGCAGCGGCTGCTGCATCCAGTCCCTCCCCTTCATATTGAGCGCCCGCTTGAGGTGGTGGGCCTGGGATGCTGCTGGTTTCAACGACACCTCGTGAAGACGTGTGCGGATTGCTGGGTCACGGCTCTGCGGCACACTAGCCGGCTGTTTCGAAGTGCAACGCTTTTTTCAGATGACCGACACATCACTCCAGGCCGCCGCAGAACACGTCCGCCATGCGATCCGATCGGCCACCGACGGCCTCGTCGGTCGCGACCAGCTGGCCGAGCTGATCGTGCTCGCGGCCGTGGCCCAGGAACACCTGCTGGTGATCGGCCCGCCCGGCACGGCCAAGAGCGCGGTGGTGCGGCGCGTGGCGCAGGCGCTGGGCGGGCGCTACTTCGAATACCTGCTCGGGCGCTTCACCGAGCCCTCGGAGCTGTTCGGCCCGGTCGACCTCAACAAGCTGCGCGCCGGCACCGTCGAGACCGACGTGAGCGGCATGCTGCCGGAGGCCGACGTCGCCTTTCTCGACGAGGTCTTCCTGGGCTCCACCGCCATCCTCAACACGCTGCTGGGCGTGCTCAACGAGCGCCGCTTCCGGCGCGGCCACACGCAGCTGCATTGCCCGCTGCGCGTGTGCGTGGGCGCGGCCAACGCGCTGCCCGACGACGAGAGCCTCGCGGCCTTCGGCGACCGCTTCCTGCTGCATGCCTTCATCGAGCCGCTGCCCGACCACCAGCTCGAGGCCATGCTCAGCGGCGGCTGGCGCTCCGACCATGCGCCGGCCGCAGGCGGCGGTGCGCTCGCGGACCTCGACGTCCTCTGCCGCCATCTGCAGCAGGTCGACCTCGGCGGCGTGCAGCCGGCGCTGGCCAATGCCATCCGCCAGCTGCGGCAGGCGGGCGTGACGCTGTCGGACCGGCGCATCGTGAAGTCTCAGCGGCTGCTGGCCGCCGCCGCGGTGCTTGCCGGCCGGCTGCAGACCAGCGAGGCCGACCTCTGGCCGCTGCTCTACGTGCTGCCGACCCACGAGGCGCAGCAGAGCGCGCGCGACGTGCTGCGCGACGTCTTCGCCAACGCCGCCCATCCGCACCTGCTGAGCGCGGTCGAGGAGGCGACCTTGCAGCCGCTGTCGCGCGCCGCGCGGCTGGCGGAAGCGGCGCGCGGCTGCCTGGCCGAGGAGGCCGCGCCCGAGCGCCTGCGCATCGAGAGCGTGCTGCGCGAGATCGACGCGAACTTCGGCGGCGAGCACCTGCCCGAGGCGCTGGTCGAATGGCGCGGCCGGCTGGTCGAGCGTCTCGCCGTCGCCGCATGAGCCTGGCCGGTTCGATCGACTGGCGCTGGCGGCCGCGCGGCGAGCCGTTGCCTGCGGGCGCCGCGGTGGCCTGGGGCGCGACGGCGCGCGCGTTGCACCAGCGGCTGCTGAAGCTCGAGCCCGCGCAGTGCCAGGGGCTGTCGGCGACCGCGGGGCGCGACCTGCTGGTCGTGGTCGGCCGGGCCGACGCGCTGCCCTGGGTCGACGGCATCGCCTATGCCGGGCCGAGCGAAGCGGCACCGGGCCTCTGGCTGCCGGTGCTCGAGGCGCCCGACCGCCCGATCGACCTGGTGGCGCGCGCGCTGCAGCGCCGCCATCCGCAGCGCCAGCCGCTGCTGCTGTGGCCGCGGCCCGAGGCCGTGCTGCCGCTCGACCGGCTGCTGCCGCTGTCGGCCGCTTTGCTCGCGCGCATCGAGGGGCATTGGGAGGGCGTGTCCGCATGACCGCCGCGCCGGCCGCCACCGAGCTGCCCGAGGCGCTGCGGCCATGGCACCCATGGCTGGCCTGGTTCGCGCCCGAGCTGACGGGCGAGCTCGGTGCGCTGCTGCAGCGCATGCAGCCGCTGCTCGGCCGTTTCCGCGGCCAGGTGAAGGCCACGGCGCCTGAATTCGACGGCCTCGACGACCTGCGCCGGCGCGGCCGCTACGAGCGCCTGCTGGCGACCGAATGGCTGCTGGCGGACGAGCTGCCCGACGAGTTCCTGCGCCGCGCCGCCTCGAGCGAGCACCTGTTCCTGGCCCCGCGCCCGCGTGCACGGGAGGCCGAGAAGGGCATCGTCGCGCTCTTCGACGCCGGGCCGTTGCAATGGGGCGCGCCGCGGCTGGGCCAGCTCGCGCTCTGGATCCTGCTGGCGCGGCGCGCGGCGCAGACCGGCAGCCTGCTGCAGTGGGGCACGCTGCAGCAGCCCGGCGTGCTGCGCGACGCCCAGGACGCGAAGCAGCTGCGGGCATTGCTGCTGGGCCGCAGCTTCGTGCCCGCCGATGCGGCGCAGGCGGCGGCCTGGCGGCTCGCGCTCGAGAAGCTCGAGCGGGCGCCCGGCGAGTGCTGGCTGATCGGCGAGGCCGCGGTCGATCCGCCCGCCGCCGAGCGCTGGACCAGCCACCGCGTGCGGCTGCGCCGCGCGGTGCAGGGCGATGTGCTCGAGGTCTCGCTGTCCGACGTGGCGGGCGTGCGGCATGCACAGCTGCCGCTGCCCGCGACCAAGGCCGCGGTGCGGCTGTTGAAGGGCGAGTTCGCGCCGTCCCCGCCGAAGGACCTGCACCAGCGCCACCGCGCCCGCGTGTCGCTGCAGCGGCCGCCGGTGATCGGCTGGCAGGGCCGGCACGTGGCGGTGCCGCTGCTCGACCAGCCCGGCGCCGCCGTGTACTTCGTGCCGCAGCAGGGCCAGAAGAAGGCCGGCAAGATCGGCCATCAGCAGTGGCGCGACCAGGCCGCGCCGCTGGCGCTGGCCTTCGGCGGCAAGCGGCTGGGCGGGGTGCTCAACAGCGAGGCGGCGATGTACTTCTGGCAGGTGCCGGGCCTCGCCGCGATCGTCGAGGCACAGGAGGAAGACCGGCTCTCGGCACCGCCCGGCCTCGGCGTGTGGCTGCCGATGGCCTGGCTGCGCCACCGTGGCGTGCAGAAGGTCTGCCTGCTCGACCGTGCCGGCCGGCTGGTGAGCTGGACGGCGCGTGCGGCGAGCCGGCCGAAGCCCGAGGAAGCCAGTCCCGCGCTGGTGGAGCGCAGCGTGCTGTGCATCAGCCAGTGGGCCGACGATGCGCTGGTCTACGTGGCGCGCCGCTCGGGCCAGCTGATGCTGTGCCGCCTCAGCGTCGATACCGGCCCGGCGACCGTGCTGCCGATCGGCACCGCGCCCGAGGACACGCGCGTCTTTCTGGCCGGTGGCAGGCACTGGCGGCTCGGCCTGGGCGCCTGCGCGGTGCGGCTCTCGGCCGACGACGGCGGCGAGGGCCGGGAGCGCTGGCGCATCCATGCGCCCAATCCCGACTACCGGGGACCGTACCGCGAGCATCCGCATGCCTGGCGTGCGTTCGAGATCGGTGCGCACAAGGCGATCGCGCTGATCTTCGATGCGCACCGGGGCCGCTTCGCGATGACGGGCCTGTCGTCCGACCGCAGCGCGCTGGTGCTGCATTCGAGCGCCGGCGCCGAAACCGTCTACCACGCACCCGAGCGCATCGAGAAGATCGCCGTCTGCCCCAACACCGGCCTGGCCGCCATGCTGACCTTGCACCGCAAGCTGATCCTGTTCGACCTGTCGCTGCGCGTGCTGCTGGGCTTCTTCCATGCCGAGGGAGGCGCGAATGGCTGACGCCGGATCGTCGCCGCGCATGCCCGCGGCGCAGGTGCATCGCCCGCTGCTCAAGGGGCGGCAGCCGGTCGCGGGGCTGTGGTTTCCCGCCGACTGGCTGCACGAGGCCGCGCGCGCGCAGCGCATCCTCGATGCCTGGCGGCCCGGCGCGCAACTGAGCCGCTTCGAGGCCGGCGACCTGCTGCGCTTCGCGCAGCCGGTGCTGCTCGATGGCGATGCGGCGGCCGGCTGGCCGCTGCGGCGCGAGGGCACGACGCTGTGCTCCGCGGAACTCGCGAAGGAAGAGCGGGCCCTGCTGCCCGCGGCCGACGTCTGGCTGGTGCAGGGCGGCGAGGTGCGATCACTGCAGTTCGCGCAGGCCGTGGCGGTGGATCCCTCCGAGTGGCTGGCTGGCGGCCCGGCGCTGCTCGACACCTTCGACTGCCGCGAGCTCCTGCCCGAGCCCGTGGTGCTCGACACCGAGGGCCGCACGGTGCGCGAACTGCTCGGCGATGCGATCCCGCCCGCGAGCCAGGCGCAGGTGGAGTTCCTGCAAAAGCTGGCACAGGACGCCAAGGCGCGCCGCGCGCCATCCGCGACAGAGGGGGACGCGGAGGGCAAGCCGCCACGGTACTGGCTCGCCTGGGTCGCCTTCGCGCTGGTGCTGCTGGGCTTTCTCATGTTCAACGCACAGCAGCCAGGCGGTTCCTCGTCCACGACCGCGAGCACCTCGCCGTTCGCCGATGGCTCGGCCGGGGCTTTCCTCGGCGTGATGCTGCTGGTGGCGCTCGCGGTATGGGGGCTGCGCGCCTTCCATCGCCGTGCGTCGAGGCAGCCGCGCCCGCGGGTGCCGCTGGTGCCCACGCCGCCACCGCCCGTGCAACGCGCCGAACGCACGGTGCCGATGGCGGGGCCGGCCGGCCGGCCCTCGCGCCAGGGCTGGGTGTGGGTGCTGGTAGCGTTCGCGCTGCTGGGGCTCTACCTCGCGGGCGAGGACAGCCGCTCGCCCACGCGCGCCACCACACCGCCGGCTGCTGCTGCGTCGCAGGGCGTGGTGGCGCCCGACGGCACGCTGGCCCTGGTGCTGCTCGCCTCTCTGGTCCTGATCGTGCTCGCGTCCTGGGCCCTCTGGCGCAGGCAGGAGCGGGCCCGCGCGCGCCGGGAGATCGACGTCGCCACCCGCGCGGGCGCGCCGGTGCCGGCGCCGGCGCCGGCCACGCTGCCGCCGCGCGGCGAGGGGCAGCCGCAGCGCTCGCGCTGGCGCGACTGGCTGGCGCGCATGGCGGTCGCGTCGCGGCTGTCGAAGCTGATCGGCCGCCAGCAGGCGGCCTACATGCAGCGCATGCTCAAGATGTTCGACGACGGCGACCTGATGGAGGCGCTGCGCCATGCCATTCCGCTCGGCGGCGAGGGCAACGACGCCTTCGATGGCGGCCAGGCCTTCGGCACGCCGGGCCGGCGCGACAGCCTGTCGCTCAGCGGCGCGCTGGGGCCGCGCTCGAGCATCTACCTGGGCCACGACTTCGAGTCGCACCTGCGCCAGCTCTACCGCCGCAGCTTCGAGAAGCTCGACCGCGAGGGACGCATCGACGAGGCCGTGTTCGTGCTGGCCGAGCTGCTGCAGTCGCGCCAGGAGGCGCTCGACTACCTCGAGAAGCACGGGCGCGCGCTGCAGGCCGCCGAACTCGCGCTGGCCTGGGACCGCCCGTCCGTGGTGATCGTGCGGCTGCTGTGCCTGGCCGGCGACTGGCGCCGCGCGGTCGCGGTGGCGCGGCGCGACAACGCCTTCGCGCAGGCCGTGCTGCAGCTGCAGGACAAGTGGCCCGACGCCGCGAACCGGCTGCGCCTGGAGTGGGGCGAAGCGCTGGCGCAGCGCGGCGAATGGCTGCGCGCGGTCGACGCGGTCTGGCCGCTGCCGGCGGCGCGCGAGCAGGCCATCGCCTGGCTGCTGGCCGCGGAAGCGGCCGAGGGGCAGCTGGCGGCACGCGCGCTGGTGCAGCGCGCGGTGCTGCTGCCCGACACGCTCGCGGCCTGCGCGCCGCGATTGCGGGCGCTGCGCGACGACCCGAGGCTGCACCGCGAGCGCGCCGCGCTGGCGACCGAGCTGCTCGCGGTCACGCAGCACAACGACGGCTCGCGTGGCCTCGCGGCCGTGGTGATTCCCGCGCTGGTGGCCGACCACGCGCATGGCGAGGGGCGCCTCGGGGCGAAGGAGATGCAGGGGCTGCTGCGGCTGCATGCCGACCCGCTGTTGCAGGCGGACATGCCCGGCGGGGAGATGCCGGGGTTGCGGGTCGTGCCGCTGCTGAGCCGGCCGTCGGTGCTGGCGCTCGAGGCGCCCGCGGCCGGCGCGCATCCGGTGCACGACGCGACGCTGCTCGAGCCGGGCCGCTACCTGCTCGCGCTCGGCGAGGCGGGCGTGCTGGTCTGCGATGCCGCGGGCCGGACCCTGGCGCGCTTTCCGGTGCCGGCCGACCGGCTCGTCGCGGCGTACAGCGGGCAGGTCGCGCTGGCGCTGGCCCGGCGCGACGGGCTGTGGCGCGTGAGCCGTATCGATCTCGTGCAGCGCCGGGTCGTCGATCTCGGGATGGTCGCCGTCGACGGCTTCGGCACGGAGTTCGACGGCATCGGCTGGACCGTGACCCGGGCCAACCGCATCCAGGTGCTCGATACCGCGCGTTCGTTGCAGGAGGTGCTGTGGCAGGTCGCCGACCTGCCGGGGTCGGTGCTCGATCTGCGCGTGACGCAGGCGCGCGAGCAGTTCGTGGTTGCCGATCCGTCGGGCACGCCGACGCTCTGGCGCTACGGCGCGGGGCAGCGGCGCCTGCAGGGCCGCGAGGCGATCGCGAAGCCCGAGGGCGTGACGTCGATGCGCCTGCTGCATCCGGATTTCGGTGCCTTCCATCTCATTGCCGAGGACGACGCCGAGGATGACGTCGATGGCGAGGCGAAGCTGCGCCTGCACTGGCACATCACGGCGAATCACGCGGGCGAGCTGCGGGTCTCGGGCCGGGAGGCGCGCACGCTGCGCGCGCAGGTCGACATGGCGTGGCTGGTGACGGCGGTGCAGGCGTCCGGGTCGGCGTGCCGGGTGCAGTGGCTGCGGGTGCACGACGGCGGGCTCGCCGCCACGCTGCACTGGCCCGGCGAATTCGGGCCGCGCATGCGGCCGGTCGCGGATGGCTGGCTGCTGTTCGACGGCGAGGGCCGCGTGCTGCACCTCGACACCGAGTGCAGCACGAGCGTGGGTTTCGGCCTGCGCTGAGTGCCCGCGATTCCTACTTCCAGGGCGTAGGCGCCGGAATCTCGCACACCGGCTCCACATCCACGCTCTTGAAGTCGGCCGGCGAGACGATCTCCAGGTACTCCATGTCGGGCGAGTAGTCGAACAGGAAGTGCCGGATGCCGGGGCGCTGGTGCACCACGTCGCCGGCTTCGACCAGGGTTTCCTTGTCCTCGTACATGAAGCGGGCCCAGCCCTTGACCATGATCACGATCTGGAAGTCGGCCTCGTGGCGATGCCAGCCGGTGCCCGCTTCCGGTGCCATGTTGGCCTTGACGAGGTGCGCGATCACCTTGCCGTTGGTGGCGGCGGCCACGCCGAGGTCGCGGTAGAGGAAGAAGTCGCGCAGTCCGCCCGAGACGAATTCGGTGTCGCCCGGTTTGACGTGGGAGAACTGGGTGGCGGTACGGTCCAGCATGGAAGCTCCTTTGCGGCGAGTGGGGATGCTGCGCCGCAGCACGCATAAAGCGTTCCCGCGGCCGACTGCGATATCCCCACGCCTTGACGCTGGCGCGCCGGCTCCAGATACTCAACCGCATGGTTCACTCAGATGCCGCCGCGCCGCCCGCGCCCGTTGCCCTCGATGCCGTGTTCGCCGCGCTCGCAGACTCGACGCGCCGCGCGGTGCTCGAGACCCTGGGCGAGCGCAGCCTCAGCGTGACCGAGCTGGCCGCGCCGCATGCGATGTCGCTCACGGGCTTCATGAAGCACCTGCGCGTGCTCGAGGACGCGGGGCTGATCTCGCGCACGAAGGAAGGCCGTGTCGTGCGCTGCGAGCTCTCGCCGCGGCCGATGCAGGAGGCCGCCGTGTGGCTGTCGCGCTACGAGAAGTTCTGGACCGGGCGCCTCGATGCCTTGGCGCGCTTTCTCTACCACCAGGAGCAAACCGAATGGCGGAACCTGCCAGCCCAGACACCGGGCGTCCCTCCCTCACCCTCCGCCGCCACTACGCCGTCGCGCCCGACAAGGTCTGGCGCGCGTGGACCGACCCGCAAGCGCTGAGGCACTGGTTCGGTCCCGAGGAGATCGTCGCGGTGCCGCATGCCGAGGTCGACCTGCGCGTGGGCGGACGCTTCCGCGTGGCGATGCTCGCGGCCGACGGCGAGACGCACGACGTCAGCGGCACCTACCTCGAGATCGTGCCGCGGCGCCGGCTGGTCTTCAGCTGGGCCTGGCGCAGCACGCCCGAGCGCGAATCGCGCGTGACGGTGCGGCTCGAGCCCGATGCGGCCGGCACCGGCTGCGAGCTCGAGCTGCTGCACGAGCAGTTCTTCGATCAGGCCGCGCGCGAGGGCCACGAACACGGCTGGACCGGCTCGATGGTGCGGCTCGAACGCTGGCTGGGCAGGCCGGAACCCGCCGCATGACGGACCCGGTGCGCGCCACGCTGGAGGCGGTCTACCGCGGCGAATCGCGCCGCATCTTCGCCACGCTGGTGCGCCTGCTCGGCGATTTCGACCGCGCCGAGGAGGCGCTGCACGAGGCCTTCCGCGCCGCGCTCGAACAATGGCCGGCACAGGGCGTGCCCGCGAACCCGCGCGCGTGGCTGGTGTCGGCGGGGCGCTTCAAGGCGATCGACGCCATCCGGCGCCAGGCGCGCTTCTCCCCCTGGGACGAATCGGCCGAGCGCGCCGAGGCGCTGGCCGACCCCGCGCCGGGCTGGGACGCCGACACCGACGAACTCGAGGACGACCGCCTGCGCCTGGTCTTCACCTGCTGCCATCCGGCCCTTTCACCCGATGCCCAGGTGGCGCTCACGCTGCGCGAGGTCTGCGGACTCGCGACCGAGGAGATCGCGCGTGCCTTCATGGTGCCCGCGCCGACCATCGCGCAGCGCATCGTGCGCGCCAAAGCCCGCATCCGCGACGCACGCATTCCCTACCAGGTGCCCACGCGCACCGAGCTGTCCGAACGGCTCGACGCCGTGCTGCGCGTGGTCTACCTGGTCTTCAACGAAGGCTATGCCGCCTCCTCGGGCCAGAGCCTGACGCGCGCCGACCTCTCGGCCGAGGCGATCCGGCTGGGCCGGCTGCTGGTCGAGCTGCTGCCCGGCGCCGAGGCCGCGCCCGAGGCGCTGGGTCTGCTGGCGCTGATGCTGCTGCACGATGCGCGCCGTGCCGCGCGCACCTCGGCGCAGGGCGAGATCGTGCTGCTCGACCAGCAGGACCGCGGCCTCTGGCACCGCGCGCAGATCGAGGAGGGCGCCGCGCTGGTCGAGCGCGCGCTGCGCTCGCGCCGCTTCGGCCCCTATGCGCTGCAGGCCGCGATCGCCGCGGTCCATGCCGAGGCCGAGCGTGCCGAGGCCACCGACTGGCCGCAGATCGTCGGCCTCTACGACGTGCTGCTGCGGCTCGATCCCTCGCCCGTGGCCGAACTCAACCGCGCGGCCGCGATCGCGATGCGCGACGGCCCGGCCGCGGGCCTGGCGCTGGTCGATGCGCTGTTCGCGCGCGGCGAGCTGGCCGACTACCACCTCGCGCATGGCGCGCGGGCCGAGCTGTGCCGCCGCCTCGGCCGGCTCGGCGAGGCGCGCGGCGCCTACGAGCGCGCGCTCGCGCTGGCCCGGCAGCAGCCCGAGCGGCAGTTCCTCGCGCGGCAACTGGCGTCCTTGCCCGGATAGAAAAATAGTTGCAGTTCGTCGCGCCCGCATGTCGATCCGGCGCCTCGCCGATCGACCAGTGGTGTCCTCATTCCATCCGAAAGGAGATTCCGCATGAAATACCTCTGCCTCGTCCACTGCGACCCGGCCCTGTTCGCCACCCTGTCGCCCGACGAGCGGCGCGCGCTCGACGAAGACTCGATGGCCTACGACCGCGAGCTCGAGAAGAACGGCCACTTCATCGCCGCCGACGTGCTGGCGAGCGCCAGGTCCGCCAAGGTCGTGCGCGTGCGCGACGGCAAGGCCTCGCACGTCGACGGGCCGTTCGCGGAGGTGCGCGAGCAGCTCTGCGGCTTCATCCTGATCGAGGCGCGCGACCTCAACGTCGCGATCCAGCTCGCGGGCCACATCCCGATGGCGCGCCACGGCAGCATCGAAGTCCGTCCGATCCAGAGCATGGACGCCGCCGAGGGGAGTGCCGCATGAAGTACCTTTGCCTGATCTACGAAACCGAGGCTCCGCCGCTCGACATGGCGCACTACATCCAGGAACACATCGACTACGACGCGCAATTGCGCGCGCGCGGCCAGCTGGTCGAGGCCGAGGCCCTGCAGCCCGCCGAGACCGCCACCACCGTGCGCATGCGCCGCGGCCGGCTGTCCGTGACCGACGGCCCCTTCGCCGAGACCAGCGAACAGCTCGGCGGCTTCTACCTGGTCGAGGCCGGCAGCGAGGAGGAAGCACTGCGGATCGCGGCCGGCATCCCGTCCGCGCGCAACGGCAGCATCGAGCTGCGGCCGATCCTCTCGTTCGGCCCCGGCCCCGAGGGCCCTCGATGAGCGGCGCCGCGCCGCCGCGCGCCACGGTGCGCGAATGGATCGGCCTGGCCGTCATCGCGCTGCCGTGCATGCTCTATTCGATGGACCTCACGGTGCTGAACCTCGCGATCCCCGCGATCAGCGAGGCGCTCAAGCCCACGGCGGCCCAACTGCTGTGGATCGTCGACATCTACGGCTTCCTGGTCGCGGGCCTGCTGGTCACCATGGGCACGCTGGGCGACCGCATCGGGCGGCGCCGGCTGCTGCTGATCGGTGCCGTGGCCTTCGGCCTGGCCTCGGTGCTGGCGGCCTTCTCGAACAGCGCCAACATGCTGATCGCCACCCGCGCGCTGCTCGGCGTGGCCGGCGCGACGCTGGCGCCGTCCACGCTCTCGCTGATCCGCAACATGTTCCTCGACCCGCGTCAGCGCACGCTGGCCATCGGGGTCTGGATCTCGAGCTTCTCGGCGGGCGCGGTCATCGGCCCCGTGGTCGGCGGCGTGCTGCTCGAGTACTTCTGGTGGGGCTCGGTGTTCCTGGTCGGCGTGCCCGTGATGGTGCTGCTGCTGGTGCTCGGCCCCGTACTGCTGCCCGAGTACCGCGACCCCGAGGCCGCGCGGCTCGACCTCGCGAGCGTGGCGCTGTCGCTGGGCGCGGTGCTGCCGGCCATCTACGGCGTGAAGCAGACGGCCGAGCACGGCGCGAGCGCGCTGTCGCTCGCCGCCATCGCGGTGGGGCTGGCCATCGGCTGGCTGTTCGTGCGGCGCCAGCGCCGGCTGGCCGATCCGATGATCGACCTGCGGCTGTTCCGCGCGCCGGCCTTCAGCGTGGCGCTGGGCGCCTACATGCTGTCGTGCTTCGTGATGTTCGGGCTGTTCCTCTACGAGGCCCAGTACCTGCAGATGGTGCTCGGGCTGTCGCCGCTGCAGGCCGGCCTGTGGAGCGTGCCCAGCGCGGGCGCCTTCATCGTCGGCTCGATGGCGGCGCCCGCGCTCACGCGGCGCGTGCGGCCGGTGCATGCGATGACGGGCGGACTCGTGGTCGCGGCACTGGGCTTCGCGCTGCTGGTCGCGCTGCCGGTGCAGGGCGGCCTGGCGCTGCTGGTGGGCAGCATGGTCGTGTCCTCGCTCGGACTGGCGGTCGTGTTCACGCTGTCGACCGACCTGGTGGTGGGCAGCGCGCCGCCAGAGCGCGCGGGCGTGGCCTCGGCGATTTCGGAAACCAGTTCCGAATTCGGCGGCGCGCTGGGCATCGCCATCCTCGGCAGCGTGGGCGCGGCGGTCTACCGCGCCATGATGGCCGACGCCGTGCCGGCCTCGCTCGGCGATGCCGCCGCGGTCGAGGCCGCGCGCAGCACGCTCGGCGGTGCCGTGGCGCTGGCCGGGCAGCTCGGCGGTGCGGCCGGTGCCGAGCTGCTGGCCGATGCGCGCACGGCGCTGCTGCGCGGCTTGCACCTGATGGCCGGCATCGGCGTGGTGGTGCTGCTGGCCATCGCGGCGCTGCTGGCCGTGGTCATGCGCCGCTCGGGACAAACCCGGCCCGCCGCGGCCGATGCGTTGCCCTGAGGCCGGGCCGGGCCCATACTGGCCGCGTCACCGAACGAACCCCACGGAGAGTCCATGAGCAACGAACTGCGCAAGAAGCTGCACGACCTCGCGGAGCTGGTCGACAACACGCCCGATCCGCAGACCCGCGCGATCGTCGAGGCGATCCGGCTGCAGACCGCGGTGCTCAACGAACGGCTGTTCTCGATCGAGCTGCAGCTCGGCACGCTGGCGCGTCGGCTCGAGGGCGCCACCGAGTAGGCCGCGCGGGCATTGCCCTCGGGCATTCGGGCGCCGCGCCGCCCGGCCCCGCATTGCGGGGGATAATCCCCGCCCATGAGCGGCAACACCTTCGGACATCTCTTCGCGGTCACCAATTTCGGGGAATCCCATGGCCCGGCCATCGGTTGCGTGATCGACGGCTGCCCCCCGGGCATGGCGCTCAGCGAAGCCGACATCCAGGCCGACCTCGACCGCCGCCGTCCCGGCACCAGCCGCCACGTCACCCAGCGCAACGAACCCGACGCGGTGCAGATCCTCTCGGGCGTGTACGAGGGCAAGACCACCGGCACCCCGATCGCGCTGCTGATCCAGAACACCGACCAGCGCAGCAAGGACTACGGCCAGATCGCCCAGCAGTTCCGCCCGGGCCACGCCGACTTCACGTACCACAAGAAGTACGGCATCCGCGACCCGCGCGGCGGCGGACGCTCCTCGGCCCGGCTCACCGCGCCCACGGTCGCGGCCGGCGCGGTCGCCAAGAAGTGGCTGGCAGAAAAGTACGGCATGGTGTTCCGCGGCTGCATGACGCAGATCGGCGAGATCGCGATTCCCTTCGAGAGCTGGGACCACGTGCCGAACAATCCCTTCTTCGCGCCGATCGCCGACGTGAGCGCGCTCGAGGACTACATGGACCGGCTGCGCAAGGCCGGCGACTCCTGCGGCGCGCGCGTGCGCGTGACCGCCACCCGCGTGCCCGTCGGCCTCGGCGAGCCGCTCTACGACAAGCTCGATGCCGACATCGCCTACGCGATGATGGGCCTCAATGCCGTGAAGGCGGTCGAGATCGGCGCCGGCTGGGACAGCGTGACGCAGCGCGGCACCACCCATGGCGACTCGATCACGCCGAACGGCTTCCTCAGCAACAACGCGGGCGGCATCCTCGGCGGCATCAGCTCGGGGCAGGACCTCGAGGTCAGCATCGCGATCAAGCCCACCAGCTCGATCATCAGCCCGCGCCAGTCGATCGATGTGAACAACAACCCGGTCGAGGTGGTCACCAAGGGCCGCCACGACCCCTGCGTGGGCATCCGCGCGACGCCGATCGCCGAGGCGCTGCTCGCGCTGGTCGTGATGGACCATGCGCTGCGCCACCGCGCCCAATGCGGTGACGTGCAGGGCGACAACGAGAAGACCCAGGCCACGTCGCCGCAGGCGTCCTTCCTCTAGTGTCCGCGCCGCCACCCGTGGCCGGGCGCGGCCACCTGTTGGCGTTCGCTGGCCTGTCGGCCAGCTATTTCGCGCACATCGGCTTCTTCAATCCCTACCTGCCGCTGTGGCTCAAGGACCAGGGGCTGCCGATCTTCACCATCAGCCTGCTGGCCTCGGTGCAGTCGGTCACGCGCGTGTTCGCGCCCTATGCCTGGGGCGCGCTCAGCGACCACACGGGCCAGCGCGTGCTGCTGCTGCGCATCAGCGCCGCGATCGCGCTGCTCAGTTCCTTCGGCCTGTGGTGGAGCGGCGGCCCCTGGTGGCTGGCGCTGGTGCTGCTTTTGATGTTCACCCACACCAGCTCGATGATGTCGCTGACCGAGGCGGCCATGGCGCACCTCGTGGCCGGCGACTGGGGCCGCTACGGGCGCATCCGGCTGTGCGGCTCGGCCGGCTTCCTGGTCACGGTGTTCGTCGCGGGCGAGTGGTTCGACCGCTTCGGCATGAAGCACTTCCCGGCCTGGGCCGCCGGCACCCTGGCGCTGGTGCTGTTCGCCACCCTGCGCCTGCCCGACAGCCGCGAGCCCGTGGCCGCGCACGACGCGCCTGGCGAACCCATCGGCCCGGTGCTGCGCAACCGCGTCGTGCAGTGGTTCTTCGCCGCGCTGTTCTTCCAGGTGATGTCGCACTTCTCGGTCTATGCCTTCTTCTCGCTCTACCTCGATTCGCTCGGCTACGGCAAGAGCACCATCGGCCTGCTGTGGGCGCTGTCGGTGGTGGCCGAGATCGTCTGGTTCTTCCTGCAGGGCCGGCTGATCGGCCTGCTGCCGATGCCGCGCTGGATGCTGGTGTGCGGCATCGCGGCCGTCGCGCGGCTGGGCCTGACCGCCGGCCTCGGCGGCTGGATCGCCGCGCTGGTCGTGGCCCAGTGGCTGCACGCGCTGAGCTTCGCGGCCCACCACACCACCTGCATCGCCGTGGTGTCGCGCCGTTTCCCGGGCCGGCTGCGCGGACGCGGCCAGGCGCTGTTCACCGTCATCGGCTACGGCTTTGGCGGCGTGCTCGGCGTGCTGCTGGGCGGCGCGGTGGCGCAGGCCTTCGGCTACCGTACGATGTTCGCGCTGGCGGCGCTGCTCGCGGTGGCGGGGACCTTGTGTGCGTGGAAGGTGATGCGGCTGGAGGCCGCGGCGCGGCGCGAGGCGCCGCCAGCCGGCCTCAGATGAAGCGCACGCCCAGCGCCACCACCGTGGCCGCCAGCAGGTGGCCCGGGCCGGTGGGCAGGCCGGGCTCGGCCAGCGGACGCCGCAACAGCCGCACGGCCAGCGCCAGCAGCAGGGTCGTCAGCAGGAACACGCCGTAGATCGTCGGCAGCGCCGACCAGCCGAACCACGCGCCCGCCACCGCGAAGGCCTTGAAGTCGCCGTGGCCCATCGCCTCCTGCCCGGTCTGCCGCCGTATCAGCAGGGTCGCGAGCCAGGGCACGAGGTAGCCCGCCGCGGCGCCGATGACCTGCGCGGAGGCGTTGCCGGTGTAAGCGTGATACAGCAGGCCGATCCAGAGCAGCCGGTAGACGATCCAGTCGGGCAGCACGCGGTGCCGCAGGTTGATCGCCGTGAGCAGCACCCAGCCCAGCAGCAGGATGCACAGGAAGGTGGTCTGCAGCGACACGCCGCGCGCCAGCGCCAGCCCCAGGCACAGCAGGGCGCCCGATGCGATCAGCGCGATGCGGCTCTTGCGCGGCAGTTCGAGGTCATCGGGCGAAGCGAGCAGCGGCCGGTAGTTCTGGTGGTCGAGGGTCCAGACGCGGTGCAGCTCGAGCGGGATGCGGCGTATCCATGGCAGCAGCAGGCCGGCCGTGGCGGCGCCGCCGGCGATGGCATAGGCAACGAGGAATCCGATGTCGTCTGTGGGCATGGCGAGGCGGTGTTCGAGAAAAAGGGGAGTGGGTCGTCAGGCCATGACGTCGATGCCCGCGGCATGCAGGCCATACACGGCCAGCGCGAGCAGCCAGGAGAACGCCATGCCGAAGAACAGCAGCAGGCCGAGCTGCGTTGCCAGGGGTGGCCAGCGCTTCATCAGCGGCGTGCGCTCCAGCAAGGCCTGCAGCAGGAAGCTGCCGTTGCTGCCCGGAAACGGCAGCAGGTTGACGGCGGCGAACTTGGCGGCGACGAGCGCGAGCAGCGTCGGAAACGGCGAGGCGGTCGTGACATCACTGGCCGACCACAGCAGGCGCTGCGCCTCGCCGAAGGGCTCGAAGCCCCCCGCGATGCATTGCGCGAACCCGCTGGCGAAGGTCGCCAGGCCCTCGGACTGCAGCACCGCCACGGCCAGCACCAGCAGCGCGAACGGGCCGGCCGCGCCGATCGCCAGCCGGGTCGCGAGCGGCTGCAGATCGAGGGCGTCATGCGCCTTGCCCGATTCGACCGGCTCGGTGTTCGTGTCCTTGAGGATCAGTTGGCCGCCGACCGGCAGCGTCCTGATCCGCAGCCGGCCCGCGTGCAGCAGCGTGGGGCCGAGGCCGTAGCTGAACTCGCGGATCGGGATGCCGAAGCGTGTGGCTGCGAGGGCGATGGCGCCTAGATGCAGGGCCACGCAGAGGGCGACGGCGAGAAGGATCCAGGGCATGCGGTCTACCCGATGTGCGCGCGTGGGGCCGAGGCCTTCTCGAGCCAACTGCCGCAATCAGCGGGACGGCGGCAACGCCTCATTGCAGCTTCGGCCGCAGCGCCAACACCATCTGGGTCGGCACCTTGCCCTGGTCGTCGAGCGGCATGCGCGCAGTCCGTTGGATCGCGCGAAGGGCGGCGGCATCCCATTCGGGCACGCCGCTCGCCTTCGACAGCCTGGCGGCGGTGATGGCGCCATCGGGCGCGAGGTCCAGCGTGTATTCGACCAGCGGGTTGCCCGCGACCTCCTTGGCGAACAGGATGTGCGGCCGCACCGCCGCGGTCACCCGCTCGCCGTAGCTGCGTGTCCGCGCAGGCGGTTGCGCGTCCGGTGTCACCGTCGTGGCGGCGGCCGCTTCCCGGGGCTTCGCGCCGTCGTCGAGCCTGAAGTGGAACGGCGCCGTGTACCAGGCTGCTACGGTGCGGCCGTCGGCACGACGAAGCGGAATCGCCTGGGCCAGGCGCACCGCGTCGAGCGCCGCCTTGTCGAGGCGGTCGAAACCCGAGCCGCGCAGCACCGTGGCGTCGGCGATCGCACCGGTCGAGTTGACCATGACCCTCAGCACGACCAGGCCCTGTTCGCCGAGGCGCCGCGACATCGGCGGATAGACGACCTGTGGCGGTACCGTGTAGCGGGCCGCCGGTGGATCGGGCTCGAGCGCGGGACGCGGCGTGCCCGGGATGGCATTCGCGCCGGTGCCTCCGCTGATGGCTGCCTGCAGCGTGCGCGCGCGGGCGGCCGCGTGCTCGGCGCTCGGGTCCTGCGGCAGCGCCGACAGCGAGGGTGTCGGTGCCGGCGCCGAGACCGCGGGCGGGGCGGTGGCCGTGCGTTCGTTGCCCGACTGCACGAGCGCCTTCAGCACCGCGAACACCAGCACGCCCACGAAGAAGATCGCGAACCACACCGTCAGCCGCGATGCGCTGATCGAGCCGCTGTGCGCGCTCGCGGCCGAGGGATGGCTCTGGAGCGTGCCGCGCGAGAGTTTCGCTTCGCGCTCGCGCCAGGCCTCGATGTTCGAGATGTCCATTGTCAGCCGCAGCCAGGTCGGATAGGTGGCGGCCGCATGCATCACCCGCCCCAGGCCCAGCGCCAGCGCCTGCGGTCCGGGATCGGCGGTGCGGCGCAGCAGCTCGAGGTAGTGCCGTTGCGCATCGCGGTCGTCGGGCGCCTGCTGCCCCTGCGCATCCTGCTCGACGATCGCGCGGTCCACCACCTGCCCGGCCTGTCCCAGCCGCAGCAGCCGCGCCGAGTCGGCGCGCCAATCGAAGAAAACGAGCGCGGCCTCGAACAGGTGCTCGTGGCCGGGCCGCCAGCCGCAGGCCAGCAGGTGGGCGATGTTGGCCTCGAACAGGAAGCGCGCGTCCATGTCGAGCAGGCGCGGGTCCTCGAGCGTGTGTTCGAGCAGCGCGGTGGCTTCGGGGACGCTGCGCAGCGGCGCCTGCTGCAGCCGGGTGTCGAGCGCGACGAGGATGTCGCGCACGGGGTCGGGATGCTGTTCGGCGGGGGCCGGGGGCGGCGCCGGTTCGGGGGCGGCCTCGACCACGGCTTCGGGCGGGGAGGGCGGCGGGGGCGGCGCTTGCGCCGCCTCGGCCTCCTGCACGTCCCGCGCCTGCCGCGCCCAGTGCAACGCGGCCTCGTAGGCCTCGCGCAACTGCTGGAACTGCAGCGGCTGCGCCGCCTGGTCGATCTGCTTGAGCTGCACCGCATAGGCGCGCCGCACGGCGCGCTCGTCGGCATCGGCGCGCAGGCCGAGCTCGAGCAGGAAGCCGGGGACCTCGGTCATGGTCGTCGCCCCCGTCTCAATCGGCCAGCGGGCCGTCGCGCTCGATCTGCTCCAACTGCTCCTGGAACTGGCGCTGCATCGCCGCGATCTGCCGCTTGTCCTGCAGCGCCAGCACGCGTTCGAATTCGGCGATACGGATGCCCAGCCACTCGCGCACGTCGCCGCGCAGCTGCTGGTAGATGCGCTCGGCGCGCGCCAGCAGGGTGCGGTTCTCGATGCGGTCGCGCGGATGGATCTTGAGCGCGCTCAGCGCCGCCAGCCGCTCCTTGATCTCGGCCTCGCTCAGCAGGCCCGGGTTGCCCTCGATCAGCAGGCTGAAGGTCTCTTGCGTCTTCTGCACCGTGGCCTCGACCTGCAGCAGACCGTTGACGTCGTAGGTGAAGCGCACCTCGACCGCGGCATCGCCCGGGGATGCTCCCGCGCCCAGGCTCGGCAGCGGCACGTGCAGGGTGCCCAGGTGCACGTTGTCGCGCACCATGCGCGACTCGCCCTGGAACACGTGCAGGTCGACCGAGGTCTGGCTGCCCGAGTTGGGCACGTAGCTCTTCGAGCGGCTCACGGGCACCGTGCTGTTGCGCTCGATGATCGGGTCGAAGTGTCCGTGCGTCACCGTGGTCTCGCTGAGCCAGCGGCTGACCGCCACGCCCAGCGAGTAGGGCGCCACGTCGGTCATCACCACTTCCTTGAGCGCCGCGTCGCGCGCCTTCAGGCCGGCCTGCACCGCCGCGCCGAGTGCCACCACCTCGTCGGGATTGAAGTCGATCGAGGGAAAGCGGCCGAACATGGTGGTGGCCAGGCGCCGCACCACCGGCATGCGGGTGGCGCCGCCGGCCAGCACCACCGCGTCGAGCTCGCCGGCGCGCAGGTTGGCGTCGCGCAGCGCGCGCTCGACGGGCGCGCGCAGCCGCTTGAGCAACGTGGCGCAGGCCTGCTCGAGCGTGCCTTCGTCGAGCGCCAGCCGGTGCTGCGCCGCCTCGTGCGCGACCACGATCTCGGCCGTCGGCTGGGTGCTCAGCGCGCGCTTGGCCGCCTCGGTCTGCGCGGCCAGGCGCTGCATGAAGTGGGCGTCGGCGCGCAGGCTGGCCGGCAGCTTGTTGCGTTCGAAGAAGAGCGCGATCAGCGCCTCGACGAAGTCCTCGCCGCCCAGGAAGTTGTCGCCCGCCGAGGCGCGCACCTCCATCACGCCCTCGAACATCTCGAGGATCGACACGTCGAAGGTGCCGCCGCCGAGGTCGAACACCAGGAAGCGGGTTTCGGCACGCATGTCGTGCATGCCGTAGGCCAGCGCGGCGGCCGTCGGCTCGTTGAGCAGCCGCTCGACCTTCAGGCCCGCGAGCTCGCCCGCGGCGCGCGTGGCCTTGCGCTGGGCATCGGAGAAGTAGGCCGGCACGGTGATCACCGCCTCGGTGACCGGCTCGCCGAGCATCGCCTCGGCATCGGCCTTGAGCGAGCGCAGCACCAGCGCCGACAGTTCCTCGGGCCGGAACTCGCGCTTGCCCAGCCGCATCGTCTTGTTGCTGCCCATGTAGCGCTTGAACACCGCGGCCGTGCGCTCGGGATGCGTCTGCAGCCGCTCGCGCGCCGCCTTGCCGACCAGCACCGAATCGTCCTCGTCGATGCTGACGCACGACGGCGTCAGGTACTCGCCGAGCCCGTTGGGCACCAGCACGGAAGCGCCATCCCGCCACACCGCCGCCAGGCTGTTGGTGGTGCCCAGGTCAATTCCAACGATCATTCTTCTCGCCCCTTCGCGGGTCCCTCTTTTGTTGCCCTCCATCGTATGCGAAGGGCGTGTGGACCGGATGTCCGCGAAGGGGCGCGGGCCGCGCGGGCGGCCCGCCGGGGGGCTACTTCTTCTTGCCGCCCTTGGCCGCCTTCTGCGGCTTGACCACCACCGCCGACACCGCCGGATCGCTGCTGCGCCTGGCCTTGCCCGACTGCTTCTCGAAGCGCGCGAAGTACTCCGACGCCAGCTTGCGCAGCGAGCGCCCGATGTTGGCGTAGTCGTACTCGTTGAGGTTGGCCAGCGAGACCCGGCCCGAGGCGTGTTTGCCGCCGAAGCCGCGGCCCGGCAGCAGCACGATGCCGGTCTCCTCGGCGATGCGGAACAGCGCCTCGTTGGGCTGCAGCTGGGTCACGATCCAGTCGCCGAAGCGCTCGCCGTGCATCTGGGTGGCGATCTCCTGCAGGTCGAGCAGGTGGTAGTAGCTGACCGAGTTCGGGTCGGCCGACAGCGGCAGCCCGAGTTCGCGGTAGAGCGCTTCCTTGCGCCGCTTCACGATGCGCTTCATCGCGTGCTTGTAGGCCTCGGGTTCGTCCATCAGGCAGAACAGCGAGAACATCACCATCTGCGCCTGCACCGGCGTCGACAGGCCGGCCGTGTGGTTGAGCGCCACGGTACGGCTGTCGGCCACCAGCCGGTCGATGAACTTGAGCCGGCGCGGCTCGGTGGTGATCGAGCTGTAGCGCGCGTCGAGTTCCTTCAGCGCCGCCTCGGGCAGGGCCGCGATCTGGTGGTCGAGCACGTTGTCCTCGTGCGTGGCCACCACGCCCATGCGCCAGCCGGTGGCACCGAAGTACTTCGAGAACGAATACACGAGGATGGTGTTGCGCGGGCAGATCGCGAACAGCGAGCGGAAGTCGTCGGCGAAGGTGCCGTAGACGTCGTCGGTGAGGATGATCAGGTCGGGCCGCTGCTTGACGATGTCGGCGATGTAGCCGAGCACCTCGTCGCTGATCTTCACCGAGGGCGGGTTGCTCGGGTTGCACAGGAAGAAGGCCTTGACCTTCGGGTCGAGCAGCTTCTGCAGCTCCTTCTTCGTGTACTGCCAGCCGTTCTCGGACGGCGCGTCGATCAGCGCCTCGATCAGCTGGTAGTCGTTGAGGTGCGGGATCTCGATGTAGGGCGTGAAGATCGGCATGCCCAGCGCGATGGTGTCGCCGGGCTTGAGCAGGTTGTTCTCGCGCAGGCTGTTGAACAGGTAGGTCATGGCGGCGGTGCCGCCTTCCACCGCGTACATGTCGAACCTGCCGACGAAGGGATGGGTGCCGATCATCTCCTTGTGGATGTACTGGCCCACGATGATTTCGCTCAGCCGCAGCATGCGGTCGGGCACCGGGTAGTTGCAGCCCAGGATCGCCTCGCACATCTCGTAGATGAAGTCGCCGGCCGACAGGCCGAGCTGGTCGCGCACGTACGACACCGCCGCCTCGATGAAGCGCACGCCGGGCCGGCCCGCGTTGGCCTTGGTGAAGATCTCGAAGCGCGCCTCGATGCCCTCGCGCTGCGGGAAGCCGCCCACGCCCTCCATGTAGACGAAGGAGCGCTCGCTCTCGGTCATGGCGAATTCGCCGAACGCGAAGAAGCCGTGGCGCGGCGTGGTCGCGAGGAAGTTCGGATTGCCGCGCCCCGCGTTGAGCATCAGGCGGTCGCCCTGGCTGGCCACTTGGATCAGCGCATCCTTGAGTTCGAAGGGGCTCAGGCCGCTGAGTTTTTTCACGTCGCCGAAATCCATGGAAAGGCTCCTTGGTTGTGAGGAAGGCAGGAAAGGAAGAAGAGGGAGGGCGTGCTCAGACCAGCGCGACGATCAGCGGCCCGAGCAGCGTGAGGAACACGTTGGCCAGCGCGTAGGTGATCGCGAAGGGCACGGTGGGAATGGCGTTCTCGGCCTTGTCGAGCACCTCGCCGAAGGCCGGGTTGGCGCTGCGCGAGCCGCTGAGCGCGCCCGCGAAGATCGCGGTGTTGGCATAGCGCAGCACGTAGCGGCCGAACAGCATCGTGAGGATCATCGGCACGATGGTCACGACCACGCCCACGCCGAAGATCGTGAGCCCGTGCTGCTTGACGGTCTGCACCGCCTGCAAGCCCGACGACAGCCCCACCACCACCACGAAGCCGGCCAGGCCCAGGTCCTTGAGCAGTTGCACCGCGCTGGGCGGCAGCGCGCCGAAGGTCTGGCGCCGCGCGCGGTACCAGCCGAACAGCAGGCCCGAGAGCAGGGCGCCGCCGCCGGCACCGAGCGTGAGCGGAATGCTGCCGATCTTCGCGCTCAGCAGGCCCACCAGCAGGCCGACCACCAGGCCCGCGCCGAGGTAGACGAAGTCGGTCTTGGCGCTCGGCACGATCACGTCGCCCACGATCGCGGCCACGCGCTTGACGTCCTGCTCGGCGCCGAAGATCGTGACCACGTCGCCGGCCTGCACCACGGTGTCGGGCTGCATCGGCAGCACTTGGCCCATGCGGCTCAACTGCACCACGAAGATGCCGTGGCGCACGCCGCCCGCGGTGGCCTCGCGGATCTGCGCCACGGTCTTGCGCTCGAAGTCCTTGTTGGTCAGCACGATGTCGCGCTTGTGCATGGTGAGTTCCATGCCCTCGACCGCGTAGACCTCCTTGCCCAGCAGCGGCGCGCTCGCCACCACCGCGTCGCGCCGGCCCACGGCCAGCACGATGTCGCCGCGGCGCAGCGCGAGCGTGGGGCTGACCTCGACGAAGCGGCCGTCGCGCTTCACGCGCTCGATGGTGATGGTGGTGGCCGGGTCGGCGTTCTCGATGTCGGCCACGGTGCGCTGCGGATCGGCCGTGAGCTCGTAGATGCGGCCCACCAGCGAGGGCGCGGCTTCCTCCTGGTCGGCGCCCAGCACCTTCACGCCGGCCTGCATCGCGGTCTCGGCCGCGATCGCGTCGTCGCGGATGGTGCGGCCCATGAACTTGGGCAGCAGGTTGACGCAGACGATGATCGCGCCGAAGGAGCCGAAGACGTAGGTCACGGCATAGCCGATCGCCACGTTGGCCTGCAGCCGCGCGGTCTCGGCCGCGTCGAGGCCGAGCTTGGCGATCGCGTCGCCGGCCGTGCCGATGATGGCCGATTGCGTGAGGCCGCCGGCCGCCACGCCGGCCGCCAGGCCCTTGTCGAGTCCGAACCACTTGGCCATGACCACCACCGTGGCCAGGCCGGTGGCCGCCATCACCGCGGCCAGGATGATCTCCTTGATCGATTGCCGCCCCAGCGAGCTGAAGAACTGCGGCCCGCTCTCGAAGCCCACCGCGTAGATGAAGAGCGCGAACAGCACGGCCTTCACGCCGGCGTCGACCTGCACGCCGACCTGGCTCACGATCACCGCCACCAGCAGCGAGCCGGCCACGCCGCCGAGCTGGAACTTGCCGAACTTGATCTTGCCGATCCAGTAGCCGACCGCCAGCGAGAGAAAGAGCGCCATCTCGGGCGACTTCTTGAATGTTTCGTGCAGCCATTCCATGCGTCAGCTCCTTCCAGGTTTCAGATTCATTTCGCCGCGTGCTGCACCAGCCCGGCCAGCGCGACGATCAGCGGTCCCATCAGCGGCAGCACCACGTTCGAGATCGCATAGGTGATGGTGTAGCCCAGCAGCGGCGTGGCATTGCCGGCCGCGTTCTGCACCGCGCTGAGGGCCGGCGTGCTGCACTGCTGGCCCGCGATCGCGCCCAGCAGCACCGGTGCCTCGAGCTTGAGCAGCCGGTGGCCGATGAACAGCGACAGGCTCGCCGGCACCACCGCCACGGCCACGCCGACCAGCGGCAGCGCCACGCCGAATTTCTTGATCAGCGCCAGCGCCTGCGGTCCCGAGGCCAGGCCGACGCAGGCGATGAAGGTGGCCAGGCCCAGGTCCTTCATCAGCGCCAGCGCATCGGGCGGCACGCTGAGCCGGTGCGGGTTCTTCGCCTGGTACCAGCCGAAGGCCAGGCCGGTGAGCAGCGCGCCGCCGCCGGTGCCGAGCGAGAACGGGATGCCGCCGAGCTTGACGCTGAAGCCGCCGATGAAGACGCCCAGCAGGATGCCCGCGGCGGCGAAGCCGATGTTGCTGCGCGTCGAGGCCAGCACCCGGTCGCCGGCCAGCGGCAGCGCGCGCGCCACCTCGTCGACCGGGCCGTAGAACTGGAGCACGTCGCCGCGCGCGAGCCGCAGGTCGCCCAGCAGCGGCATCGCATGGCGGTCGCGCGCCAGGCCCGTGACCTGCACCGAGGGCGGCAGCGCCGCGGCCAGTTCGCGCAGCTCGCGGCCGAACCACTCGCGCCGGTTCAGCACCGCCTCGGTGGTCTCGACCACTGCGTCGAAGGCCGTGGTGTCGGCGAACTCGCGGCCCAGCAGCTCGGCCACGTTGACCAGCGCCGCGCGGCGGCCGATGGCCAGCACCCGGTCGTGGGCGCGCAGCCGCAGCGCGGGCTCCACCGCCAGGCTCTGGCCGGCGCGCAGCACGCGCTCGATGTGGGCCTGGCCGCCGAGGATCGTGGCCAGCTCGCCGATCGAGCGGCCGCGTCCCGTCGTCACCTCGAACACGCGGCCGACCATCTCGGGCACGGCGCTCGCGGCGCCGGGATCGTCGCTGCCGCCGCCCATGGTCTTCCACAGGCGGTCGGCCTCGGCACGCAGATCCACGCGCAGCAGCAGCGGAAACACCTGGCTCGTGAAGACCACGATCGCGATCAGCCCGAACACGTAGGTGATGGAGTAGGCCGTGACCACGTTGGCCTGCAGCTGCTGCATGTCCGCCGCGGGCAGGCCGAGCTTGGAGATCGCGTCGGTGGCCGTGCCCACCACCGCCGACTCGGTGGCCGCGCCGGCCATCAGCCCGGCGGCCGTGCCCTGGTCGAGCGACAGCAGCACGGTGGCGCCCAGCACCAGCGCGAGCACCGCCACCACCTCGACCAGGCACAGGAGGCCCAGGCGCAGGCCCTTGGCGTCGAGGTTGGCGAAGAACTGCGGGCCGCCCGCATAGCCGAGCGCGAAGATGAAGAGCATGAAGAACACGTTCTTCACGCTGTCGTCGACCCGGATGCCGAGCTGGCCGACCACCAGCGCGGCGATCAGGGTGCCGCAGATGCCGCCGAGCTGGATCGGTCCGAAGCGGATGGCGCCGACGGCATGGCCGATGGCGAGCACGAGGAACAGCGCGATTTCGGGCTGGGTTCTCAGCAGTTCGACGACCTCGCCACTCACGCGTGCTTGACCTCCAGATGCTGAGTCATTCTGTCGGTAATGCGAGTAAATGCAAGTAACTGTTTCGTTTGACAGGCGTCCAAATCCTGGGCGGCGAGCCGAATCCTTGACGTTTCCTGTGCGGGTTTTCGATAACTAAATCATCTTGATTTAGTCCTTTCCTTCGCCGATAGTCCGCTGGCGCCCGGCCCGGCGACGCCCTCCGCATGGCGAGCCGGCCGGATTCCGAGAACCAACAGGGCGGTCCGATCCAGCCGCCCGCCCAAGGAGAGACAACCCATGCCCCGCATCCGCTGCATCCTGGCCCTGGCGGCCGCGTCCGTCGCCGCATCCACCGCCTTCGCCGCCGGCGAACCCGTGATCGGCCTCGTCACCAAGACCGAGACCAACCCCTTCTTCGTGAAGATGAAGGAAGGCGCGCAGGAAGAGGCCAAGAAGCTCGGCGCCAAGCTGCTGTCGGGCGCGGGCAAGGCCGACGGCGACAACGCGGGCCAGATCACGGCGATGGAGAACATGATCGCGGCCGGCGCCAAGACCATCCTGATCACGCCGAGCGACGCCAAGGCCATCGTGCCGGCGATCAAGAAGGCGCGCGACAAGGGGATCATGGTGATCGCGCTCGACAGCCCGGCCGATCCGCCCGAGGCCACCGACGCGCTGTTCGCCACCAACAACTACACGGCCGGCGTGCTGATCGGCGAATACGCCAAGGCCGCGATGGCCGGCAAGACGCCGAAGATCGTCGCGCTCGACCTGCTGCCGGGCCACCCGGTGGGCGCGCAGCGCCACAACGGCTTCATGAAGGGCTTCGGGCTGCCAGCCAACGACGCCAAGTCGAACGAGCTCTCGAAGGCGCCCGAGATCGTTTGCATGGCCGACAGCTTCGGCGACCAGGCCAAGGCCCAGACCGTGATGGAGAACTGCCTGCAGAAGGCGCCCGACGTGAACCTGGTCTACACCATCAACGAGCCCGCCGCGGCCGGTGCCTACAACGCGCTCAAGCGCGCGGGCAAGGAGAAGGGCGTGCTGATCGTCTCGGTCGACGGCGGCTGCCAGGGCATCAAGGACACCAACGCCGGCATCATCGCCGCGACCTCGCAGCAGTACCCGCTGAAGATGGCCGCGATGGGCGTGGCCGCGGGCGTGGAGTTCGCGAAGACCGGCAAGAAGGCCTCGGGCTACGTCGACACCGGCGTGACCCTGATCGCGGGCAAGAGCGTGGCCGGCGTCGAGAGCAAGGACACCAAGACCGGCGCCGAGCTGTGCTGGGGCAAGAAGTAAGCAGACAGCCCCAGGGAGGCACATCGATGGCGAAATCCGCAACGCACCACATCCCGTGGGGCGCCCTCGGGCCGTGGCTGGCCCTGCTGGGTGCCTGCATCTTCTTCGCGACCCAGTCCGACCGCTTTCTCACCGGCGGCAACCTCTCGCTGATCCTGCAGCAGGTGATGGTGGTCGGCGTGATCGCGATCGGCCAGACGCTGATCATCCTCACGGCCGGCATCGACCTGTCGTGCGGCATGGTGATGGCGCTGGGCGGCATCATCATGACCAAGTTCGCCACCGAGCTCGGCCTGCCGGTGCCGGTGGCCATCCTCTGCGGCATCGGCGTGACCACGCTGTTCGGCCTGCTCAACGGCCTGCTGGTCACGCGCATCAAGCTGCCGCCCTTCATCGTGACGCTGGGCACGCTGAACATCGCGTTCGCGATCACGCAGCTGTATTCGTCCTCGCAGACCATCACCGACCTGCCGGCCGGCCTCACGGGCCTGGGCACCACCTTCACCATCGGCAGCGCCGAGGTGGCGTGGGGCTCGGTGCTGATGGTGGCGCTCTACGGCCTCGCCTGGTTCGTGCTGCGCGAGACCGGCGCCGGCCGCCACATCTACGCGGTGGGCAACAACGCCGAGGCCACGCGGCTGGTCGGCATCCCGACGCAGCGCGTGCTGCTGGGCGTGTACGTGGCCGCGGGCGTGCTCTACGGCATCGCCTCGCTGCTGTCGGTGGCGCGCACCGGCGTGGGCGACCCGAACGCGGGCCAGACCGAGAACCTCGATGCCATCACGGCCGTGGTGCTGGGCGGCACCAGCCTGTTCGGCGGGCGCGGCATCGTGCTCGGCTCGCTGATCGGCGTGCTGATCGTGGGCGTGTTCCGCAACGGGCTCACGCTGATGGGCGTGTCGTCGATCTACCAGGTGCTGGTGACGGGCGTGCTCGTGATCCTCGCGGTGGCGGCCGACCAGCTCTCGCGCAAGGGGGCCCGCTGATGAACGCCGTGACGAACCCGAAGGTGGTGATGCAGGCCCAGGGCCTGGTGAAGCGCTACGGCCAGGTCACCGCGCTCGACGGTGTCGACTTCGAGCTGCGCGAGGGCGAGATCCTCGCGGTGATCGGCGACAACGGCGCGGGCAAGTCCTCGCTGATCAAGGCGCTGTCGGGCGCGATCGTGCCCGACGAGGGCCAGATCCTGCTCGACGGCCAGCCGGTGCAGTTCCGCAATCCGCTCGATGCGCGGCGGGCCGGCATCGAGACCGTCTACCAGGACCTGGCCGTCGCGCCCGCGATGACCATCTACGAGAACCTGTTCCTCGGCCGCGAGCTGCGCCGCTCCGGCTTCCTCGGCAACGTGCTGCGCATGCTCGACAAGAAGAAGATGCTGCTGGAGAGCGCGGCCCGCATGGCGGACCTCAAGGTCGGCATCCAGTCGATGACGCAGGCGGTCGAGACCCTCTCGGGCGGCCAGCGCCAGTGCGTGGCGGTGGCGCGCAGCGCGGCCTTCGCGCGCCACGTGGTCATCATGGACGAGCCCACCGCCGCGCTCGGCGTGAAGGAGGGCAACATGGTGCTCGAGCTGATCCGCCGCGTGCGCGACCGCGGCCTGCCCGTGGTGCTGATCAGCCACAACATGCCGCACGTGTTCGAGGTCGCCGACCGCATCCACGTCGCGCGCCTGGGCAAGCGCGCCGCCGTGCTCGATCCGAAGAAGATCAGCATGAGCGACACCGTGGCCGTGATGACCGGCGCCATGCTGCCGAGCGCCTTGCCCGCGGAGGCGCATGCCTGATGCCGCGCCCGCCGCGCGCATGCCCGACCTGCTGCGCCCGCGCGGCTCCAACCAGGTCGGCATGCGCCAGTTCAACGAGCGCACCGTGCTGCAGGCGCTGCGCGTGCACGGCAGCCTGCCCAAGGCCGACCTCGCGCGCCTCACCGGCCTGAGCGCGCAGACCATCGGGCTGATCACCGCGCGGCTCGAGGAGGACGGCCTCATCGTCAAGCAGAGCCGCGTGCGCGGCCGCATCGGCCAGCCCTCGGTGCCGCTCGCGCTCAACCCCGACGGCGCCTTCGCGATCGGCGTCAAGGTCGGCCGGCGCGGCGCCGAATGGCTGCTGATCGACTTCACGGCCCAGGTGCGCGAGCGCCATGCGATGGCCTACGACTTTCCCGATGCCGAAGCGCTGCTGCCCGCGATCGCGCAGCACACCCACCGGTTGCGCGATGGCCTCGGACCCTTGGCCGCGCGCACCGTCGGCGTGGGGCTCGCCGCGCCCTTCCTGCTCGGCGGCTGGCACCGCACGCTCGGGCTGTCGAAGGCGCAGTCCGACCTGTGGAACGGCATGGACCTGGGCGCCGAGGTGCGCCAGCGCACCGACCTGCCGGTGATCTTCGCGCGCGACACCGTCGCGGCCTGCGTGGCCGAGCTGGTGAGCGGGCGCGGCCACGACCTCAAGAGCTTTCTCTACGTGTTCGTCGACACCTTCGTCGGCGGCGGCCTGGTGCTCAACTCGCACCTGCACGGCGGCGCGCACGGCAATGCCGGCGCGCTCGCCTCGCTGCCGATGCAGCGCGTGCGCGGCGCCCAGCGTGATGGCGATGGCGATGCCGACGCGGCGCCGCCGCAGCTGATCGCCGAGGCCTCGCTGTGGGAGCTCGAGCAGCGGCTGCAGCGCGAGGGCGTCGACCCCGACGCGGCCTACGACGAGCGCGCGCTGCAGCCGCCGTTCGCCGACGCCACCGCGGCCTGGCTCGCCTCGGCCGCCGAGGCGCTGGCCCATGCGATCGCGAGCGGCACCGCGATGCTCGACCTGGCCGACGTGGTGATGGACGGCTCGATGTCGCGCCCGCTGCAGCAGGCGCTGCTCGAGGCCACGCGCGCCGCGCTCGACGGCTGCAACTGGGAGGGCCTGTGGCGCCCGCAGCTGCATGGCGGCCGCGTCGGCGCGCAGGCCTGTGCGCTGGGCGGCGCGATGCTGCCGCTGCACGCCAACTTCGCGCCCGATCACGACGTGTTCCTCAAGGCCGGTTGAAGACCGGCCGGCATGCGGGCATGCCCGAGAATCGGCGCATGCCCCACGCCGTCTCCCTGCTGCGCGCCGAACGCCTCGCGCGCAGCGTCAAACCCTTCCTGGCCCGTGGCGGCTTCAAGCGCGAACGCTGCGCCGGCTGCCGGCTCGCGCCCAGCCATTGCCTGTGCGCGCTGCGGCCCTCGATGGCCACGCGCGCGGGCGTCTGCCTGATCATGGGCGACATCGAGGCGCTCAAGCCCAGCAACACCGGCTGGCTGATCGCCGACGTGGTCGAGGACACCTTCGCCTTCGGCTGGTCGCGCACCGAGGCCGATCCCGCGCTGCTGGCCCTGCTGGCCGATCCGCAATGGCAGCCGTACGTGGTGTTTCCGGGGCAGTACGCCGTGCCGGGGCGGGTAGTGGAGACCGTCGCGCCGCCCGAGGCCTCGCAGGGCCGCCCCGCGAAGCGCCCGCTGTTCGTGCTGCTCGACGGCACCTGGGCCGAGGGGCGCAAGATGTTCCGGCGCAGCGCCTACCTCGCGCAACTGCCGGTGCTGAGCCCGGTGCTCGCGCGCAGCACGCAGTACCGGCTGCGCCAGTCGGGCCGCGACGACCACCTCTGCACCAGCGAGGTCGCGAGCCTGTGCATGGAACTGGCCGGCGACGCGCTGGCCGCGCAGATCCTCGACGCCTACCTCGCGGTCTTCACCCACCACTACCTGCAGGCGAAGAACCAGTCGCCGATCGATGCGCAGGGCGAGGCGCATCGGCGCCTGCGGGCGTTGTCGGCCTTGCGGGCCTGAGGCCGGCCTGCAGCGCCATCCCGATCCCGAGCACCGCGACCAGCGTCACCGCCAGCAGCATGAAGGCCAGCGCCGCGCCGAAGGGCCAGTTGTTGAGCCCCACGAACTGCTGGTAGATCTCGGGCGTCATCATGCGAAAGCGCGGCCCGCCGATCAGCACCGGCGTGGCATAGGCGTTCATGCAGAGGATGAACACCAGCGACATGCCCGCGATCACGCCCGGCATGGCCTGCGGCAGCACCACGCGGCGAAAGGCGGTGAAGGGGCGCGCGCCGAGGTTGGCCGCGGCCTCCTCGACGTTGCGCGGAATGCCCTCGATCACGCTGGCCAGCGTCATCACCATCAGCGGCAGCACGATCGTGACCATCACGCCCACCACCGCGGGCTGGTGGAACATCAGCTGCAGCGGCTCGCGCGCCAATCCGCTCCATTGCGCCAGCGCATTGAACAGCCCGCTGTTGCCCAGCAGCGCCATCCAGCCGGCCGAGCGCACCACGTTGCCCACCATCAGCGGCAGGATGGTGGCGAGCGTGAGCCACATCTTCCAGCGCCGCGGCATGCGCGCCAGCGTGTAGCCCGCGGGCAGGCCGAGCAGCAGGGCGATGCCCGTGGTCAGCGCGGCCACCTTCAGCGTCACCCCCAGCACCTCGCGAAAGTACGGGTCGGCGAACAGCTGCACGTAGTTGCGCGCCGTGAAGGCCTCGACCATCAGCTCGGTCGGCGTGTAGAGGTTGAGCGAATAGCGCAGCAGCATCGCCATCGGCGCCACCATCAGCGCCAGCACGATCGCGATGGCGGGCAGGGTCAAAAGGCGCATCGCTCAGGCTGCCTTGAAGTCGCGCGACCAGTACTGCTGCAGCGCCGGCATGGCCTGCGCGAAGTAGCCGAAATCGGGCACCTTGAAGCGCGACTGCTCCTCGGGCGTGAAGGCGATCTGCGCGGCCAGCTCGGGCGGCAGCTTCGCATTGGTGACGGTGGGCACGTAGCCCATGCGCTCGGCGAAGGCCGACTGCGCGCCGGCATCGAGCATGGCGTTCAGGTAGGCGAAGGCGTTGTCCTTCTGCTGGCTGTTCTTGGGCACCGAGGCGGTGAAGGTGGTCGGCACGATGCCCTCGGCCGGCACGGCCGCCGCCACGCTCACGCCGGCGCGCCGCCACTGGTGGACGCGGGCGCGCCAGGCCAGGGTGATCCAGATGTCCTCGGCCTTGAGCGCCTGCGCCACCGCCTCGTTGGTGGCGAAGATCTTGGGCGCCAGCGCCTTCATCTCGCCGAGCTTGGCCATGCCGGGCGCGAGGTCGCCCAGCGTGCCGCCGGCCGCGAGCGAGGCCGCGGCGATGTTGTAGGGGAACAGGATGTCGGCGAAGCCGACGCGGCCCTTGTACTTCGGGTCCCAGAGATCGGCGAGCGACTTCGGCGCCGCCTTGATCTTCGCGGGGTTGTAGGCGATGACCAGGCCCGAGTAGATGTGCGGCAGGGCCTGCGGCTGGCGCAGCGCGGCGATGGCGTTCTTCGCGTTCGGCACGTTGGCCTCGGTCAGCGTCTCGAACAGGCCCAGCTGCGCGAGGCCGCTGGCCTCGAAGTCGACCATCGACACCACGTCGAGGCTGCCGCGGCGGCCGTTGCGCTCGGCCAGCAGCTTGGCCTTGCGCGGCGGACCGTCGTCCACGCTCTGCACCGCCTCGATGCCCAGCGGCTTGAGCAGCGGCTGCTCGACATGCTTGCCGAGCAGGTCGCCATAGTCGCCGCCCCAGGTGGCGACGACGACGCGGCCGCCGACGGCGGCCAGGGCGGGGCGGGCCGTGGCCAGCGGCAGCGAGGCTGCGGCCAGCAGCAGGGAACGGCGTGTGGAATGCATGGACATGATCGGAGTGGAGAGAGAGGGAAAGGGAAGCTCAGGAAGCCGTGGCATCCGCGGGCAGGGGCAGCGCGTGTTCCGCCGACCACTGCAGGCTCACGCGCTCGCCGATCGTGGGAGCGCCCCGTGCCGGCACGCTGGGCTGCGCGACCGAGACCGGGCCGACCTCGGTCTCGAAGTGCCATTCGGTCGTGCCGCCCAGGTAGGTGCCGAGCTTCACGCGCGCGGGCAGGCCGGGCGCGCCGGCCTCGGCGATGCGGATGCGGTCGGGCCGCACCATCAGCGCGAGCTCGCCGGTCGCGCGCGGCGGCGTCGCCGCGGCGGCGCAGGGCAGCAGCTGCGCGCCCGCGCGGAAAGCACCGGGCGCCTCGAGCCGTCCCGGTACCAGGTTGCAGCGCCCGATGAAGTTGGCGACGAACTGGTCGACCGGCTGCTCGTACACCTGCTGCGGCGTGCCGACCTGCCGCACCCGGCCATGGTCCATCACGGCCAGCCGGTCGGCGGTGGTGAGCGCCTCTTCCTGGTCGTGCGTCACCAGCAGCGTGGTGAGGCCCAGGCGCTGCTGCAGCGCGCGGATCTCGAGCCGCACCTCGGTGCGCAGCCGCGCGTCGAGGTTCGACATCGGCTCGTCGAGCAGGAACACCGCGGGCCGCACCACCAGTGCGCGCGCCAGCGCCACGCGCTGCTGCTGGCCGCCCGAGAGCGCGGCGGGCCGGCGCTCGGCCAGGTGCTCGAGCTGCACCAGCCGCAGCGCTTCCTTCACGCGCGCGGCCTGCTCGGCGCGCGGCACCTTGCGCATCTGCAGCCCGAAGGCCACGTTCTCGGCCACGCTCATGTGCATGAACAGCGCATAGCCCTGGAACACCATGCCGGTGTCGCGCGCATGCGGCGGCGCATGCGTCACGTCGCGGTCGCCGAACAGGATCCGGCCCGCGCTCGGCGGCACGAAGCCGGCCACCATGCGCAGCGTGGTGCTCTTGCCGCAGCCCGAGGGGCCGAGCAGCGCGAGCAGTTCGCCCTGGGCCACGCGCAGGTCGAGATGGCGCACCGCGACCGTGCGGTCGTAGGTGCACTGGAGGTTGTCGAGATGGAGATGGCTCAAGAGGTCACCCGGGACAGACTGACGAAACGATCGGCGACCAGCAGCAGCACGGCGATCAGCACGGTCTGCACCGTGCCGACCGCGGCCAGCGTCGGGTCCATGTTGAAGTTGAGGTAGCTCAGCATTTCCACTGGCAGGGTGGCGTACCCGGGGCCCGTGAGCATCATCGTCATCTCGAGGTTCTCGAAGCTGGCGATGAAGCTGAACACCGCCGCGGCCACGATGCCGGCGCGCATCGAAGGCAGCGTGACGCGCAGGAACACCGTGAGCGGGCGCGCGCCCAGGTTGGCCGCGGCTTCCTCGGGCGCGCGGCCCAGGCCCTGCAGGCTGGCCGAGACCAGGCGCACGGTCCACGGAATCGCCAGCAGCGCATGCGCGGCGATCAGGCCCGGCAGCGTGGCGACGATCTGCAGGTCGATGGCGTTGTCCACGCGCACGAAGAACACGTAGATGCCGGTGCCCAGCACCACGCCCGGAAAGGCCAGCGGCGACAGCAGCAGCGCCGACAGCGCGCGCCGGCCGCGGAACCGGCCGCGCTCGATCGCATAGGCCGCCGCCGTGCCGGTGCCCACGCCGAGCAGCGCCGAGATCGCCGCCAGCTGCAGCGACAGCACGAAGCTGCTCGCGAACTGCGGCTTGCTCCAGGCATTGGCGTACCAGTGCAGCGAATAGCCCTCGGGCGGGAAGCTCATGATCGGCTGCGCGAACACGCTGAGCCAGGCCACGGTGACCAGCGGCAGCAGCATCGCGGCATAGGTGGCGCCCACCAGCAGCCGGCGCGCGACGGTGGTGGGCCTCATGCGCAGCTTTCCTCGAGCACGGCCGACAGCGGCCGGCCGATCGCATTCGGCCGCGTGGCCGCATGCACGGTCAGCGGCAGCGAGGGCAGCAGCTCGCGCAGTTCGTCGAGTCGCATGCCGCGCACGATCACGACCAGGAAGGAACCGTTCGCCGTGCCGGCGAACGGCAGTAGCGGGGCGAACAGCGTGCCCACGCACTGCACCAGCAGCGGCAGCCGCTCGCCGCGCACCGCGACCACGCCCTTGACGCGCAGCAGCCGCTCGCCGCACAGGCCCGCGAGGTTGTCGAGCCATTCGGCGAGCGCGTCGCGTGCCACCGGCGCGGCGAAGCGGCACAGCGCGGTGCGGATGTCGCTGTGCGCGGGCACGTCGTCCGACACGGCCAGTTCGGGCATCGGCGAGCGCGCGGCCGGCGCTGCGAGCGCGGCCAGTGCGCGCGCTCCCGCCGTCGGCTCGGCCACCAGTTCGGCCAGCGGATTGACCCGCGCGAGCAGCGCGCGCGCCGCCTCGGTCGCGCCCGCGGGCGCAAGGTCCTGCCGTGTCAGCACGATGCGCTGCGCGCCCGCGATCTGCGCGGCCGCCTCGGGCAGCGCCAGCAGGGACTCGCCGCGCACGCAGTCGAAGGTGGCGACCACCTGCGCGCGCAGGTGCGCGGCCAGCGGACCGAGGCTGCGCAGCACGGGGCCGGGCCGCGCGAGGCCGGTGGTCTCGAGCACGATGCGCGCGAGCGGCGGCAGGCCGCGCGTCTCGCGCTCCTCGATCAGCGCCGCGATGGTGCCCGGCAGGTCGCCGCCCATCGCGCAGCACACGCAGCCGTTGCTCAGCAAGGCCATCGGCACCTTGGCGGCGGTGGCGGCGAGCACCGCGCCGTCGAGGTCGACCTCGCCGATCTCGTTGACGATCACGGCCGTGTCGGCCGCCTGCGGCAGCCGCAGGTAGCTCGACAGCAGCGTGGTCTTGCCGCTGCCGAGGAAGCCGGTGAGCACGCTCAGTTCGATCGGCACCGGGAGGAAGTCGCTCGCCGGATTCATGCCGTGGCCGCCTCGGCGCGGTTGGCCGCGACCATCGCGCGCACGTCGGCCAGCAGCTCGGCCGTGTCGTAGCAGATGCCGCCCGCGATGGTGCGGCTCAGGCCGCGCTGCCACTCCACGCGCCGGCTGTCGTCGTTCAGGCGCATCGCGCCGGTGCCGTAGAGCAGCTTGAAGTCCTCGAGCGGATTCTGGTCGTGCACCAGCAGGTCGGCGCGCTTGCCGACCTCGAGGCTGCCGCAGTCGGCCTCGATGCCCAGCAGGTGCGCGCCCTCGAGCGAGGCGGCGCGGATCACCTCGAGCGGATGGAAGCCGGCCTCCTGCAGCATCTCGAGCTCGCGCACGAAGCCGAAGCCGAACAGCTGGAAGATGAAGCCCGAGTCGCTGCCCGCGCAGACGCGGCCGCCGCGGTTCTTGTACTCGTTGATGAAGCGCATCCAGAGCCGGTAGTTCTCCTTCCACTCGATCTCGTTCTTCGTCGACCAGCGGTACCAGTACGAGCCGTGGCCGCCGCGGTAGGGCTGGAAGTTGTCCCAGTAGGCCTGCCAGGTGTAGTCGTCGTGCCAGTCGGCGCGGCGCGTGCGCATCAGGTCGCGGTTGGCGTCGTAGATGCCGAAGGTGGGCACGAAGGCGAAGCCGAGCTCGAGGAAACGGTCCATCGCGTTGCGCCAGGTGGCGCTGCCGGGCTGCGCGGCCTGGCCGAAGGTCTGGCCCGCGACCGAGAAGCGGAAGTACTCGTCGCCGTAGTCGTAGTCGGCCGGGTAGTTCTGCACCACGCGCTCCTCGAACAGCGCCTCGGGCAGGCCGTAGTAGTGCTCGGCGCTGGTCAGGCCCCACTGCGCGGTGGTCAGCGCGTTCATGCGCGTCACGGCCATCTGCGCATGGTGGCAGCCGCTGCGCAGGCCCAGGCTCGCGCACTCGGCCAGCGCGGCCTGCATGAGGGCCGGCGGCGCGCCGAAGAACTTCACGCCGTCGGCGCCGCGCGCCTTGAGCCGGCCCAGCCAGTCGCGCGCCTGCGCCGGCGTGTGCAGGGTCTTGAGGATGTCGTTGACGGCCGGGAAGTAGGCGTGCGCGAGGATGCGCGGCGCCGCGATGGTGCCGGCGGCCGCGCGCTCGCGCTGGTCCAGGGTCCAGCCCAGGCCGTTGAAGCAGCCCATCTCGCGCACCGTGGTCACGCCATGCGCCAGCCACAGCTTGTAGACGTAGTCGGCCGGCGGCGCATCGCGGCTCACGAAGGGCGAGCCGATGTGGGCATGGGCATCGACGAAGCCCGGCGTGACGAACTTGCCGTGGCAGTCGATCTCGTGTTGGCCCGCGGCCGGCCGCCCGGCCGGATCGATGGCGAGGCGCGGCGCACCCACGCTGCGCATCTCGACGATGCGGTCGCGCTCGATCACGATGTCCACTGGCCCCCAGGGCGGCGCGCCGGTGCCGTCGATCACGGTGGCGCCGCGCAGCACCAGGCGCTCGAACGGTCCTTCGCCGCGGTCGCGCCGCGTGGCGCGCGCCTTCTCGGTGCCGCCGCGCAGCCGGAGTCCGGCCGCGATCTCGTCGCCGGCCTCGACGCCCGGCATGCTGTCCTGCATCGCAGTTGCTGCTGTCACTCGAATCTCCTCGAACATCACCCGGAGAAGCCGGATGGCGAGGGCGATTCTTTCGAGCGAGGGGGCAGGCCGTCTCGGTCAATCCTGCGCGGCGGACAGCATGTTCTTGCTGCCGGGCCGGCGGGAGTGCGCGGTGGCGCGGTCCGCTACTGGCGCCGGGCCTGCCGGTAGACCTGCGGCGTCATGCCCTCGGTGCGGCGGAACAGCCGCGCGAGATGGCTGGAGTCGGAGAAGCCGCAGTCCATGGCGATCTGCAGGATGTTCTTGTCCGAGAAGGCCAGGTCGGCCTTGGCCAGCCGCAGCCGCGCCGCCACCAGGTGCGCGTGCGGCGTGAGCCCGTAGCGCTGCTTGAAGCGGCGCGCGAAATGGAATTCGCTCATCTCGGCCAGGCGCGCGAGCCGCGCCACGCTCAGCGGCTCGTGCGGATGGCGCTCCACGTGGTCGAAGGCCGCCTGCAGGCCTTCGTGCGCCGGCGGCGCCTCGGCATGGACCACGCGCCCGTAGCTGCGCAGCAGGTGCGCCACCAGCGACTGCGCGATGCCATCGGCATACATGCGCCCGGCCGCGCCGTCGGCATCGAGCGCCGCCACGAGTTGCGCGCCGAGCAGGCGGCCCACGCGGTCGTCGCGGTACAGCGGGCCGTCGCGCGGCTCGAAGTCCTCGAAGTCGATGCCGAAGCGGCGCGCGGTCGCGCGCAATTCGCCGAGCGAGAAATGGATGTGCAGCAGGTCGAAGGGGCTGGGCGATTCGAAGCCCGTGCGCTCGATGGTGCGCGAGTCGATCAGCCGCACGCTGCCGCCTTCGATCGGGCCGTCCCAGATCACCGTGTCGTCCACGCGCGAGCAGGCGTCCATCGGCAGCAGCACCATCGAGAACATCATGAAGTCCTGCGAGGTCTCGATGTCGAACTGGAAGGGCCCGGCCGTCTTGCGCGTCCAGCGCAGCACCGACACCCCGGTGGACGGCAGGTTCATCAGCGCACCGGCGCTGCGCAGGCCCCACAGGTCTTCCATGTCGTTGAGGTCGCGCAGGGGCAGCATGAGGTGCGTTCGGGAAGGGGGCGGCGAGCGCCGAGGCAGTCGAAAGTGCGCGAATTCTCATGCATTTTCCGGGCCAGTCACCGGGGGGTAATCCCGGTCCGGCCGCTGCCCGCGGCGTTTCCTTCCGCCTCCCGCGCAGCGCGCGCGGCTACTGCGCCTGCAGCCCGAGCTCCCTCGTCATCGCCTGGTAGGTGGGCCAGGTGCGCTGGATGAAGCGCTGCAGCTCGGCGCCCGTCAGCGGCGCTTCCTCCACGCCGAGCTGCGCCAGCACGTTCTTGACGGCCTCCGACCTGGACGCCGATTCGCGGCAGGCATCGGCGACACGGCGCACCACGTCGGCCGGAAGACCCGCGGGGCCCAGGATCATGTTGCACTCGGTGAGGTTCTCGAACGCGGCTCCGGTGAAGCCTTCGTCGGCCCAGGTCGGAATGCCGGGCAGCAGCTTCTCCGAGCGCCCGCCCGAGATCACCAGCACCGGCCGGAAGCTGCCTTTCTGGATCCCGGGGCCCAGGCCCGCCAGCGAGCCCGCGCCGATGTCGATGTTGCCCGCCATCAGGTCGAACACCATCGGGCCCGTGCCCTTGTAGTTCACGATGTCGAACCTGGCGCCGGTCTGCTTGGCGAGCTGGGTCATCATGATCTGCCAGCCCGAGCCGATGCCGTAGTTGCCCACCGACACCGGCCGCTGGCGCGCGAGCGCGAGCAGTTCCTTGAAGTTCTTCACCGCCAGGTCCTTCTTCACCACCATCGGCGACACGCCGGTGCTGAAGGCCGCGATCGGCACCAGGTCCTTCGAGGTGTCGAGCGGCACCTTCTTGAGCATCACCGGTGCCTGCGCGAGCTGGCTGTGCAGCGTGATGAGCAGGGTGTAGCCGTCCGCGGGGGAGCGCGCCACGTTGTCCGCCGCGATCATGCCGATGCCGCCGGGCTTGTTCTCCACCACCACCGCCTGGCCCAGGCTCGAGGTCATGTATTCGGCCACCGCGCGCGCGGTGGCGTCGTTGGACGAGCCGGGCGCCTGCGCGGCCACCAGCCGCACCGGCTTGGTGGGCCAGTCCTGCGCGAAGGCCAGCCGCGGCAGTGCGCCGGTGCCCAGCGCCAGGCCGGCCGCGAGCAGTTGCCGTCGGCGGGCGGCATCCAGGGGCAGGGACGGTTCGATCTTGTCTCGTTGCATTGCTTTGTCTCCTTCGGGTCGCTTCAGGTGACGCGGCTGCCGGCGGCAGCGCGTCCACGGGCACGCGCGCCTACATGCCGATGCGGTCGGCCCGCTCGACCAGGTTGCGCACGATGCGCACCGACGCGATGTCGATCATCTTTCCGTCGTACTGCACGGCGCCGAGGCCCTGCGCGAGGGCCTGGTCGTAGGCCTGGATCATGTCGCGCGCGCGCGCCACGTCGGCGGCCGGCGGCGAGAAGGCTTCCTGCGCGAGCGCGACCTGCGAGGGATGGATGGCCCACTTGCCGACCATGCCGAGGATCATCGAGCGCCGGCATTCCTCGCGGAAGGCGTCGGGGTCCCTGAAGTCGGCGAAGGGGCCGTCGACGGCATCGATGCGGTGCGCGCGCGCGGCAATGGTCAGCTTGTGGCGCTGGTAGTGCCAGATGTCGCCGGGGTAGCCGCTGGCGCCGCCGATGTCGCGCAGCGAGATGCCCTGGCTCGCCGAGTAGTCGCCCATGCCGAAGATCAGGCATTCGAGCCGCGGCGTGGAGGCCGCGATCTCCTCGACCCGCATCATGGCCTCGACCTCCTCGATCAGCACGTCGATGCCGATGCGCTTCTTCAAGCCCAGCTTCTTCTCCATCATCGACAGCAGCTTGTCGACGAACTGCACGTCGGCCGCGCTCATCGCCTTGGGCAGCATGATCACGTCGAGGTTATCGCGCGCGCCCTCGACCACCTCGATGATGTCCTCGTAGGCGTACTCGGTCGTCAGGTCGTTGATGCGCACGCAGCGCGTGGTGCGGCCCCAGTCGAGGCCGTTGAGCGCGTGCACGATCTTCGCGCGCGCGGGGCGTTTCTCCGACGGCGCGACCGCATCCTCGAGATCGAGGAAGACGAAGTCGACGCCCATTCCCGCGGCTTTCTGCATCATCTTCTCGCTCGAGCCGGGCACGGACAGCTGGCAGCGGCGCAGTCTCTGGGGTCGTTCTTGCATGGAACTCGTTTCCTTCAGGCAGTGGTTTCAGTGGATGACGTGGTCGGCGCGCAGCGCCGCGATCTCGGCCGGCGCGAAGCCGAAGCCCTGGAGCACCGCGTCGCTGTGCTCGCCGGTGAGCGGCGCGCGCCGGTGCACGCCGCCGGGCGTGTCGCTCATGTGGACGGGCGTGCCGGCCACGGTCAGCGCGCGCGCGGCGCCCGGCTGCTCGGTCTCCACCAGCATCCCGCGCGCGCGGAAATGCGCGTCCTCGAAGATGTCCTGCGCATCGAACACCGGGCCGAACGGAATCTCCGCGCCGAGCAGCGACGACAGCTCGGCCTTGGTGTGGCGCGCGGTCCATTCGCCGACCAGGGCCTCGACCTCGGCGCGGTGCGCCATGCGCGCCTCGTTGCTCGCGTAGCGCGGATCGCTCGCGAGCTCGGGCCGGCCCATGCGCTGCACCAGCGGCACCCAGAAGCGGTCGTTGGGCACGCCGAGGCTCACGTGGCCGTCTTTCGCGGGGAACAGTCCGAAGGGACACAGCAGCGGGTGACCGTTGCCCTCGGGGCCCGGCGACTCGTGCGAGGCGCTGTACTGGTAGACCAGCCGCTCGCAGATCGCCAGCACCGCATCGACCATCGACACGTCGACGAACTGGCCGCGCCCGGTGCGCTGCGCGCGCCAGCACGCCGAGGCGATGCCGAAGGCGAGGAAGGTCGCGGGCACCAGGTCGCCGACGCCCGGGCCGATCTTGGTCGGCGCACCCGCGGGCACCGGGCCGGTGATGCCCATGATGCCGCCCATCGCCTGCGCGACCGGGTCGTAGGCCGGCCAGTCGGCGTAGGGGCTCCGGCCGCTGCGCGGGTCGCCGAAGCCGCGCATCGCGGCATACACCAGGCGCGGGTTCTCGGCGATCAGCGCCTCGTAGCCCAGGCCCAGCCGTTCCATCACGCCGCAGCGGTAGTTCTCGACCAGCACGTCGGCGCCGCGCACCATGCGCAGCAGCGCGGCCTTGCCGGCGGGCTGCTTGAGGTCGAGCGCGAGCGACTGCTTGTTGCGGTTGATCGAGGCGAAGTAGCCACCGAAGCCGCCTTCGGCGATGGTCAGCGCGCCGGGCAGGTGCGGGCCGGTCCGGCGCGTGGGGTCGCCGCCGGGCGGCTCGATCTTCACCACGCGCGCGCCCTGGTCGGCCAGCATCATGGTGGCGTAGGGGCCGGCCAGCATGCGCGTGAGGTCGAGCACGACCAGGCCGTCGAGCGCGCCGGTGGCGGCGGGGGCAGCCTGCGTCACCGGCCCGCCCAATGGCTCTTGCGCTTGAGCAGCACGGTGCGCTCGGCCTCGACGCAGAGCTTGTCGTCCTGGTTCAGGCCGTAGTGCCGGAAGCGCACGATGCCGGCGTCGTCGCGGTCGGCCGCGCGCGCTTCCAGCACCTCGCTGTAGGCATAGAGCGTGTCGCCATGGAACACCGGGTGCGACAGGCGGATCCTGTCGAGCGCCAGTTCCTGCAGGCATTGCTCGGCCGTGTCCTGGGCCGCGAGCCCGAGCACCATCGACAGGTTGATGCCGCCGAACACCACGCGCTGCGCGAAGATGCCGCGCGCATCCTGCTTCTTCATCGCGTCCTCGTTGAAATGGCCCTCGGCGGTGTTCATCACCAGGTTGGTGAGCAGCACGTTGTCCATCTCGGTCACGGTCTTGCCGCGGTGGTGGCGCAGCAGCAGGCCGACCTCGAAGTCCTCGAAGTAGTTGTCGGCGCTGGTGAGTTCGGCGCTTCTCATGCCGCGCCGCCTTTCTGCGCCACGGCCGCGAAGGCGCGCCCGGCGATCATGGCCTCGACCTCCGACTTGCCCAGCAGGCTGGTCGCGATGATGCGCTGCTGGATCTCCGAGGTGCCCTCGAAGATCTTCGTGAGCCGCGCGTCGCGCCAGTAGCGTTCGACCGGGAACAGCCTGGTGTAGCCCGCGCCGCCGAAGATCTGCATCGCCTCGGAGGTCACGCGCTCGGCCATCTCGGAGGCGAAGTACTTCGCCATCGAGGCTTCCTTGTCGCAGCGCCGGCCGCTGTCGATCTCGCTGCAGACGAAGTGCATGAGCTGGCGCGCCGCCTCGATCTCGGTCGCCATGGTGGCGATCTTGAAGCGGATCGCCTGGTACTCGGCGATCGGCATGCCGAACTGCTTGCGTTCGCCGGCATAGGCGATGGCGTCCTCGAGCGCACCCTGGGCCAGCCCGATGGCACGCGCGGCCGTGTGGGCGCGCGCGCCTTCCAGGCCCTTGGTCATCAGGTGGAAGGCCTTGCCTTCCTCGCCGATCAGGCAGTCCGCCGGCACGCGCAGGCCGTCGAGCGCGAGCTCGAAGGTCTTCCAGCCGAAGTAGCCGATCTTGGGGATCGGCGCGCCGGTCATGCCCTTCGGAAAGCTGCCGCGCTCCTTCTCGATCAGGAAGCAGGAGATGCCGAGCCAGCGCTTGTCGGCGTTGGGCGGCGGCGCGGTGCGCGCAAACAGCGTGATGTAGTCGGCGCCGTCCGCGAAGGTGCACCAGTACTTGTTGCCGGTGATCACCCACTCGTCGCCGTCGCGCACCGCGCGGCACGAGATCGAGGCCAGGTCGGAGCCGGTGTCGGGCTCGGACAGCGCGCTGGCGTTGAGGAACTCGCCGCGCACCACGCGCGGCAAGTACCTGGCGCGCATCTCCTCGGGCATGGCGGCCTTGATCCAGCCGCCCTGGGCGCGCGCGACGATCGAGGCGACCGACATCCAGCCGCGCGCCAGTTCCTCGCAGATCAGGCAGTACTCGAAATAGCCGAGACCGAGGCCTCCGTACTGCTCGGGAATCATGATCCCGAAGTAGCCCATGTCGGCGATCTTCTGGCGCAGTTCCATCGGGATCTCGCCCTCCGGGCCGTCGAGCCTGTTGGCGACCGGCAGCACCTCCTTCATCGTGAATTCGCGCGCCGCGTCGCGGATCATGCGACGCTCTTGCGTCATGTAGCCCAGACCATCTTCCGACATCGTTTCAGTTCCTCGTTTTGACCAGGTTCGTGCGCTTGAAGGCGATGACCTCCTCGCCGCGTTGGTTGCTGCCGCGCGTGTGCCAGGTGACGATGCCGTAGCCCGGGCGGTTGCTCGCCAGGCGCGCGGCCACCACTTCGGAGCGGGCCTCGAGCGTGTCGCCCGGATAGACGGGCCGCAGGTAGCTGAGCTCGTCCACGCCGAGGAAGGGACCGCCGCCCTCGGACAGGTCTTCCACCGACAGGCCGAACACCGTGTTGAACACCAGCAGCGGATTGACCGGCGTGGTCGGGTGGCCATGGGCCTGGGCGAAGGCCTCGTTGGTGTAGTGCGGGTTGTAGTGCAGCGTCAGCGTGGAAAACAGCGTGTTGTCCGCGGCCGTGACCGTGCGGCCCCAGTGGTGCGCGAAGCGGCGGCCGATGTCGAAATCCTCGTACCGGTTGCCGCGTGTCCTGGGCCTGGCCTCGGCCTTCAGGCGTTGGACCGTGATGTCGTTGGGCGTCATTGAATCGCTTCGATCAGGGAGTGGAGATGGGGGGAGGTGGGGAGCGCCGCGACCGCCTGCGCCAGCCGCTCGAAGCGCGTGGCGCCGATCACCGGCTCGGCGATCGCGCGCGCCTTGGCATGCAGGCGTTGCCATTGCGCATCGAGGTCGGTGGCGGGAATGGCGACATTGGCCTGCGCGCTCAGCACCCGGCCATCGCGCGTGCGCAGGGTGGCGGTCGCGGTGTCGCGCTGCTGCGTGTCGGCGACCTCGAGCGTCACGCGCTCGCGCGCCCGGCGCCAGCGCGGATCGCTTGCCGTCTCGTCGGTGTAGAGACCGAGCGCGGCGGTGTCGGCGCCGTCCAGCGCCAGCGCGGCCAGGTGGCGGATCGAGAACTTGAGCTCGAGCCCGGTCGCCGGGGCCTCGATGTCGCAGACGCCGCGGTGGTTGCCTTCGCCCGAAACCGTCAGCGTCATCGTTTCCAGGTCGTCGAGGCCGACGCCGTGGCGCGCGCGCAGTTCGCGGATGGCCTCGATCGACGAGTGCGTGAGGTAGCAGGCGGCGTGGTACTTGAACAGCGTGCGCTCGATCGCGAAGCCGGACGTGGTGTCGATGGTGGCGGGGAAGGGGTTGAGCTCCGGTGCCAGCGTGCGCGCGAAACCCTGCGCGCCCTCGATCGCCTGTTCGTTGGCGGTGAAGCCGCGCGCCGCGAGCTGCGCGGCCATCAGCCCGTTCATCGCGGCCTTGCCCGCGTGCAGCGGCTTGGCCATGGTGCCGAACATCGACTTGAGCCCGGCGGCCTGCGTGGCCGCGAGGCCCAGTGCATGCGCGGTCCGCGACGGGTCGAGCCCTTGCAGGTGGGCACAGGCCGCCGCGGCGCCCAGCGTGCCGACGGTGCCGGTCGCATGGAAGCCGTGGCGGTAGTGGCTCGGGCCCACCATCTCGCCGACGCGGCTCTCGATCTCGTGGCCGACCACCACGGCGCGCAGCAGCGCGAGGCCGGAAGCGCCGCGCGCCTGTGCCAGCGCCAGCGCCGCGGGCACCACCGGCACGCTGGGATGGCCGAACATGCGCGAGGCCACGTCGTCGAAGTCAAGGGCATGGCCGGCGGCGCCGTTGATCAGTGCCGCATCGACCGGCCGTGCACGGCGGCCGCTCGCGATCAGCGAGGAGGCTTCGCCGCCGCTGCCGCCGTATTCCTCCGCGAGTATCCGCACCAGCGGTTCGCTGCTGCCGGCGATGGTCACGGCGAGCCAGTCGAGCATCACATGCCGCGCCCATTCGAGCGCCAGCGGCGTGATCGCCTGCTGCGCGCCGCCGCCGATCCATTCGGCCAGCAGCCGCGTGGCCTCCACGTCCTTCGTCACGCCGGTGTGCGCTTCGCTCATCTTTTTCCTGCCGTCTGGTTGTCTCGTTCGCTGAAGTATCCGGGCGAGCGTCGGCGAAAAGCATCATGGATGTGATGGTTGAAGATTCGCGAGAACCATCACATATGCGATGGAGGGCACGCGAGCGAAGCGGCAGACTGCACGCCCATGAATGCACTTCAGCACCCACCGCGCCGCTCGGCGCTCTACGTTCCGGCCTCCAATCCACGCGCCCTCACCAAGGTCGGCGGCCTCGATGCCGATGCCGTCGTCTTCGACCTCGAAGATGCCGTCGCTCCCGAGATGAAGGAGGCGGCGCGCAGCCACCTGCTGCAGGTCCTCGAGGCCGGACGGCCCGGGCCGTACTACAGGGTGGTGCGCATCAACGCCATCGGCAGCGCGGATTTCGATGCCGACATGCGCACCGTGGCGCGCTGCCGCCCCGATGCGTTGCTGGTGCCCAAGATCGGCAGAGCGAACGACGTGCGTTTCCTGTCGGAGGCCGCGCTGCGCCATGGCCTGGGCGCTGAACTACGGCTATGGCTGATGGTCGAGACGGCCGACGCGCTCGCGGCGCTCGACGACATCGTGCGCGCCGGCCTGGGCGCGCGGCCGCGGCTCGAGGCCCTCGTGGTCGGCACCAACGACCTCGCGAAGGAAACCGGCGTGTTCGCGGGCGACGGCCGTCGCTACCTGATGCCCTGGCTCATGGGTGTCGTATTGAGCGCGAAGCGGCATGGCGTCTGCGTGCTCGACGGCGTCTGGAACGACTTCGCCGACACCGAGGGCTTCGATGCGGAGGCGTTGCAGTCGTCGCGCATGGCCTTCGACGGCAAGACGCTGATCCACCCGTCGCAGATCGCGCCGGCGAACGCGGCCTTCTCTCCCTCGGCGGCGGCGCTCGAGGAGGCGCGAGCGATCGTCGCGGCCTTCGAACTGCCCCGCCATGCGGGCGCGGGCGTCATCAACCTCGAAGGCCGGATGGTCGAGCGGCTGCACCTCGCGCAGGCGCAGCGCCTGCTGGCGATGCAGGCGGCGATCGAATTGCGCGGCGAGGGTCGCTGAGCGCCGCGCTCAACAGTTGCCGGCGGCGGCCAGCAGCGCGGGCAGCAGTTGCTTGCGCCGCTGGTGCAGCCGATCGACCGGCGCACCGATCCCGATCGCCAGCCGCTGGCTGCGGATCTTGGTGGGGATCAGGGTGGCGATCACGCCCGCGCCCGAGGTCGCGAGATTGGCCGATTCGTACCAGCCCTGTTCGCGCGCCTGCTCGACCGCGCGCAGGGTCTGCGCGATCCGTGCGATCGGGCCGCTCTTGCCGCGCTCGGCGTTGTAGCGCCGCAGCAGCAGCTCGATCTGCTCGTCCTTCATCTCGCTCAGCAGCATGATGCCGATGGCGGCGTGGTGCATGGGCCGCTTCACGCCCGGCGAGGGCGAGAAGCGCAGCGCGTGCTGCGACTGGATCACCGAGATGTACTGCATCGAGAGGCCGCTCTTGCGCCCGAGCAGCACCGACTCGCCGGTCTCGCTGGCCAGGCGGCGCAGCGTGTCGTGGATCGTCTCGCGCTGGCCCGGCATGCGCGTGGCCCATTCGCAGAGGAACGCGACCCGCACCGACGGGCAGTAGCTGCGCGTCGCGCGCTCGTACTCCATGTAGCCCTGGCTGGCCAGGGTCTTGAGCAGCATCGAGACGCTCGATTGCGGCGCGCCCAGCTTCTGCACGATCTCCGCCACGCGCAGCGGCCGCTGCTCGGCCTCGAACAGCTCGAGCAGTTCGAAGACCCGCACCGCGGATTTCACGAGGGTGTTCTGCATGGCCGTTGCTACGCGGTCGGTTCGGGCGGCGGGCGCAGCGCCACGAATTCGCCCGTCAGCCGCCCCACGACCTGCCCGCCGTATTCGAGCTGCGACGACACCGAGATGCGGGCCTTGCCCTTGCGCGCCAGCATGCGCGCGAACGGCAGCCACTGCGCGGGTTCGTCGAAGGCCGAGCGCGCGATGAAGTCGCCCTCGATCGGCAGCTCGTAGGCCATCGTGTTGCGCTGGATCACGAGCCGGCTGGCCAGGCCCTCGGCCGTCAGCCGCGTGTTGAGCAGCGACCAGGCCGCGAGGATCGCGACCGCCGAGGCGCTGCCGCCGAACACGGTGTCGCGGTGGTTGATATTGGGCGCGAGCGGTGCGCGCAGCACCACTGCATGCGGTGCCACCGAGGCGACGGACACGGCCATGGCCTTCGAGAGCGGGATGTGGTCGTGGAGGTAGTGCTCCAGGTCTGCGGGGTTCAATGCGGTGGTCTCTTCGGGATGTGTGTTTTGTGCTACTTCGGCCGGTGCGTGTGCATGAGGTCCCACGCCAGGCCCGCGGCCCAGCCGATGCCCACGAGCCAGGCGCCGAGCTGTACGGTGTCGATGTCGGCCGGTGCGAACCAGTGGACCGCGAGGCCGACGAGCAGGCCTGCCGCTGCGCCGACGCAGGAGGTGGGGGAGACCAGGGCTTCGAGCATGTGCGGATTCTGTCGGGTGATGCATCAGCGGCCGTCGGGCAAGGAAGTCCGCAGCGCTTGTTGAAAAGAAAGGTCCTCTTCCTCTGCGATCTTGCGCGGCACGAACAGGGGCTCCCCATTCTTGGGGCCATAGCCCACGGCGCCGCTGTCGACGATGGCGCCGATGATTGCTCCGCTCATGGCGCCGGCCACCGTGGCTTGGCCGACGGAGAGCGAGCGGGTCTGCTCCTGGAGCATGACGAGCGTCGCGTCGTCGGCCGGCACACGCTGCCCTGGAAAGTTCGGCAGATAGAAAAGACGCATCGTCGATTCAGTCTCCTTGTGCTTCGCGAGCCAGAACCCGCCGATGGCGAGCGGCTCTTCCGGCGCTCCCTGATCGGTCGCGTGGCCGCCTAGAACGAGCAACGGACCTTCGCCGATGTAGTAAGTGCCGCCCAGGTCTTCCATGAATGCCTTGTAACGGCCGGGCCTGAGTGCGTGGTAGTACCTCGGACCTGACGGGGCGCCCGATATTGCGGTGAAGACCTGTTTTTCCCGAAGAACGAGAGAAGGCCCATCGATGCGTTTGAGATGGGGATCGTGCGAAGCACAGCCGGTGAGCGCGGCGAGCAGCAGGGAAACAAGGGCCATCCACTTCATTCGTCTTCTCCTGTCACCGGTGTCTAGCCGGATGTTCATTTGCGCGCCCGCACCCGCCCCCGCTTGAAGCGCAGGAACACCCCGATCGCCAGCGCCGCCAGGATCCCGCCGAGGATGAATTGCCCCAGCGCCGCGGCCACCGCGGCGCCGGACACCAGGCCGAAGCCGATGAGCGTTTCGAGCAGCTGCAAGGCCGCGTCGAGCTTCGAATGAAGGTAGCGTTTCATCTCGTGTCGCCGTTGCCGTTTGTGATCCGTCTCAAGGATTCCACCGCCGCAGCCCCAGTGCTTCCGCTTGCTGCCGATACGCCTGGATGCGTTCCCGCACATAGGCATCGAGCGCGGCCCCCGTGAGCGCGAAGGGATAGAGCCCATGCCGCTCGCGCAGCGCAGCATAGCCGGGCGCGGCCATGGCTTCCTCGAAGGCGGTGGTCCAGGCGCGCAGCGCGGCGTCGGGCACGTCGGCGCTGATGTAGAGGCCGCGCACGGTGGGCCACACGAGGTCCACGCCCTGTTCGCGCGCGGTCGGCACGCCCGCGAGCGCGCCGCCGAGCCGCGCTTCCGACAACACCGCGAGCAGGCGCACGGCGGTGCCGCCGGCCATGGCCTGCAGCGCCTCGGCGGCGTCGCCCGCGAACACGTCGACATGCCGGCCCTGCAGCGCGCCGAGCGCATCGCCGCCGCCTTCGAAGGAGACGAAGCGCATCGCGCGGTGGTCGCCGCCGGCGGCGCGCACCAGCAGCGCGGCCTTCACCCAGTCCTGGCTGCCGACGGTGCCGCCGGCGCCGAACACGATGCGCGACGGCGACTGGCGCAGCGCGGCCATCAGCTCGCGCAGGCTGCGGTAGGGCGAATCGCGGTGCACCACGACCACGCCGTAGTCGGTGCCGAGCGCGGCGACCCAGCGCACGGCGCTGGTCGGATGCGGGCCGAAGCGACCCTGCGCGAGGTTGAGCAGCGAGCCGCTCGAGAACGCGACCAGCGTGCCCGGGCCGCCGAGGCGGCCGGTGGCGATGCGGTCGAAGGCGACGGCGCCGATGCCGCCCGGCAGGAAGCGCTGCGCGAGCGGCGCGCGTGCGGGCCGCACGGCCTGCAGCGCGTCGCGCGCGAGCGCGCAGGTGAGGGCGAAGCCGCCGCCGGCCTTGGCCGGGATGATGCATTCGGCCGCGGCCTGCGACGGATCGGCCGGATCGAGCTGCGGCGCCGCGAAGGCGCGCATCGCGCCGCCGGGCAGCAGCAGCGCCGAGAGCGCGCGCAGCGCGTGGCGTCGAGGGTGATCGATGCGGATCGGCATGGCGGGGATTCTTGCCGCGAAACGAGGCGCGAAGGCGCTCAGGCCGTGCCCGGCTTCGGCCACCAGATGATGGCATGCAGCCCGCTGCCGCCCTCGCGTGCCTCGAGCCGCAGTTCGCCGCCATGGCGCTGCGCGATCGAGCGCGCGATGGCCAGGCCGAGCCCGAAGCCGCCCTTGCCGGCGCGCGCGCCGCGTCGGAAGCGCTGGCCGAGCTGGGCGCGTTCCTCCTCGCCGAGGCCGGGGCCGTCGTCCTCGACATTGAGGCTCCAGCCGGCCGCGTCGCCGGCCGCGAACACGGTGATGGTGCCCTCGGCCGGCGTGTAGGCGATGGCATTGGCGACGAGGTTGGTGAGCGCCTCGCGCAGCAGCGCGCGGTCGGCCACCGCAACGAGTTCGACATGCGCATGCCCCGCGGCATCGTCGGGCGCCTGGATGCCGAGGTCGATGCGCTTGGCGCGCGCCTGCGGCAGCAGGTCGACGGCCACCTCGCGCAGCAGGCCGGAGAGCTCGAACGCGGCCGGCGCCACGGCCACGGTGTCGCTGCGGCCCAGCGCCAGCAGCTGCTGCGCGCTGCGCGTGGCGCGGCCGATCTCGGTGCCGAGCGCGTCGAGCGCGGCGCGCACCTGCAGCGGATCGTGCTGGCGCTGCGCGTAGTCGGCCTGCATCTGCAAGGTGGTGAGGTGGGTGCGCAGCTGGTGCGAGGCATCGTCGAGGAACTGCCGCTGCTGCGCCACCAGGTCCTGCGTGCGCGACATCTGGCGGTTGACCGCGGCCACCAGCGGCCGCACGTCGGCGGGCAGGTCGGTGTCGGCGATGCGCGTGAGGTCGTCGGGCTTGCGCGCCTCGACCTCGCGCGCGAGGCGCGACAGCGGCCGCAGCGCCGCCGCCAGCGCGGCACCGGTGCCGAACACCAGCAGCGCGAGCACCAGCGCGTCGCGCAGGGCCGCGCTGCGCACGAAGCGGGTGCTGAATTCCTGGCGCGAGCGCGTGCTCTCGCCGACCTGGATCAGCACGCTGCGTCCGGCGCTTCCCGCGGGCGCGCGGTCGAGCTCGCGCCGGTAGGCCGCGAGCCGCACGGCCTCGCCGAAGTACTCGGCGTCGTAGAAGGCCGGCACGCCGAGCGCGAGCGAGGCAGGCGGCGCGGGCAGGTCGGCGCTGCCGAGTTCCACTAGCCCGTCGGAGGTGGCCACGCGAAAGAACACCTGGCCGCTGGCCGTGAGCTCGAAGAACTCGAACATGGTGTAGGGCAGCTCGACCGAGAGCCCGCCCGAGGCGGTCGAGATGTTGGCGTCGATGGATTTGAGCGCGCCGAGCAGCGAGCGGTCGTAGGCCGCGTTGGCCGACGCGAGCGCATCGTGCCGCGTGCGCCACAGCTCGATGCCGGTGACGGCGATCAGCGCGGGCAGCAGCAGCAGCGCGAGCCGCTGCCAGAGGCTGGCGCGGCGCAGCCAGGCGACCGAGGAACGCACCATGCCGTCTTCAGTCCGCCTCGAGCACGTAGCCCAGGCCGCGCAGCGTGACGATGCGCACGCCGCTGCCGTCCAGGCGCTTGCGCAGCCGGTAGACCAGCACCTCGACGGCCTCGGGATGCACCTCCTCGTCGTCGGAGAACACGCGCTCGAGGATCTGCTGCTTCGACAGCGGCTCGCCGCTGCGCTGCACCAGCACGCGCAGCACCGCGAGCTCGCGCGGCGACAGCGCGAGCGCCTCGCCGGCCAGCGTGAACTGGCGCCGCGCGCCGTCGTACACCAGCGGCCCGCAGGCCAGCCGCGGATGCTCGACGCCGCGCGCGCGGCGCACCAGCGCATGCAGCCGGGCCTCGAGCTCGGCCAGCGCGAAGGGCTTGGCGAGGAAGTCGTCGGCGCCGGCATTGAGCGCGCTCACGCGCTCGTCGAGCGAGTCGCGCGCCGTGAGGATCAGCGCCGGCAGCCGCTGGTCGCGTTCGCGCAGCCGCTGCAGCACCGCGTGGCCGTCGAGCCCGGGCAGGCCGAGGTCGAGCACCAGCGCATCGTGGTCGCGCTGCTGCAGCGCGCGGTCGGCCAGCCGGCCGTCGTCCACCCATTCGACCTGGATGCCCGCATGCTCGAGCGCCTTGCTGAGCCAGGTGCCCAGGGTGTGTTCGTCTTCGGCCAGCAGGATGCGCATGGGGCGACTGTAGGGCGCGGCGGTGCCGCCGCCCAGGCGGCTTTCCCGCAGGGCCGTGCTCAATCGGGCTTGATGCCCGCCCGCGCGATCACCTTCTGCCAGCGCGCCTGCTCGCTCGCGATGAACTGCGCGAACTGCTCGGGCGTGCCGCCCACGGCCTCGGCCGCGTCGCCGGTCAGGCGGCGCATCGACTCGGGCGACTTCACGGCGCTCATGGTCTCGGTCGAGAGCTTGGCGAGCTGGGCCGGCGTGATGTTGGCCGGCGCGAGCATGCCGTACCACTGCGTCATCTCGAAGCCCGGGAAGCCCTGCTCGGCCACGGTCGGCACGTCGGGCAGCTGGGCCAGGCGCTTGGCCGAACCGGTGGCGATGCAGCGCACCTTGCCGGCCTTGATGAAGGGGATGACCGCCGCCGCGCCGATGGCCGAGGCGTCGAGCCGGCCCGAGAGCAGGTCGGTCACCATCGGGCCGGTGCCGCGGTAGGGCACGTGCAGCATGAAGACCTCGGAGGTCATCTTCAGGTATTCGAAGGCGAGGTGGCCCGCGCTGCCGTTGCCGGCCGAGCCGTAGCTGAGCTTGCCGGGCTTGCTCTTGGCATAGGCGATGAACTCCTTGAGGTTCTTCGCGGGCACGTCGGGGTGCACCACGTAGAGGCTGGGCACCTTGGCCAGCAGGCTCACGGGCTTGAAGTCCTTGTTCGCGTCGTAGGGCAGTTTGGCGAAGATGTAGGGGTTGACCGCCAGCGTGCCGATGTGGCCCAGGATCAGCGTGTGCTGGTCGGTGCTGCGCGCCACCTCGCTCATCGCGATGTTGCCGGCCGCGCCGGGCTTGTTGTCGACGAACACGCTCTGGCCCAAGGTGCGCGACAGCTCGACCGCGGTCGAGCGCGCCACGATCTCCGAGCTGCCGCCCGGCGCGAAGGGCACGACGAAGCGCACCGACTTGTTGGGCCAGGTGTCGTCGGCGCGCGCGAGGCCGGCGAAGCCCGGCAGCAGGCCGCCGAGGGCGAGGGCGCCGCCCGATTGCAGTCCGGATCGCAACCATTGGCGGCGGGTGGGCGAGCCCAGGTCATGGGGAAGGTCGAGGCGCATCGGTCTTGTCTCCGTGGTTTTTCGGGAAGGCCGCATGGTGCCTGGGGCTGGCTGTCGGAATGCTGTCAGTCCCGCCGGCGGCCGCGCAGCAGGTTCATTCACACCTTCTCAACCCTTCGCGCGCTGCAGGTGCGTGGTGATGAAGAAGCGTTCGCCCGGGTGCGTGGCGACCGAACTCACGAGCACCTCGCCCTCGGCATCGAGATAGCGCCGCAGGATCTGCAGCGTCGCGCTGCCTGGCTCGATGCGCAGCTTGCGCGCCATCGCCGCCGAGGCGTCGACCGCGCGCACCTGCTGCACGATCTCGGCCACGCGCAGGCCGTAGTGCTGCTCGAGCAGCGCGCTGACCAGCGTGTCGGGCGCGGCGCGCACCAGCGCCTCGAGCGCCGCGTACTGGGTGTCGACGTAGATGTCGGTCCAGCCCAGCGGCAGGCCCTGCGGGCCTTCCTCCATGCGCAGGCTCGAGATGCGCAGCCAGCGCGTGCCTTCCTCGCAACCGAGCAGCCGCGACAGCGCGGCATTGCTCGCGATGGTGTCGATCTCGGGCGCCAGGCGCAGGTGGGCGGCGCCGTACTGCATCAGGTCCTCCACCGAGGCCAGCGACTGCTGGAAACCCATGCGCGCCACCGTCGACTCGACGCGCGTGCCCACGTTCTTGCGCCGCGACACCAGGCCCGCGTCCTGCAGTTCCTGCAGCGCCATGCGCACCGTGTGGCGGCTGATCCCGTAGTGGTCGCGCAGCTCGAGTTCGGTCGGCAGCAGCGAGCCCAGCGGGAAGCGGCCCGAGGCGATGCCTTCCTTCAGTTCCTGGGCAATGTCGGTGAAGCGCGGCTTGTTCATGGTGGCTCGATTTTGACCTAAGGGTAAACCCTATTCATGCATATGTCCGAACATATTAAATTAAATATGTCCGAACATATCAAGGCCCGTCCATGTCTTCCGCCTCCCTCCCGATGGCCAGCACCGTCGTCGATTCGATCCTTTTCCGCGACGCCTTCGGCACCGCGCCGATGCGCGCGCTGTTCTCCGACGTGGCGCTGATCCAGCGCTACATCGACGCCGAGATCGCGCTGGCGCGCGCCGAAGCCAAGGTGGGCGTGATCCCGGCCGACGCGGCCGAGGTCATCGCGCGCGAGTCGCGCATCGAGCGCATCGACTTCGACCACATGCGCCACGAGACGGACATCGTGGGCTACCCGATCCTGCCGCTGGTGCACCAGCTGGTCGCCATGTGCGGCGAGGCGGGCCGCTACGTGCACTGGGGCGCGACCACGCAGGACATCATGGACACGGCCGTCGCGCTGCAGGTGCGCGATGCGCTCGACCTGGTCGACGCCGAGATCCGCGAGCTGCGCGCCATCCTGGCCGACCTCGCGCGCAAGCACCGCGACACGCCGATGGCCGGGCGCACGCACCTGCAGCAGGCGCTGCCCGTGACCTTCGGCTACAAGGTCGCGATCTGGCTCGCCATGTTCGACCGCCACCAGCAGCGCCTGGCCGAGCTGCGCCCGCGCGTGGCCGTGGTCGAGTTCGCGGGCGCGGCCGGCACGCTGGCCTCGCTGGGCGACAAGGGCTTCGAGGTGCAGGCGGCGATGGCCGAGGAACTGAAGCTCGGCGTGCCCGCGACCACCTGGCACGTGGCGCGCGACGGCTTCGCCGAGGCGGTGAACCTGCTGGCGCTCATCACCGGTTCGCTCGGCAAGATCGCGCTCGACATCATGATCATGGCCTCGACCGAGTTCGCCGAGGTCTACGAGCCCTTCGTCAAGGGACGCGGCGCGAGCAGCACCATGCCGCAGAAGCGCAACCCGATCTCCAGCGAGCTGATGCTCGCGGCCTCGAAGGCGGTGCGCCAGCATGCGGGCCTGATGGTCGACGCAATGGTGCAGGACTTCGAACGCGCCACCGGCCCCTGGCATGCCGAGTGGATCGCGATTCCCGAGAGCTTCATCCTCACGGCCGGTGCGTTGCACCAGGCCAAGTTCGCGCTCGGCGGGCTGATCGTCGACGAGGCGCGCATGAAGCACAACCTCGGCATCAGCCGCGGCCTGATCGTGGCCGAGGCCGTGATGATGGGCATGGCGCCGCACATCGGCCGCCAGCAGGCGCACGACGTGGTCTACGACGCCTGCCGCATCGTCAACGAGAAGGGCGGCACGCTGGCCGAAGCGCTGGCGGCATTGCCCGAGGTCACGGCGCATTTCGACCGCGCGGCGATCGATCGCCTGACCGACCCCGCCAACTACCTGGGCCTCGCGCCCCGGATGGTGGACCGCGCGCTGGCGCTGTCCGCCCAGGCCCGGGGCTGAGCCCGGGCACCCAAGGAGACAACCATGCTCAACGATTCCACCCTGGTCGCGCCGCCGAAGAAGCTGCCCTGGTACCGCAAGCTCGGCATGCAGGTGCTGGTCGCGCTGCTGCTGGGCATCGCGGTCGGCTTCGTCTTTCCGAAGTTCGCGGGCCAGCTCAAGCTGCTCGGCGACATGTTCCTGTCGCTCATCAAGGCGGGCGTGGCGCCGCTGGTGTTCCTCACCATCGTGCACGGCATCGCCTCGGCCGGCGACGTGCGCAGCGCGGGGCGCGTGGGCTGGCGCTCGCTGGTGTACTTCGAGGTGATCTCGACCATCGCGCTGGTCATCGGCCTGCTGGCGGGCAACCTGCTGCAGACCGGCAAGGGCATGGCCTCGGTGGCCGGCGCGGCCGCGGCACCTGCGGTGAAGGCCGCCGCGCCGCAGGGCTTCCTCGAGTTCATGGCGCACATCGTGCCCGACAACTTCGTCGGCGCCTTCGCCAAGGGCGAGCTGCTGCAGGTGGTGGTGCTGGCGGTGATGGTGGGCATCGGCATCCTCGCGATCCCCGAGAGCCGGCGCGAGAAGATCAACGGCGGCCTCGACATCATCTCGGAGGTGCTGTTCTCGTTCATCAACCTGGTGATGAAGCTCGCGCCCATCGGCACCTTCGGCGCTGTGGCCTATTCGGTGGGCAGCAACGGCTCCGCGGTGCTGGTGGCGCTGGCGCAGCTGGTGCTGAGCTTCTATGCGGTGATCGTGCTGTTCATCGCGGTGGTGCTGGGGCTGGTCGCGAAGTTCGCGGGCTTCAGCCTGTGGCGCTTCCTGCGCTACATCAAGGACGAGATCCTGATCGTGCTGGGCACCGCCTCCTCGGAGAGCGCGCTGCCGCGCCTGCTCGTGAAGCTCGAGCGCCTGGGCTGCGCCAAGCAGACCGTGGGCCTGGTGCTGCCCACGGGCTATGCCTTCAACCTCGACGGCACCTCGATCTTCATGGCCATGGGCGTGATGTTCATCGCGCATGCCTACGGCGTGCCGCTCACACTCGACCACCAGATCGGCATCCTGCTGCTGATGCTGCTGACCTCGAAGGGCGCGGCCACGGTCTCGGGCGGCTCGTTCGTGGTGTTCGCGGCCACCGTCACCTCGACCGGGCTGCTGCCGGTCGAGGGCCTGGCGGTGATCTTCGGCGTCTACCGCTTCCTGTCGATGGCCATCTCGACCTGCAACGTGATCGGCAACAGCGTGGCCACGGTGGTGGTCGCCAAGTGGTCGGGCACCTTCGACGCGCAGCAGGCCGAGCGCCACCTCTACCCCGAGCGTTACCCCGACACCGCACGGGCCGACCAGGACCTCGACGACGGCGTGGCGCCCGTCGACGCCCATGCCGCGCGGGCTTGACGCCATGACTGCCATGACCGCCATGACCGCCATGCGCATCGAACACGACGCCTTCGGCCCCGTCGAGATTCCGGCCGACCGCTACTGGGGCGCGCAGACCCAGCGCGCGCTGGGGGTCTTCGAGATCGGCGAGGAGCGTTTTCCCGCGGGCCTGATCCACGCCTTCGGCCTGCAGAAGATGGCCGCGGCGCGCGCCAACCTGCGCTGCGGCGCGCTCGACGCGGCCAAGGTGGCGCCGATCCTCGAGGCCGCTGCCGAGCTGCGCGACGGCCGCTTCGACGACCACTTTCCGCTCACCGTGTGGCAGACGGGCTCGGGCACGCAGACCAACATGAACGCGAACGAGGTCATCGCCAACCGCGCGAACGAACTGCTGGGGCAGCCGCGCGGTACCAAGTCGCCGGTGCATCCCAACGACCACGTCAACGCCTCCCAGTCGTCGAACGACAGCTTCCCGACCGTGATGCACATCGCGACCGCGCTCGAACTGCGCCAGCGCCTGCGGCCCGCGCTGCAGTTGCTGCAGCAGCGCCTGCACGAGCGCAGCGAAGCCTTCGCGGACGTGCTAAAGATCGCGCGCACCCACCTGATGGACGCGGTGCCGATGACGCTGGGGCAGAGCTTCGACGCCTTCGCGCGCCAGGTCGGCCACGGCATCGACCGCATCGACGCCACCTTCGCGCGGCTGCAGCTGCTGGCCCAGGGCGGCACCGCTGCAGGCACCGGGCTCAATGCGCCGCCGGGCTTCGATGCCGCCTTCTGCGAGGAACTGGGCGCGCTCAGCGGCATCGCCTTCGCGCCCAACCCCAGCAAGTTCGAAGGCATGGCCTCGCACGACGCGCTGGTGGAGGTGTCGGGCGCGCTCAACGTGCTCGCGACCTCGCTCGTGAAGATGGCCAACGACCTGCGGCTGCTGGGCTCGGGCCCGCGCTGCGGCCTGGGCGAGCTGCGCATTCCGGACGACGGGCTCACGAGCTCGATCATGCCGGGCAAGCGCAACCCGACCATCGCCGAGGTGGTGGTGCAGGCCGGGCTGCAGGCCATGGGCAACCACCTCACCATCACCATGGCGGGTGCCTCGGGCAACTTCGAGCTCAACGTGGCCAAGCCGCTGATCATCCAGAACCTGCTGCAGTCGATCCGCGTGCTGGCCGATGCCTCGCGCGTGTTCGCCGAGCGGCTGGTGAAGGACATCGAGCCCGAGCGCGCGCGGCTCGCGGCGAACGTCGACAACGCCTTGCTGGCGGTGACGGCGCTGAACCCGGTGCTGGGCTACGACCGCGTGGCGCGCATCACGCGCGAGGCGCTCGCGCGCGGCATCACGCCGCGGGCGGCGGCCATCGCCTTGCAGCTCATCGACGGCGACGCGTACGACCGGCTCGTCGATCCGGCGGCGATGGCCAGGCCCGCGGGCACCGCTGCGGCCTGAGGGACCCGGGCGCCGGGCCGAGGGTCCGCGAAACAGCAGGGTGAAAGAAAAAGTAAGGTGCAAACTCCGCAGCCGCGCCCCAGAATCCGGGGCGAAACGGCGGCGGAGTCCGCGCGGCGATGGCGCCCGGCCTCCACCCATCCCGAGGGCGGCGAGCAGGCGCCACGGATGCCGGTAGTTCCAGAACCCCTGACGGACGAGCACACCCATTCCCGCGAAGCCCCGCATGAATTCGAGGACCCGGACGGCCACTTCATTCATGGCGCCATGCCGGACGATGTTCGGGTTGCGGTGCGCCGCGATCCGCGCGGCGCTGGGACTCGCCTGGTTGCTGCTCGCGTGCCTGGCGCTGCCGAGCCATGCGCAGCCGGGGCCGCTGCGGCTCGATGCCGGCCTGAGCATGTTCGAGCGCAACCTCGACGGGCGTTCGCAGGCCTACTACGACGCCACCGGCCAGCTGACGCGCGAGCAGGTGGCGTCGTCGCCCTACCAGGAGCGATTCGAGACGCTGCCGGGCGCCCTCAACGGCGGCTACGCCCGGGGCGCGTGGTGGGTGCGCTTCCAGGTCCAGGCTTCGCCCGCGGAGGTCGAGCGCCCGCTCGAGAGCGGCTGGTGGTTGCGGCTCAATGCACCGTATGTCGACTACCTCGACGTCTGGTGGCCCGATGCCGGCGCCGGCGCGAGCGGTGGCTTCGCGCACCGCGCGCTGGGCGGGATGCGCGCCAGCGCCCAGCGCGAGATGCCCTGGTCGATCTCGGCCGTGCGCCTGCCCGCGCAGCCCGATACCGAGCCGCGCTGGGTCTGGGTGCGCCTGGCGGGCGACCGCACCCTGAGCCTCGCCGGCGGTGTCTCGCCGCTGCGGGAACTGGCCACGGTGCAGCAGCGGCTCAACTACGCCGACGCGGCGGTCGTCGGCATGGCCCTGTTGATGGCGGTGGTCAGCCTGATGATGGGCATCGCGCTGCCGGACCGCCGCTTCATCGCCTACGCCGGCTACCTGGTCACGCTCGGCCTGCTGTTCGGGAGTTCGGAGGGCATGCCGGCATTCCTGTGGCTGCAGAACAGCCCCGTGGCCGCCGTGCGGCTGCACAACTTCTCGGTCTGCCTGCACACGGCGGCGGCGTTCGGCTTCGCCCGCGTGCTGCTCGACATGGAGCGGCAGTTCCCGCGCATGAACCGCGTGTTCCAGGTCATGACGCTGGTCTGCCTCGCGGCGTGCGCGGTGGCCATCGCCGGCGGCTACGGGCATGTCGCGCGGCCGCTGAACCTGGCGTGGGTGGTCTTCGCGGCCTGCGTGGTGCCGATGTGCGTCATGGCGCTGCGCCGGAACATCCAGGCCTGGCCGGGGCTGATCGGCTATGCGATCTACTTCCTGATGGGCTCGGTGCACTTCGCGAAGAACCTGCAGTGGCTGCCCTACACGCAGCTCACGCAGTACAGCTACGTGTTCGGCAGCATCCTGCACATCATGGCCTTCTTCTTCGCGCTGGGCTGGCGCGTGCGCCATCGCGAGCGGCGGGCGCTGTCGCTGTCGCTGCGGCATCGCGCGCGGCTCGCGCGGCGCGTGAACGAGCGCACGCGCGACCTGCGCCAGGAGATCGCCGAGCACCATCGCACGCACGACCAGCTGGCGCTGGCGTTGCGCGAGCAGCGCGGCCTGCTGGCCATGGTGTCGCACGAGTTCCGCACGCCGCTCGGCACCATCGGCGGCTCGGCGCAGATCCTCTCGGACGACCGGCTCGGGCTGGCGCGCGAGGAGGTCAAGAAGGAGGCCGAGAAGATCAGCCGCACGGTCTTTCGCATGCGCGACCTGGTCGACACCCTGCTGGCCGACGAATGGCTCGATGCCTCGAGCAACAACCTGAGCCTGGCGCCGATCGAGCTCGCGGTGTTCCTGCGCGAGAAGATCGAGGAGCACAACGAAGGCGTCGCCGGCGGGCGCATCTCGCTGCAGCTCGACGCCCGCGAGCTGCCGGTGCTGGCGGACGAGACGCTGATGCACATCGCGATGGACAACCTGCTGACCAACGCCATCAAGTACGCGCCGCCGCATTCGCCGGTGCGCGTGCGCGCCGGCATCCGGCGCTGCCGTTCCGATGATTTTCCCGAGGGCGACGCGATACCGGGCGTCTGCATCCAGGTGTGCGACGAAGGCCCGGGCTTCATGCCGCAGGACCTGACGCACGTGTTCGAGCGCTTCTATCGCGCGGCCGGCGTGCGGCGCATTCCGGGCATCGGGCTGGGCCTGCACATGGTGCACCGCATCGCCACGGTTCACGGTGGCAGCGTGGTCGCGTCCAACGGGCCCGGCGAGGGCGCCGTGCTGACGCTGACGCTGCCGCTGCTGGGCAGCGCCGAGCCGCCGGAAACCCGTCGTGCGACCGCGATGTCGATGGCCGACCCCGGAGGCGGCCGATGACCGCCGCCACCCGCGTGCTGGTCATCGAGGACGACGAGGACCTGCGCGACACGGTGCTGCGCTACCTGCGCGGCGTGGGCATGCTGGCCCATGGCGTGGACAGCGCCGAGAAGCTCGACGCGGAACTGGAGCGGCAGGATTTCGATGCCGTGGTGTGCGACGTCAACCTGCCGGGCGAGGACGGATTCAGCGTGCTGGCGCGGCTGCGATCGCGCAGCGCCATGCGCATCGTGATGCTGACCGCGCGCGGCATGCTGAACGACCGCCTGCATGGACTGGGACTGGGCGCCGACTACTACCTGGTCAAGCCGGTGAACCTGCGCGAGCTCGAGATGGTGCTCAACAACCTGCTGCAGCGCAGCCAGGAAACGCCGGGGCAGGGGACGCGCGAGCCCGGTGTCGCGGAGGCCGGCGAACTCGCCGTGCACGCGCCCTGGCGCTATCACTACACCACCTGGCTGCTGCTGTCGCCCACCGGCCAGCGCGTGCAGTTGTCGAACGCGGAAGCGCGGCTGCTGCAATGCCTGATCGAGCAGCCGCGCGAAGTGGTGGACCGCGGCACGCTGCTCGCGGCGATGGGGCGGCCCGGCCTCGAAGCCTACGAGCGCAACCTCGATGTCACGGTCTCGCGCCTGCGGCGCAAGGCCGAGCAGGCCAGCGGCGAGAAGCTGCCGATCGTCGCGGTGCGCGGCGAGGGCTACAGCTTCCAGGGGGATGCGCGCATCGAGCCTTGAGCCAGGCGAGTACCAAGGCATTCCTTTGTCGGCGAGGCCACGGTTTTCCGGAGGGATTTGCGGGCGCATTGCAAGAAAAAGTAAGGTGCAAATCGAATAGCGGAACTTGAGAATTTCGCTCGAAGCGGCAGCGCAGTGATGCCGCACATGCCATGCGCCTCCTCGCGACTGCATGGCAGGAGGAGACCCCATGAACAGCCATTCGACAGCCATCGCCCACGCGGCATCGGCTGCATTCGCTTCTGTCCGAAGCGCCTTCCGCACGCCGACCACGGAAGCGAGCCGTTCATGAACAGCGCCTACAAGACGATCTGGAATGCCGCCATCGGCGCCTGGGTGGCCGTCTCGGAAACCACGCGCGCGCGCGGCAAGCGCAGCACCAGCCAGCGTGCGGGCCGCGCGACACGTCTCGTGGGGCTGACCAGGATCGGCATGCTTCCGGCACTCGGGGTGTTCGGTGCGCTGCAGCTCGCGGGCGGTGCGGCCTGGGCCGCCTGCACGCCGGCCGCGCCGGGAGACGGCGCCTTCGTCAGCTGCACCGGCGCGCCGATCCTGCTGCCGCCCAATCCCAACAGCTTCCTGAGCAACGCGAACGGTCTCAACGTCACGGTGCAGGCCGGCACGGTCATGAGCACGCTGCCCGGCGGCACGGCGTTGAACTTGGGCGGCACCGGCATCACGCTCACCAACCTGGGTGCGATCGATGCCAATGCGGCGGGCTCGCTGGTGCTGGCGCGCGCGCTGTCGATCGGCAACCTGATCGCGCCCGGCAGCGGCGCGCTGGCGGTGAACAACCAGGGCAGCATCGAAGGCACCTACAACGGTACCTTCGGGCTGTCGGGCATCGCCATGCTGATCGCCAACGCCGGCCAGAGCACGATCACCAACGCGGGCACGATCGGACTCGCCGCGCAGGGAGCCTTCGACCCGATCAATGGCATCGCGGTCGGCATCTACGGCGGCGGCAACGTCAACTTCACGAACACCGGCACCATCACGGGCCGGGTCGCGTTCCAGAGCCCGACCGCCGGCGGCAACCGCTTCGTCAATGCGGGCACCATCAATGGCAGCGTCGCGCTCGGCAGCGGCGAACGCGACGACACCTTCATCGCGGTCACCGGTTCGAGCATCAACGGGGGGCTGGGGCCGCTGCCCGGCGTCACGGTCCCGACGGCGGCGAACAGCTTGCTGGCCTACGCGGCCGCCGGCACGGTCGATGCGGGCGTGGGCGGCACCGACACGCTGGTGCTGCAGAACACCGTCAGCAGCCCGGGCTCGGGCAGCGGGGGCAGCGGCACGATCTCGTCGACCCAGTACCTCAACTTCGAGAACCTCCTGGTCAACAGCGGAACCTGGACCCTGCAGGGCCCGGTCGTCAGCGGCAGCGCCGTGCTCAACGGCGGTATCGCGATCTTCGACAGCGCGCTGTCCTTCGGCACCGGCACGCTGACCGGCAGCGGCGGCGCGATGCAGGCCTCGGTGGATGGCCTCGCGTTGGCGCAGAACGTGAACCTCACCAGCGGCCTGATCGTGCAGGGCGCCAACAGCTTCACGCTGGGCGGCACCGTCAGCGGCGGCGCCGGCCTCATCAAGAACGGCACCGGCACGCTCACGCTGAACGGCGTCAACACCTTCAGCGGCGGTTTCGCACTCAACGGCGGCGGCCTGACGCTGGGCAACGCGAGTGCGCTCGGCTCGGGCCTGTTCCTGGTGGGCGGCAATGTCGCTCTCAACACCTTCTTCACCGGCACGCTCAACAACCAGGTGCAGCTCAGCGGCGCGCTGACGCTCGACGGGACGGGCACGCTGACCTTCGGCGCACCCATCTCGGGGGCCGGCAGCCTGAGGTCGAACGGCAACCTTGCACTGGCCGCCAGCAACACCTATGGCGGCGGCACGACGATGGGCGGCGGCAGGCTGGACGTGGGCAGCAATACGGCGCTCGGCACCGGCGACCTCACCATCGACGGCGCCTCCGTGCTGACCGGCGCGGCCGGCGTGACGCTCGCCAACAACGTGGTGCTCAACAACACGCTGAACTTCGGCGCGGCCGGCAGCGGCGGCGCGCTCACGCTCAATGGCACGATCAGCGGCGCCGGCGGCATCAGCCTGGCCGGCGCGCCGGGCGTCACGCTCAACGGCGCCAACACCTTCACCGGTGGCTTCAACCTCGGCGCCGGCACGCTCACCGTGGGCAACGACACGGCGCTGGGCCAGGCCGGCGTCACGGTCAGCGGCCCGAGCTCGCTCGAGGCGAACAAGGCGGTGAGCCTCGCCAACGACTTCCGCCTCAATGCGGCGCTCACCGTCGGCGGTGCCAACGACCTCGCGCTCAACGGTGCGATCACCGGCCTGCGCGCATTGACGAAGAACGGCACGGGCCGCCTCACGCTGGGCGGCGCGAACAACTTCTCGGGCGGCGTGAACCTGCAGTCCGGCGCGCTGCGCGTGGGCACCGACACCGCGCTGGGCGGCGGCGACCTGACGGTGAGCGGCACCGCCGCGCTCGACGCGAGCGCGGCCGTGAACCTCGCGAACGACGTGGTGCTCAATGCGAACCTGAACGTCGATGGCGCGAACGACATCGCGCTCGGCGGCCAGATCACGGGCACCGGCGGCATCATCTACAGCGGCACCGGCACCTTGACGCTCGGCAAGGCCAACGGCTTCACCGGCGGCACCACGCTCAACAGCGGCACGCTGAGCCTCGGCGACGGCCTCGCGCTGGGGGGCGGCAAGCTCTCGGTGGCCGGCAACGCGAACCTGCGCAGCGGCGTGGCGAACATCGGGGTGAACAACGGCGTGACGCTGGGTGCCGGCGCCACGCTCGGCGTGGACGGCAGCAACCCGCTGACGCTGACCGGCACCATCGACGGCGACGGCGCGCTCGCGTTGTCCGGCACGGGCGCGGTGGGGCTGACCGGTGCCAACACCTACGGCGGCGGCACGACCGTCACGGGCACCACGCTGATCGTCGCCAACACCAGCGGCAGCGCCACCGGCAGCGGCGCGGTGCAGGTGCAGGGCGGCGGCACGCTCGGCGGCAGCGGCAGCATCGCGGGCACGGTGAACGTCGGCGAAGGCATCCTGTCGCCCGGTGCCGGCGGCGCGGGCACGCTGACCGTCGGCGGCCTGAACCTCGCGGCCGGCTCGACGCTGAACTACGAGCTCGGCCAGGCCGGCGTGGCGGGCGGGGCATTCAACGACCTGATCAGCGTCAACGGCAACCTGCAGCTCGACGGCACGCTCAACGTGACGCAGTCGCAAGGCGGCAAGTTCGGCGCCGGTCTCTACCGGCTCATCGACTACACCGGCTCGCTGACCGACAACGGCCTGGAGATCGGCACCGCGCCGACCGACGCGAAGAACCTGCAGGTGCAGACCAGCGTCGCGAACCAGGTCAACCTGGTCAACAGCGACGGCGTGACGCTCACGTTGTGGGACGGCGCCGATCCGGCGAATTTCAACGACGGCAAGATCGCGGGCGGCAGCGGCACCTGGCGCGCGGGTGGCTCGACCTCGAGCTGGACCGGCGTCGACGGCGCGCTCAACGCCGGCTGGCAGCAGGATGGCGTGGCCATCTTCAGCGGCCAGGCCGGCATCGTCACGGTCGACACTCAGGGCGGGGCGAAGCCGGTGGGCATCGGCGGCGCGCAGTTCGCGGTCGACGGCTACACGGTCAACGGCGATGCGCTCACGATCACCGCACCGCAGACGGTGGTGCGCGTGGGCGACGGCACCGCGGCGGGTGCGGGCATGACCGCGACCATCGCTTCCGAGATCGCCGGCGCGGGCGGCCTGGTCAAGGACGACCTGGGCACGCTGGTGCTGGACGGCAGCAACAGCTACAGCGGCGGCACCACCGTCAAGGGCGGCATCCTGCAGATCGCATCGGACGCCAACCTCGGCGCGGTCGGGGGCGGCCTCGCGCTCGAAGGCGCCACCTTGCACGTGACGGGCGACACGGCCAGCAAGCGCGCCGTGAGCCTGGGCACGGGGGTCAACAGCTTCGACATCGACCAGACCGTCGCGCTGGACGGTACGGTCAGCGGCGCGGGCAGCCTGCGCAAGATCGGCACGGGCACCTTGCAGCTCGGTGCGGCCAATGCATACGTCGGCGGCACCGACGTCGCCGCGGGCGCGGTCGAGGCGCTGGTCACGGGCGCACTGGGCAGCGGCCCGGTGTCCGTGGCGGACAACGCCTCGCTGGCCTTCACCAACACGGCCGAGGCGGGCGCGCTCGCGATCACCGTGGCCGCGCGCGGTGGCGCGCCGGGCGACAACGGCGGCTTCGTCGCGTTCCGCGACAGCAGCTCGGCCGGCGATGCGAGCATCACGACGAACCAGGGCGCCTCGGTCGAGTTCCGCGACGCCTCGAGCGCGGGCAATGCGGTGATCGAGAACCGCGGCGGCTCGACCACGCTGTGGTTCAACGCGAATGGCGGCAAGGCGCAGATCACGAACTTCGCCGGCGGGCTGGTCAACCTGCTCGACGACGCGAGCGCCGGGCAGGCGCGCCTGGTCAATGGGAACGGCGGTGTGATCGACATCGCCGACCGTGCGAGCGCGGACCAGGCCACGGTGGTGAACGACGCGGGGGCGCTGCTGCGCATCAGCAAGCTCACTACGGCGGGTGTGGGCATCGGCTCGCTCGAGGGCGCGGGTGACGTGCAGCTGGGGGCCAAGGCGTTGACCACCGGCGGGTTGAACACGAGCACCACGCTGTCGGGCACGATCAGCGGCAACGGCGGGTCGGTCGTGAAGGTCGGCGGCGGCACGCTCGGCCTGAACGGTGCCAACACCTACACCGGCGGCACGACGGTGGCCGGCGGCACGCTCGCCGCGAACAACACGAGCGGCAGCGCCACCGGCATCGGCGGCGTGCAGGTGCAGTCGGGCGCCACGCTCGCGGGCACCGGCAGCATCGCGGGCGCGGTCACGGTCGCCGACGGCGGCGTGCTGTCGGCCGGCAATGGCGGTGTCGGCACACTCACGCTCGGTGGCCTGAACCTCGCGGCCGGCTCCGTGCTGAACTACGACCTGGGCCAGGCCGGCGTGGCCGGCGGCGCGCTCAACGACCTGATCAGCGTCAACGGCAACCTGCAGCTCGACGGCACGCTCAACGTCGCGCAGTCCGCGGGCGGCAAGTTCGGCGCCGGCCTCTACCGCCTCATCGACTACACCGGCACGCTGACCGACAACGGCCTGGAGATCGGCACGGCGCCGACCGACGCGAAGAACCTGCAGGTGCAGACCGCGGTGGCGAACCAGGTCAACCTGGTCAACAGCGAAGGCGTGACGCTCACCTTGTGGGATGGCAGCACGCCCGCGAACTTCAACGACGGCAAGGTCGCGGGCGGCAGCGGCACCTGGCGCGCGGGCGGCTCCAGCTCGAGCTGGACCGGCATCGACGGCAAGCTCAACGGCGGCTGGCAGCAGGACGGCGTGGCCGTCTTCAGCGGCCAGGCCGGCACGGTCACGGTCGACACCCAGGTCGGTGCGAATCCGGTGCGCCTGGGCGGCGCGCAGTTCGCGGTGAGCGGCTACACGATCAACGGCGATGCGCTCACGATCACCGCACCCCAGACGGTGGTGCGCGTGGGCGACGGCACCAACGCGGGCGCGGGCATGACGGCGACCATCGCGTCCGCGCTGACCGGCACCGGCGGCCTGGTGAAGGAAGACCTCGGCACGCTGGTGCTCGACAGCGTCAACAGCTACAGCGGCGGCACCACCATCAAGGGCGGCGTGCTGCAGATCGCTTCCGACGGCAACCTCGGCGCGGAGACGGGCGGCCTCGCGCTCGAGGACGGCGCCACGCTGCACGTGACCGGCGGCGCTTCGGGCACGCGGGCCGTGAGCCTGGGCGCGGGTGTGGCCACCTTCGAGGTGGTCCCGGTCGAGACCCTGAGCCTCGGGGGCAAGGTCAGCGGCGCGGGCCGCCTGCGCAAGACCGGCGCGGGGCTGCTGCAGCTCATCGCGGCCAACGACTACACGGGTGGCACCGAGATCGCGCAGGGCAGGATCAATGCGACGGGGACGGGCGCGCTCGGCAGCGGGCCGGTGTCGGTGGCGGGCAATGCCATGCTGGTCTTCGCCAACACGGCCGAGGCGGGCAAGCTCGCGATCACCGCGGCCGCGAGTGGTGGCGCGCCGGCCGACAAGGGCGGCTTCGTGCAGTTCATCAACGGCAGCTCGGCCGGCGAAGCGACCCTGGTGGCGAACCAGGGCGCCTCGATCGAATTTCGCAACACCTCGAGCGCGGGCAAGGCCGTGATCGAGAACCGCGGTGGCTCGACCGACTTCCGGCTCAATGCCAGCGCGGGCCAGGCGCAGATCACCAACCTCGCGGGTGGCCGCATCCGCCTGTTCGACGACGCGAGCGCGGGGCAGGCACGGCTGGTCAACGAAAGCGGCGGGCTGATCGACTTCTTCGACCGCGCGAGCGCCGACCAGGCCACGGTGGTCAACAACGCGGGCGCGAAGCTCGACATCGGCAGCCTCGTCAATGCGGGCACCAGCGTCGGTGCGCTCGACGGCGCGGGCGACGTGCTGCTGGGCGGGAAGGCGCTGACCACGGGTGGGCTCAACACCAGCACCACCCTGTCGGGCACGATCAGCGGAACCGGTGGCTCGGTCGTCAAGGTGGGCAGCGGAACGCTGGCGCTCACCGGGGCCAACAGCTACACCGGTGGCACCACGGTGGCGGCCGGCACGCTGGCCGCGAACAACGCGAGCGGCAGCGCGACCGGCACGGGCGCCGTGCAGGTGCAGGGCGGTGCGACGCTCGCGGGCACCGGCAGCATCGCGGGCGCGGTCACGGTGGCCAAGGGCGGCACCCTGTCGGCGGGCAATGGCGGCGTCGGCACCCTGAGCGTCGGCGCGCTTAGCCTGGATGCCGGCTCGACGTTGAACTACGAGCTGGGCCAGGCCGGCGTGGCCGGTGGCACGCTCAACGACCTGATCAACGTCAACGGCAACCTGCAGCTCGATGGCACGCTCAACGTGGCCGAGAGCGCGGGCGGCAAGTTCGGCGCGGGGCTGTACCGCCTCATCAACTACACGGGCACGCTGACCGACAACGGGCTGGACATCGGCACGGCACCGACGGGCAAGCTCTCGGTGCAGACCTCGGTGGCGAACCAGGTCAACCTGCTCAACAGCGACGGCCTCGTGCTGAACCTCTGGGACGGCGGCAACAGCGCCAACTTCAACGACGGCAAGATCGCGGGCGGGGCGGGCACCTGGCGCGCGGGCGCGCCCGGCGACAACTGGACCGACGCCAACGGGCTGGCCAACGGCACCTGGGTGCAGGACGGCTTCGCGATCTTCGGCGGCCAGGCCGGCACCGTCACGGTGGACAACAAGGGCGCGGGCGGTGCGGTGCGCCTGGGCGGCGCGCAGTTCGCGGTCGACGGCTACACGATCAACGGCGACCCGCTCACCATCACCGCCCCCCAGACGGTGGTGCGCGTGGGCGACGGCTCCAGCGCGAGCGCGGGCATGACCGCGACCATCGCGGCGTCGATCGGCGGCGCGGGCGGCCTCGTGAAGGACGACGGCGGCACGCTGGTGCTGACCGGCAACAACAGCTATGCGGGTGGCACCACGGTCAAGGGCGGCATCCTGCAGATCTCGGCCGACAACAACCTCGGTGCGTTCGGCAAGGGCCTGGCGCTCGACGGCGGCACCTTGCGCATCGCGACCGGCTCCGCGCCGTTTTTCGCCTCGCGCGCGCTCGCGCTGGGCGCGGGTGGCGGCACCATCGACCTGGGCAACAGCGTCTTCGGCGTGGGCGGCCTCATCAGCGGCAACGGGCTGCTCACCGTGACCGGCAAGGGCGGCACCCTGGGCCTGGTGACGGCCAACAGCTACAGCGGCGGCACGCTGCTGCAGGACGGCGCGAGCATCACCACCACCGCCAGCAGTGTGCTCGGCAGCGGCGCGGTGCGCCAGCAGGGCAACGGCACCACGCTGCTCTACACCGACAAGGCGAGCGCGGGCGGCAACGACTACACCGTGGGCCGCGCCGCGAGCGCGGACAGCGGCAACATGCTGGCCTTCGCGCAGAACGCCACGGCCGCGAGCTCGAAGATCACGCTCAACGGCGCGGGCTGGCAGACAGCGGGCGTGAATTCGGTGCAGTTCAGCGGCAACACCAGCGCGGGCACGTCGACCATCGCCAACGCGGGCGGGTCGGTCTACTTCTTCCAGGATGCCAGCGCCGGCAGCGCGACCATCGCCAACGGCGGCAAGAGCCAGCTGAGCTTCGGCGGCAACGCCACGGCCGGCGGCGCGCAGATCGGCAATGCATCGGGCGGGCTGGTGCGCTTCGCCGACAACAGCTCGGGCACGGGTGCCACGGTCGCCAATGCCGCGGGCGGCGTGGTCGATGTCTCGGGCTCGACCGCCAAGACCGGTGTCGAACTCGGTTCGCTCTCGGGCGCGGGCGCTGTCGTTCTCGGCGCCACGCGGCTCACCGTGGGCGGGCTGAACACCAGCGACACGCTCTCAGGTACGGTCAGCGACAAGGGCAGCGTGTTCGCGCAGCCGGGGTCGGGCACGGGCGGTTCGATCGTCAAGGTCGGCGCGGGCACGCTCACGCTCAGTGGTGCCAACAGCTACACCGGCGGCACCACCGTCGCCGCGGGCACGCTCGCAGTGAACAACGCGAGTGGCAGCGCGACCGGCACGGGTGCGGTGCAGATCCTCGGCGGCGCGGTGCTGTCGGGCAGCGGCAGCATCGCGGGCGCGGTGAGCATCGCCAAGGGCGGCGCGCTGTCGGCGGGCAATGGGGGCCCCGGCACCTTGACGCTCGGCAGCCTGAGCCTGGCCGATGGCGCGGCGCTGAACTACCAGCTCGGCCAGGCCAACACCGTCGGCGGTCCGCTCAACGACCTCGTCAACGTCAACGGCAACCTGCAGCTCGACGGCACGCTCAACGTGGCGCAGTCCGCGGGCGGCAGCTTCGGCGCGGGCCTGTACCGGCTCATCAGCTACACGGGCAGCCTGACCGACAACGGCCTGGACATCGGCACCGCACCCGGCGCCAAGACCGACCTGCAGGTGCAGACCTCGGTGGCGCAGCAGGTCAACCTGATCAACCGCGCGGGCCTGTCGCTGAACTTCTGGGATGGCGGCGACGCGAGCAAGTACAACGACGGCCTGGTGGCCGGCGGCTCGGGCACCTGGCGTGTCGGGATTCCGGGCGATGGCTGGACCGGTGTCGACGGCAAGATCAATGCGGCCTGGGCACAAGGCCAGTTCGCGGTGTTCGGCGGCACTGCTGGCACTGTCACGGTCAATGACGCGGGCGGCACGGTGCGCATCACCGGCGCGCAGTTCGCCACCGACGGCTACCGCGTGCAGGGCGATGCGATCGAGCTCGGCAACGCGGCGACCACCGTGCGCGTGGGCGACGGCACCGCAGCCGGCGCAGGCATGACCGCGACCATCGCGTCCTCGCTGACCGGCACGGGCGGCCTGGTCAAGGAAGATCAGGGCACCCTGGTGCTCGATGGCAGCAACAGCTACAGCGGCGGGACCACCGTCAAGGGCGGCATCCTGCAGATCGCTTCGGACGCCAACCTCGGCGCGGCCACGGGCGGCCTCGCGCTCGAGGGCACCACCCTGCACGTGACCGGCGACACCACCGGGACGCGCGCCGTGAGCCTGGGGGCGGGTGTCAACAGCTTCGACATCGACCGGACCGTCGCGCTCAACGGCATCGTGAGCGGCGCGGGCAGCCTGCGCAAGATCGGCGCGGGCATCTTGCAGCTCGGTGCGGCCAATGCATACGTCGGCGGCACCGACGTCGCCGCGGGCGCGGTCGAGGCGCTGGTCACGGGCGCGCTCGGCAGCGGCCCGGTGTCCGTGGCGGACAACGCCTCGCTGGCCTTCGCCAACACGGCCGAAGCGGGCGCGCTCGCGATCACCGTGGCCGCGCGCGGTGGCGCGCCGGGCGACAACGGCGGCTTCGTCGCATTCCGCGACAGCAGTTCGGCCGGCGACGCGAGCATCACGACGAACCAGGGCGCCTCGGTCGAGTTCCGCGACAGCTCGAGCGCGGGCAATGCGGTGATCGAGAACCGCGGCGGCTCGACCACGCTGTGGTTCAACGCGAATGGCGGCAAGGCGCAGATCACGAACTTCGCCGGCGGGCTGGTCAACCTGCTCGACGACGCGAGCGCGGGGCAGGCGCGCCTGGTCAATGGGAACGGCGGTGTGATCGACATCGCCGACCGCGCGAGCGCGGACCAGGCGACGGTGGTGAACAACGCGGGGGCGCTGCTGCGCATCAGCAAGCTCACCACGGCGGGTGTGGGCATCGGCTCGCTCGAGGGCGCGGGTGATGTGCAACTGGGCGCGAAGGCGCTGACCACGGGTGGTTTGAACACGAGCACCACGCTGTCGGGCACGATCAGCGGCAACGGCGGGTCGGTCGTGAAGGTCGGCAGCGGCACGCTCGGCTTGAGCGGTGCCAATACCTACACCGGTGGCACCACGGTGGCGGGCGGCACGCTGGCCGTGAACAACACGAGTGGCAGCGCGACGGGTACGGGCGCCGTGCAAGTGCAGGGCGGCGCGACGCTCGCGGGCAATGGCAGCGTGGCGGGTGCTGTGAGCATCGCCAAGGGTGGTGTGCTGTCGGCAGGCAATGCAGGCGTCGGCACGCTGACGCTCGGCGGCCTGAACCTCGCCGATGGTGCGGTGCTCAACTACGACCTCGGTCAAGCGAACACCGTGGGCGGTGTGCTCAACGACCGCGTGCAAGTCAACGGCAACCTGCAGCTCGACGGCACACTCAACGTGGCGCAATCGAAGGGCGGTGTGTTCGGCGCGGGCATCTACCGCCTGATCGACTACACCGGCAGCCTGACCGACAACGGCCTGGACATCGGCAGCGCGCCGATCGCGGCCAAGGACCTGCAGGTGCAGACCTCGGTGGCGCAGCAGGTCAATCTGGTAAACCGCACGGGTCTGTCGCTCAACTTCTGGGATGGCGGCGACAACACGAAGTACAACGACGGCAAGATCGCCGGCGGCTCGGGCACCTGGCGTGTGGGCGTGCCCGGCGACGGCTGGACCGGTGCCGACGGCAAGATCAATGCAGCCTGGGCACAGGACCAGTTCGCGGTCTTCGGCGGAACGGGCGGCACGGTCACGGTCAGCAATGCGGGCGGTACGGTGCGCATCAATGGCGCGCAGTTCGCGGCCGACGGCTATGTGCTGCAGGGCGATGCGATCGAACTCGGCGCTTCCGGCACGGTGGTGCGCGTGGGCGATGGCTCGGGCACGGACGTCGATCGCACGGCCACGGTGAATGTCGCGCTGACTGGCGCGGGTGGTCTGGTCAAGGACGACGTGGGCCGCCTGGTCCTTGGTGGTACCAACACCTACACCGGTGGCACCACGGTCAAGGCCGGTGTGCTGCAAGGCAATACGGCGAGCCTGCAAGGTGGCATCGTCAACGACGCCGAGGTCGTGTTCGACCAGGCCAAGACCGGCAGCTACGCGGGCACGATGAGCGGCACGGGCAAGCTGCGCAAGATCGGCACGGGCACGCTGACCTTGACCAGCGCCAACAGCTACGCAGGCGGCACCTTCGTCGACGCAGGCACGCTGGCCACCGACATCACGGGCGCCCTCGGCAGCGGCGCAGCCAGCGTGGCCTCGGGCGGCACGCTGCAACTGGGTGGCAGTTTCGATGCAGGCACCACGGCCATCGGCAACCAGGGAACGGTGCGCTTCCAGGGCAAGGCGAACGCGGGCACGTCGACCATCACCAACGCCGCGGGCGGCGTGCTGGCCTTCGCGGACGATGCTTCGGCCGACAAGGCCACGGTGCTCAACCAGGCCGGCGCGCAGGTGCGCATCGACCAGGCGACGACCGGCGTGAGCTTCGGCTCGATCGGCGGTGCCGGCGACCTCGTGCTCGGTGCCAAGGCACTGACGCTGGGCGCCAGCGGCGACAACGCCACGCTGTCGGGCACGATCAGCGGCACGGGTGGTTCGGTGGTCAAGGTAGGCAGCGGCACGCTGACGCTCACGGGCGCGAACACCTACACCGGCGGCACCACCGTGGGCGCGGGCACGCTGAGCGTGAACAACAAGAGCGGCAGTGCCACGGGCACGGGTGCGGTTCAGATCCAGAGCGGCGCGACGCTCGCGGGCAGCGGCAGCATCGCGGGCGCGGTCACGGTCGACAAGGGCGGCATCCTGGCTGCGGGCAACAGCCCCGGCACGCTGACCTTGGGCGCGCTCACGCTTGCGGGCGGCTCCACGCTGAACTACGAACTCGGCCAGGCGGGTGTGCCAGGCGGCCCGCTCAACGACCTGATCAACGTGACGGGGAACCTGAACCTCGACGGCACGCTGAACATCGCGCAGTCCGCAGGCGGCAGCTTCGGCCCCGGCCTGTATCGCTTGATGAGCTACGGCGGCAGCTTCACCGACAACGGCCTGGACATCGGCACCGTGCCGGGCTCGGCCAAGACGGTCGACCTGCAGGTGCAGACCTCGGTGGCGAACCAGGTCAACCTGGTGAACCGCGCGGGCCTGTCGCTGAACTTCTGGGATGGCGGCGACAGCACCAAGTACAACGACGGCCAGGTGGCCGGCGGCAGCGGCACCTGGCGCGTGGGCAACCCGCAGCCGTCGATGGACGGCTGGACCGACATGGACGGCAAGCTCAACGCCAATTGGGCACAGAACCAGTTCGCGGTGTTCGGCGGCAAGGCCGGCACCGTGACCGTGGATGCTGTTGGCGGTGCTGTGCGCATCGCCGGTGCGCAGTTCGCCACCGACGGCTACGTGGTGCAGGGCGATGGCATCGTGGTGGACAACGCGAACTCGGTGATACGCGTGGGCGATGGGACGGCCGCGGGCGCGGCGATGGCGGCCACGCTCAATGTCGCGCTGAGCGGCACGGGCGGGATCTCGAAGGAGGATGCGGGCCGGTTGATCCTCGGTGGCACCAACACCTATACCGGTGGCACCACCGTCAAGGGTGGTGTGCTGCAGGGCAGCGCGACGAGCCTGCAGGGCAATATCGTCAACAACGCCGAGGTGGCATTCGACCAGGGCAAGACAGCGGGCACCTATGCGGGCGCGATGAGCGGCACGGGCAAGTTGCGCAAGATCGGCGCGGGCACGCTGACCTTGAGCAGCGCCAACAGCTACAGCGGTGGCACGCTGGTGGATGCGGGCACGTTGACGACTGACACCACGGGTGCGTTGGGAACTGGTCCTGCCAGCATCGCTTCGGGTGCCACGCTGCAGTTCGGCGGCAAGGCCGATGCGGGCAAGCTCGCGATCGCCAATGCCGGCACGCTGCGTCTGCAGGACACCGCGAGTGCCGCAGGCGCCACGGTGACCAATGCAGCGGGCGGCCAGGTGCGCATCGACCTCACGACCACCGGCACGAGCATCGGCTCGCTCAGTGGCGCGGGCGATGTGGTGCTCGGCGCGAAGACGCTGACCACCGGCGCCATCGGCGGCGACAACACGATCTCGGGCGCCATCACCGGCACCACAGGTTCGCTCGTGAAGGTGGGGACAGGCACGCTCACGCTGTCAGGCACTGCAACGTACGCAGGCGAGACGCGCGTGACCGGCGGCACCCTGAAGGCTGGCGCCACCAACGCCTTCAGCGCAGTCTCGAGCGCTGTGGTCGCCAGCGGCGCCACGCTCGACCTCGGCGGCTTCAGCCAGAAGATGGCCGGCCTCACCAACGCCGGCACCGTCTCCCTGCTGGGCACGGTCCCCGGCACCACGCTCACCTTGACCGGCCCCTACGTCGGCAACAACGGCGTGCTGCGCCTGGGCGCGAAGCTCGACAACCCAGGCATCGCCGACCGCCTGGTGCTCGACGGTGCCTCGGCCAGCGCGAGCGGCAAGACCACGGTGCAGGTGACCAACCTCGGCGGCCTGGGCGCACGCACCAGCGGCGCGGGCATCGAGCTGATCAGCGCCAAGAACGGCGCGACCACCACCGCGCAGAGCAGCAAGGACGCCTTCGTGCTCTCGGGCGGCCGTGTCGATGCCGGCGCCTACGAGTACCGCCTGTACGCAGGCGATGCCGGCGGCGAGGGCGAGAACTGGTACCTGCGCACCGAGGCCGAACCGGGCGCCTCGCTGCCGACCTACCGCGCCGAAGCCTCGCTCTTCGCTGCGCTGCCGAACCAGCTGCGCCAGAGCAACCTGGGCATGCTCGCGAGCCTGAGCCAGCGCATCGGCGACGACGACGTGCGCGGCAGCGGCGGCGCGAGCACGAGCATCGACGGCGGCAACCGCCGCGCCTGGGGCCGTTTGATCTCCACCGACATGGACATCCGCCAGGGCGGCACCGTCTCGCCACATGCCGAGGGCCGCGTGAGCGGGCTGCAGGCCGGCACCGACCTGTGGGCCAATGCGAACTGGCGCGCGGGCATCTATGTCGGTCAACTCGAAGGCGACACGCGTGTCAGCGGCTTCAGCAGCGGCCTCCTGAACGGCGCCGCAGGCCGCAACGACCTGCGCAGCCAGTACCTGGGCCTGTACGGCACGTTCACGAGCGACGACGGCTTCTATGCCGACGCGGTGCTGCAGGCCGGCCGCCATCGCTACACGGTGCAGCCGCAACTGAGCGCTGGTGTCACGGGCAAGGGCAACAGCTTCCTGGCCTCGATCGAGGTCGGCAAGGCCTTCGCGCTGGGCTCGGGTGGCTGGTCGGTGGAGCCGCAACTGCAGCTGATCCATCAGCGCCTGCGGCTGGACGACGTGGCGATCCCGGGTGCGCTGGTGCAGCAGGACGCCGACAGCAGCTGGACCGCGCGCGCGGGCGTGCGCATCAAGGGCAGCTTCGCGACGGGAGCGGGCACGCTGCAGCCCTATGCGCGCCTGAACGTCTACCGCAGCTCGAAGGGCAACGACGTCGCGCGCTTCGTGAACCCGGCGGCGATCACGCCGGTGGGTGCACCGATCGGCGGCACGAGCACCGAGCTGGCAGCGGGCTTCACGCTGGCGCTGAGCCAGCGCACGAGCCTGTATGGCGAGCTCGGCAAGCAGTGGGCTTCGGGTGGCGCGGCACGCGTGGGCAGCTCGGTCAATGCGGGGGTGGGCGTTCGCGTGAAGTGGTGAGGTTTCAGTCCGAAGGCTTCCCGCCCTGGGCCTCGGCCCGCGCGGGAATCGCCTCGGTCCACACCGCGATGTCCTCGGGCGTCATCGTGCTCGCGGGCGTGAGGCGTCCATCGACATAGCCGAGCCGCTCGATGTCGTGCAGGAACTGCTCGCGCGAGAGCAGGGTGCCGGCGCACACGTTGTCCCCCGGGGCCTCGGTCGTGCGCAGCTCGCCGGCGAGGCGGCCCATCAGCATCGTCATCACCCAGCCGGGCACATGGTCGCGCTCGGCGGGATAGATGTAGCCGAACAGCGTCAGGTGCGCCAGCAGCACGCGCCAGTGCGCGCCGAAGCGCTCCAGCAGCCCGGGCCAGTCGAGCCGCAGCGCGTTGACCTGCAGCAGGTGCGCGATGTCGCCGCCGTCGTAGCGCTCGCGTTCCATGATGAAGGCCTTCGACACCAGGCAGTCCTCCACGTTGGCGACGCAGACGGAAACGCCGAGCACGTCGGCGCGGCAGTTGCCGTGGAACCAGCGCGCGTCCACCGGCATGAGGCCGTTGCCCGAATTGAAGATCAGATCGATGAACTCCTGGCCGTCGTAGACCTTGCCGAGCCAGTGCGGAAAGGTCATCTCGGTGCGCCAGCCATGCCGAAGCGCGACCTGCGCGATGCGCTCGTAGTCCTCGCGGCGGATGAAGAGGTCGAGGTCCTTGGTCGAGCGGCGGATGCCGGTGTAGCAGGCCTGCGCGAACGCGCCGCCGACGAGGAACGGAATGCCGGCCTCGTCGAGCGCGCGCAGCGCGCGCCGGTAGAAATCGGCCACCCGCGGCTCGACTTCGTCTTCGAGCGAGGGCGCGAGGATGGTGGAGGGCGTCATGCACGCAGTGAATGCCGCCGCGCTGGAGGCAGGGCAGGGGCAAAGGGCCCCATCGAATGTCAGACGGGCGCCTACAAGCGCAGCGGGAGGAGGCCGATGACGGCGCGCGGCGGTGGGGTGCACGGTGGGTTGCATGCCTACTCCCAAATCATCCACCCACGTCCGCTTCGCCGCCGTCGGCGACATCCATGTGCAGAAGGACTCCGCGGGTTCGCTGCGCGACTTCTTCGCGCAGGCCGCCGACGAGGCCGACGCGCTGCTGCTGTGCGGCGACCTGACCGACTACGGCACGGCGGAGGAGGCGCGGGTGCTGGCCGAGGAGCTCGGCGGCCTCTCGATCCCGATCGTCGCCGTGCTGGGCAACCACGACTTCGAGTCGGGCACGCCCGAGGTGGTGAACGAGGCGTTGACGCGGATCGGCGTGCGCATGCTCGACGGCTCGGCCTGCGAGATCGAGGGCGTGGGCATCGCGGGCGTCAAGGGCTTCGCGGGCGGTTTCGGCCGCGCCTCGCTCGGCGCCTGGGGCGAGCCCGCGATCAAGATGTTCGTGCAGGAGGCGCTCAACGAGGCGATGAAGCTCGAGTCGGCGCTCGCCAAGCTGCGCACCCGGCGCCGCATCGCGATGCTGCATTACGCGCCGATCGTGGGCACGGTGCAGGGCGAGCCGAGCGAGATCTTCGCCTTCCTCGGCAGCAGCAGGCTCGAGGAGCCACTGCTGCGCTACCCGATCGATGCCGTGTTCCACGGCCATGCGCACCGCGGCACGCTCGAGGGTCGCACCATCAACGGCACGCCGGTCTACAACGTCGCCAAGCCGCTGCTGCAGCGCAGCCGGCCCGACGTGCCGCCGTTCCATCTCTACGAAGTGCCGCGCGAGTCCGCTTCGGAACCCGAGCTGGCCGCGCACTGAGCCGCGGACGGCGGCCGCTCGACCCTTCAGGCGCGTCGTGATGAAGAAGCGCCGGCCCGGGTGCGGGGCGACCGAACGCGCGAGCACCTCGCCCTAGGCATCACGCCGCCTTCGGAATCGTCAGCCCCGCGATCACAGCGGGCCGTGCCACGAAGCGCTCGAGCACGCGCGCCACGTTCGGGAAGCTGTCGAAGCCGACCAGGTCGCGCGCCTCGTAGAAGCCGATCAGGTTGCGGATCCACGGGAAGCTCGCGATGTCGGCGATGCTGTAGTCGTCGCCCATGATCCATTCGCGGCCGGCCAGGTGCTTGTCGAGCACGCCGAGCAGGCGCTTCGATTCGGCCACGTAGCGGTCGCGCGGGCGCTTGTCCTCGAACTCCTTGCCGGCGAACTTGTGGAAGAAACCGAGCTGGCCGAACATCGGGCCGATGCCGCCCATCTGGAACATCACCCACTGCAGGGTTTCGTAGCGCTTCGCTGGGTCGGCGCTCAGCAGCTTGCCGGTCTTCTCGGCCAGGTAGAACAGGATCGCGCCCGACTCGAACAGCGGCAGCGGCTTTCCGCCCGGGCCATCGGGATCGATGATCGCGGGGATCTTGTTGTTGGGGTTCAGCGAGAGAAAGGCCTCCGACATCTGGTCGTTGCTGCCGAAGCTCACGAGGTGCGGCTCGTAGGGCAGGCCGATCTCCTCCAGCATGATCGAGACCTTCACGCCGTTGGGCGTGGGCAGCGAGTAGAGCTGCAGCCGCTCGGGGTGCTGGGCGGGCCACTTCTGGGTGATCGGGAAGTCGGCGAGGGAGGTCATGGCGTGAGCCTTTCTTTCTTGGAATGACGGAAGAGGGCGCTTCGGCCCGGCGGCCGGCCCCCGGGGCGAGCCGGCGATATTGCCCGATCCGCGCATCCGCTGCCGGGCACCAGGAATGCTTTGGTGTAGCACCGACGTCATATTCGGGCGCGAGGATGGCGGGCTTCCAGAATGGCGCACCCACCTTGCCGGCTCGATTCGTCTCCTCGCAGGGTGCGCCCGCTCGCCGCCCGTGGGCAGCGCCATGCCCTGGCGCTGTCGCTGCTGTGCGGGCTCTGGATGCCCGCGTGGGCCACGGCCGCCGATGGCGACGCGGCGCGCTTGGATGACGCGGCCGCCCTGCCCGAGGCCGCCGCGCCCGGCGTCGATTTCGACATCGCGGCGCAGCCCCTGGCCGCCGCGCTGCAGCGCTATGCACTGCAGTCGGGCCGCCCGGCGCTGTTCGACAGCGCGGCCGTGAGCGGCCGCACCTCGGCCGCCGTGCGCGGCCACCACGCCCCCGAAACCGCGCTGCGCCTGCTGCTCGAGGGCACGGGCCTGGCCGCCGAAAGCATGCGCGACGGGCCGGCCGATGCCTTCGTGCTGAAGCCGGTCGACGCGCGCGCGCTGGCGGCGCGAACGGCCACGGATGGCGTGGACACCGACTACGGCGCCTGGGTGCAGGCGCGCGTCTGGCAGGCCCTGTGCGCCGATGCGCGCACCGCGCCTGGCGGCTACCGCACCCTGCTGCGCTTCGAGGTCGATGCCACCGGTGCGCTGCAGAAGCCGCGCCTGCTGACCTCGACCGGCAATGCGCGCCGCGACGCCGCGGTGCGCGAGGCCCTGCAGCGCGTGCGCGTGGACCGCGCGCCGCCGCCCGCGATGGCGCAGCCGCTGACCCTGGTGCTGCTGCCGCGCGATGCGGCCGACCCCGACGCGCCGCGCTGCGAGAACCGGCCATGACCGAGGACGCGCGCCCGATCCTGTCGGACTACCTGTCGCGGCACTACGCCAGCCTCAAGCGGCGCGTGACGCGGCTGCTGGGCAACAGCGACCTGGCCGGCGACGCGCTGCAGGACACCTGGCTGCGCCTGCAGAGCCGCGAGGAGGAGGACGCGATCCAGAGCCCGGGCAGCTACCTGGTGCGCGTGGCCGTCAACATCGCGATGGACATCCAGCGCCGCCAGAGCCGCTCGCTGTCGATCGACGAGGTGCAGTCGCTGATGGAGCTGTCGGACCCGGCGCCCGGGCCCGCGCGCACCGCCGAGCTGCGCTCCGAGGTGACGAGCCTGCTGAAGTTCATCGACCGCATGCCCGAGCGCCGCCGCACGATCCTGATGCTGGTGCGCTGGGAGGGGCTGCAACAGAAGGACGTGGCGGCGCGGCTGGGCCTCTCCCTACGCGTGGTCGAGCACGAACTCAAGCGCGCCCACGACTACCTCGACGCGCAGATGAACCATGACAAAAAATAGTTGGGGGTTTTGCGGGGTGCCGTTCGTCTGGGTGGGTGAAGCACTTTTCCATCGTTTCCTCGGCGCACCGGGGCTGTCCGGCATGAAGCCATGACGGCATCGGTCGACGACCGCGACGCACCGGGCGACGCGCTGCCGGCGCAGGCGCGCGTCTGGCTGCGCCTGCTCGCTTCGGGCGAGGTCAAGGCCTCGGACGCCGAGGCCTTCCAGCGCTGGCTCCACACCAGTGAGGCGCACCGCGCGGCCTTCCACGAGGTCAAGCAGCGCTGGGCGGCGCTGCGGCCCGTGAGCGGCGAGTACCTGCGCACCCGCCCCGCGGCGGCCGCGGCGCACGAGCGCGCGCTGCAGGGCCGGAACTTCGGGCGCCGCGCCTTCCTGGGCGCGGCCGTGAGCGCCGCCGCGGTGGCCGGCGTGGCGGTGGTGGCCTACCCACAGGGCGGACTCTGGCCCGCGGCGGGCGAGGGCACGGCCGACGACCGCACGGCCGTCGGCGAGCAGCGCACGCTGGCGCTGGCCTCGCGCGTGCAGGTGACGCTCAACACCCAGACCCGGATCCGCCGCGAGCGCGCGGCCGGCCAGCTCACGGGCATCGACCTGCTGTCGGGCGAGGCCGCGATCGACCTGCTGGCCGAGGGCGGCCCGTTCGGCGTGGTGGCCGGCGCCGGCCGCAGCCTCGCGCACGCGGGGCGCTTCGAGGTGCGGCACCTCGACGGCAAGGTCTGCGTGACCTGCGTCGAGGGCGCGCTGCGCATCGAGCATCCGGCCGGCGTGCGCGCGCTGCAGGCCGGCCAGCAGGCGGTGTACGACGCGCAGTCGCTCAGCGGCATCGCGCGCGTCGCGCTCGAGAACGTGTCGGCCTGGCGGCGCGGCGAACTCGTGTTCGACCAGACGCGGCTGGCCGAGGTGCTGGCCGAGATCAACCGCTACCGCGCGGGCCGCGTGCTGCTGGTGAACGGCGCCGCGGGCGAGAAGCGGGTCAGCGGCCGCTTCCGGCTGGCTTCGCTCGATTCGGCGCTGGCGCAGCTCGAGCACACCTTCGGGCTGCGTGCGCGATCGCTGCCCGGCGGGCTGCTGCTCTTGAGCTGAGACAGCGGCTCAAAAAAAGTTGGGGGTTTGCGCACGGCCCGTTCGTCTTAGCGCACCGGAAATTCAGCGCACCACCCACGGTGCTCGGAACTCCACGACCTTCACTTTCGGGCAAGCACTTCTCATGAGCACACGCGGATCCCTGGGCACTCCCCACCCATCGACCAACCAGCCGGCCCGGCGGCGCTTCCGCATGGCACCGATCGCGCGCGCCATCGCCGTGACGCTGGTCGCCAACGGCGCGCTCGTCGACGCGCAGGCGCAGCGTGCCTTCAGCGGCGCCTGGTTCGCCAACAAGACCACGGTGCAGGGCGCGGCCGCGGCCACGGGCCGGCTGCCCAACGGCATGCCCGCGTCGATGCTGACGAACCCGGCCGGGCAGCAGCGCGCCAGCGACGAGCTGCGGCGCTCGATCGGCAACCTCGACATGGCGGCGCGCACCATCGCCGCCCAGCAGGCGGCGCAGGCGGCCGCGCGCCAGGCGGCGCAGAACGACGGCAGCGACATCCCCGACGGCCTCGCGCCCGGCGGGCTCGCGGTCGACACCAACAGCCTGACCGCGGGCTGGCTCAACGCCAATGCACCGGTGCAGACGGCCGCGGGCGGACGCACGCAGGTCAATATCCAGCAGACCGCGGACAAGGCGATCCTCAACTGGGAGAGCTTCAACGTGGGCCGCAACACCACGGTGCAGTTCGACCAGAAGGGCGGGGCGAAGCCCGACGGCACCAATGCATGGATCGCGTTGAACCGCATCAACGATCCGAGCGGCCGGCCGAGCCAGATCGCGGGCCAGATCAAGGCCGACGGCTCGGTCTACCTGATCAACCGCAACGGCATCGTCTTCAACGGCACCAGCCAGGTCAACACGCGCTCGCTGATCGCCTCGAGCCTCGCGCTGTCGGACAAGCAGTTCAACCTCGGCATCAACAACCAGCAGAAGTTCGACGGCCAGGGCAACGACTTCGCGATTCCGCAGTTCGGCCTGTTCACGTCGATCAAGCCCGAGGTCTTCGGCCCGTCGGGCTTCGTGCCCGGCGAGGGCGGCGCGCCCGACCGCATGGGCGGCGTGGACCGCTTCGATCCCGGCGCGGCGCCGGGCGAGGTGCGCGTGGACGCCGGCGCGCGGCTGGCGGTCGAGTCGGGCGGCAAGGTCATGCTGTTCGCGCCCAAGGTGCGCAACGCGGGCCACATCACGGCGCCCGACGGCCAGGTGATCCTCGCGGCCGGCGAGAACGTCTACCTGAAGACGCCCTCGACCCAGGACCCGAACGCGCCGCGCGGCCTCGACGTGGCGGTGTCGGCCGTGCCGGGCTGGGCCTTCACCGGCGGGCAGGTGCAGGGCGCGCTGAAGCTGGTGCCGGTGTATGGCGACGCGAACTTCGTCAACAGCCTGCGCGACGTGGTGATGCCCGAGATGGCGGCGCGCGCCAAGTCGGTGGGCTACGAGGTGGTGAACACCGGCACCGTGCAGTCCGATCGCGGCAACATCACGCTGCAGGCGCAGGACGTGCGGCAATCGGGCGTGCTGGCCTCGACCACCGCGCTCAACAACCGCAACGGCTCGATCCTGCTGCGCGCCTGGGGGCTGGGCACGCACATGTACTCGGACGGCGTCAACGACCTGATCAACTGGTCGGCCGGCACGCTCACGCTGGGCGAGGGCAGCATCACCCAGGTGCTGCCCGATGCGGGCGACCGCAGCGAGATCGAGGCCTCGGCGCTGGTCACGCGCTACCAGCCGGGCCGCGTGGCCCTGTACGGCCAGCTGATCGACGTGCGGCCGAAGGCGGGCGTGCTGGTGCCCGCGGGCACCATCGTGGCCGAGTCGGCGGTCAACCCGCTGTTCACGCAGCTGCCGTACTTCAAGCCCGGCAGCCTCGGCGACGCCAGCCGCATCTACATCGACAGCGAGGCCTTCCTGAGCGTGGCCGGGTTGCAGGGCATGCAGGTCGACATGTCGCGCAACTTCGTCGAGGCCGAGCTGCGCATCAACGAGCTGCGCGATTCGCCGCTGCTGCTCGACTCCTGGCTGCGCGGCAAGAAGGTGATCGTCGACCGGCGCGCCAACGGCCTGTTCGATGCCGGCCCGATGTCGGGCGTGCAGTGGGTGACCGGGCCCGACGGCAAGACGCTGGTGCCGGGCGCCTGGGTCGGCACGCCGCTGGCCGACGTGTCGGGCTGGGTCGGTGTCGGCAAGACCGACCTCGCCGAGCTGTCGGCCAGCGCGGGCAGCATCAACCTGCGCGCGGGCGGCGCGGTGATCACGCGCGCGGGCTCGGTGCTCGACGTGTCGGGCGGCTCGGTGCGCTATTCCGACGGCATGAACACCGCGACCAAGCTCATGGGCGCCGACGGCCGCGTGCACACCATGGACAAGGCGCTGCCCGACATCACCTACACCGGCATCGCGGGCGAGTTCGCGAGCGAGCATGCGCGCTGGGGCGTGAAGGAGAACTGGCGCTCGCCGCTGATCGGCGCCAACTACAAGGAAGCGGGCTACACCGAGGGCCGCAAGGCCGGCGACCTGCGCATCTACGCGGGCGACGCGATGGTGCTCGAGGGCGACATGCTCGGCGGCGTGGTGGCGGGCGACCGGCCGCAGGCCAAGGCCGCGGCCAGCCTCGGCGGCCGGGTCGAGCTCGGCGAGAACACGCCCGACGGCCGGCCCTGGTCGCCGGGCACGATCATCGTGAGCCACGACCCGAAGCGGCTGGCCAAGGACTTCGGCGCGCTCACCACGCTCGGCGACGATTTCTACGTGCAACTCAAGCCCGACGAACAGGGCTCGCGCAAGCTGAGCTTCCTGTCGGACGACATGCTCGGCAATTCGGGCATGGGCAGCATCGTGCTGAACACCATCAACGGCGACTTCGAGCTCGCGGCCGGCGCGAAGCTGCAGCTGTCGCCGGGCGCCTCGCTGACGGTGGCGGGCACCGAGGGCTCGACCCGGGACATCCGCATCTTCGGCCAGATCCGCACGCCGGGCGGGCGCATCGGCCTGTCGTCGAGCAACGGCGCGCTCGAGATCGGCGCGCAGGGCCGGCTCGATGCCAGCGGCCAGTGGCTCAACACCTGGCGCGAAGGCCCGGGCAGCGGCGCCTGGGCCATCGACGGCGGCGCGATCTCGATCAGCGTGGGGAAGATCGCGGCCGATCCGGCGGCGGTCTTCGACGTCTCGGGCGGCGGCCGCGTCGATGTCGCGAAGAACGGCCTGCCCGCGTTGCGCGCGGGCAATGCGGGTTCGGTCACGCTGGTGGGCGTGACGCCCGAGCTGGACCTGGGCGCGCTGAACCTGCGCGCCTTCGCGGCCGGTTCCGCGGGCAGCCTGGTGCTCGACGTGTTCTCGCCGGTGCAGATCGGCGGCAGCGCGGCTACCGATCCCGAGACCGGCAAGCCGCTCGTGACGCTGCTGCCGCCCACCCTCTACGGCGAGCGCGGCTTCGGCCGCGTCACGGTCTCGGTGCGCGGCGAGGGCGGCATCGTGGTGCCCGAGGGCGTGACGGTGTCGCAGCAGGCGTCGAGCCTCGATCTCGCGAACTTCGACTGGCGCCACCTGCCCGGCGGTGCCAGCCTGGCCGATGCCGCACCGATCGGCATGCTGCGGCCCGAGGAGCGCGCGGCGCGCAAGCCCACCGCGCTGTCGCTGGGCACCACCAACGGCGCGATCTCGATCGGGGCGGGCGCGGTGGTGCGCACCGACATCGGCGGCAACCTGTCGCTCGGTGCCGGCGGCGAGCTGGGCACGATCACCGTGGCCGGCCGGCTCGACGCGCCGGCCGGCAGCATCTCGCTGTCGGGCGGCAAGGTCACATTGCAGGCCGGCGGCGAACTGCTGGCGCGCGGCGTGCCGCTGACCTACCTCGACAACCGCGGCCGCCAGGTGGGCGAAGTGCGCGACGGCGGTTCGGTCGACATCCAGGCCGGCGAGGTGCAGCTCGAGAAGGGCGCGCTGATCGACGTGTCGGGGGCCACCGGCGAGATCGACGGCGTGGCCGACACCGGCCGCACCGGCACGCAGCTGCCGAAGGCGACGCCGAAGATCCGGCTCGACAGCGACGGCGGCCTGATCCAGGTCAAGGGCCAGGGCCTGATCGAGAGCACGCTGGTGGGCAACGCGGGCGGTCCCGGCGGCATCGGCGGGCGCATCCGGATCAACATGGACGTGCCCGCCGCGCCCGGCGGCTCGCCGCTGGAGCGCCTGAGCCAGACGCTGCAGGATCCCGACTGCTTCGGCTTCTTCGTCGACGGCGCCTGCAACAACTGGCGCCAGGGCCTGGACTACGACTGGGCGCCGGGCCTGCGCAGCTTCGGCTACGAGGTCGACGGCACGATGATCATTCCGTCGAGCCTGCTGGCGCACCTGGCGGAGAGCAAGGAGCTGGTGCTGTCCGACCGCCTGCCGGCGCCCGGCCCGGTCGGGGCGCTCGACCCGGCGCAGTTCGGGCTGACGCCGGCCACGCTCGACCTGTTCCGCGACACCCTGTTCGGCGGCGAGCTGCTGCGCGAGATCCTGCAGAAGCCGGGCCAGGCCTTCGCGCTGACGCTGCGCCCGCAGTCCTTCGCGAACGGCGGCTTCGCCGACCTCGCGCTGGTGAATTCCTCGCAGGGGCCGATCCGCCTCGACGACGCGCACATCAGGATGGGCCGCGCGATCTCGCTGCAGGGCCGGATCCTCGGACATGCCGACACCTCGTCGTCGCTGAGCGCGCCGCACCTCACGCTGCTGACCGTGCCGGGGCCGGCCTCGGCCTCGCTGGTGGCCGAGGTGCCCGATGCCAAGGGCGAGCTGAAGCTCGCAGGCCAGCTGATCGAGATCGTCTCGGGCAACGAGGCGGGCGTGTCGCCCGAAGGCACCGTGCGCATCGGCGGCTTCGGCCGCACGCGACTCGAGGCCGGCGAGATCCGCATCGGCGGCGCGCTGCCCGATCAGATCAACGACGACACCCGGTTGCAGTTGAACCTCGACGTCGACGGGCAACTGGTGCTCGCGGCCGGCCAGGTCTATCCGAGCACGGCCATGACCGGCGTGATCCGCGCCACCGGTTCGATCGCCGTCGAGCGGTTCGGCGAGCCGGGCGACACGCCGCTGTCGGCCGGCGGCACCCTGCGGCTGGAAGCACCGACGATCGCGCAGAACGGCGTGCTGCGCGCGCCGCATGGCCAGATCGAACTGGCCGCGAGCGAGCGCCTCGCGCTGGGCGCCAACAGCCTGACCTCGGTGTCGGGTGCCGGCGTGGTCGTGCCCTACGGCACCTTGCTCAACGACGAGCACTGGCACGATCCCACCAAGGCGGTGGACGCGGCCAATCCCTCGGGCGGCTCGCTGAGCGCGCCGCCCGAGAAGCGGATCACGCTCAAGTCGCCCGACGTGGCGCTGGCGCGCGGCGCGACGGTGGACATCACGGGCGGCGGCGACCTCTATGCCTGGGAGTTCGTGCCCGGGCCCGGCGGCTCGCATGACGTGCTGAACCGGCCCGGCACCTACGCGATCCTGCCGGGGCAGACCGCCGCCGCACCGGCGAGCGCCGCCGAAGCGGGCCAGCGGGTCTGGCTCGCGGGCGGGCCGGGCCTGGCGGCCGGCTGGTACACCCTGCTGCCGGCGCGCTATGCGCTGTTGCCCGGCGCCTTCGCGGTGCAGGCCACCGGCAAGGCCTGGGGCGGCGCGCTGGCGCCGGCCACGCTGGCCTCGGACGGCAGCCTGGTGATGCAGGGCCGCGGCGGCAATGCCTACAGCGGCCAGCAGGACGCGCAGGCCTCGGCCTGGCGCGTGATGTCGGGCGACACGCTGCGCAAGTACACCGAATACAACGAGGCCACGGCCAACGACTTCTTCTCGTCCGAGGCCTTCAAGCTCACGCAGTACCGGCTGAGCGGCCAGAACGTCGTCACGCCCCGGCTGCCGCGCGACGGCGGCGCCGTGGTGTTCGATGCCGGCAAGCGGCTCACGCTCGACGGCACGCTGCGCTCGGCGCCCGACGCGGGCGGCCGCGGCGGGCTGGTCGACATCGCGGGCGGCAAGATCGCGATCGTCGGCGCCGGCCTGGACGCGGCCAGCCTGCAGGCCGACGGCTACCTCGTGATCGATTCGGCGAGCCTGTCGAACTTCGGCGCCGGCAGCCTGCTGGTGGGCGGCAAACGCCAGGGCAATGCGCTCGGCCTCGAGATCGACGTGACGGCCACCGACATCGTGGTGCGCAACGGCGAGGGCTCCGAGCTCAGCGGGCCCGAGATCATCCTCGCGGCCAGCGAGCAGGTGGCGATCGAGGGCGGCAGCCGGGTGCGCGCCAAGGGCGCGGGCGGCCGCGGCTCGGGCAACCTGGTGATGAAGCCGAAGGCGCCGGCGGTCTACACCGACCCCGACGGCAACCTCGACGACAACGGCGACGGCGTGATCGACGCCAGGGACGCGGCCGACGACGTGCTCACCTCGCCGACGAAGGACTGGGGCGCGCTGGTGCGCCTGGCCGCCGGCGACGCGGTGCAGGTGCTGCGCCAGAACGTGGACACCACGCGCGGCGGCCTGGTGACGATCGGCGCGGGCGCGCTGGTCGACGGCGGCGCCGCGCTGCTGATCGACGCGACGCGCACCACCGAGCTCGCGAGCTCGGCGCGGATCGCCGGCGCCGACCTGTCGGTGTCGGCCGGCCGCATCGGCTTCGGAGGCGGCACCGAGGGCATGGTGCTCGACAGCGGCGCGCTGGCGCAGCTCGCCAACTCGCAGCGCCTGACGCTGCGCAGCTACTCGGACTTCGACTTCTACGGTTCGCTCGACCTCGGCGCGGCCGGCCTGCATTCGCTGACCTTCGACGGCGCCGCCTTCGTCGGTCGTGGCACGGGCGACGTGACGATCCGCGGCGATGCCGTCACGCTGATCAACAGCGGCGGCGGCACCGGCGGCAGCGGCACCGGCAACGGCGCCTTCACGCTCGATGCCGGCACGCTGGTGCTGGGCGCGGGCCGCAAGGACTTCGCCGGCTTCGGGTCGGTCACGCTGGCGGGGCGCGACCAGATCGTCGGCGAGGGCGCGGGCGTGGTGGATACCGGCGCCGCGGCGCTGACCCTGGCCACGCCGCTGCTGACTGGCCGCGGCGGCGCGGCCCAGACCATCGCCACCCAGGGTGCGCTGCGCGTGACGGGCGGCGATGCCGGCGCGGGCACGCCCAGCGACCTGCAGGACAGCCTGGGCGCGCGCCTGAGCCTGAGCGGCAAGACCATCGACTTCGGCGGCCGCGCGGTAGCGCTCGGCGGCAGCATCGGCATGACGGCGACCGGCGGCCACCTGGTGGTGGGCGAGGGCGCGCTGATCGACGTGGGCGGTTTCGCCAAGCGCTTCTTCGACCTGGCCGAGTACGCCGACGCGGGCCGCATCGACCTGTCGGCCGTGGGCGGCGACGTCCGGCTCGAGGCCGGCAGCCGGCTCGGCCTGGCCGCACACGCGGGCGGCGGCAGCGCCGGCACCCTGGGCCTGGCCGCATCGAACGGCGGCACCGTGGTGCTCGACGGCACCATCGCCGCGCAGGCCGGTGCCGGCGGCAAGGCCGGCAGCTTCTCGCTCGACATCGAGGCACTGCCCGACTTCGCGGGCTTCAGCCAGCGCCTGAACGACGCCGGCTTCAACCGCTCGCGCCAGTTCCGCATCCGCCAGGGCGACGTGGTGCTCGGCGGGCTCACGACGGTCGAGGACTTCGGCCTCACCGCCGACCGCGGCAGCATCGACATCGCCGGCACCGTGGATGCGCGCTCGGCCTATGGCGGCACGATCCGCATCACCGGCGGCAACGGCGTGGCGATGCGCGACGGCGCGAAGCTGCTGGCCGGCGCGACCGGCGAACTCGGCAGCGGCCGCGTCACGCTCGAGGCGGCCGGCGGCCGGCTCGAGCTGCGCGGCGGCCAGATCGACGTGGCGGGCAACGAGGGCGGCAAGGTGCGCCTGCGCGCGCGGCAGAACGCGGGCCACGACGAGATCGAGGTCGGCGCGCTGAACGTCGCGGTCATGGGCGCGCGCTCGGCGGTGCTCGAGGGCACCAGCCGCTACGAGGCGCAGGACGGCACGGTCGATGCGGTCAAGGCCGAGGCGATCGCCGATGCGCGCCGCTTCAGCGCCGCCGCCGGCGCGATCGCCGGGCGCCTGGGCACCGGGCTCGCGGTCATGCCGGGCATCGAGATCCGCAGCGCCGGCGACCTGGCGCTCAACGGCGACTGGAACCTGTTCGCCGATCTGCCGGGCGCGCGCGACGGCACGCTGACCCTGCGCGCCGGCGGCAACCTGCTGATCAACGGCCACCTGAGCGACGGCTTCGACGCGGCGGACCGCAGCGGCGTGCTGCAGCCCGGCGCCTCGTGGAACCTGCGGCTGGTGGCCGGCGGCGACCTCGACTCGGCCAATGCGCTGGCATTGCGGCCGCTGGCCGCGCAGGCCGCGGGCAAGGGCTCGATCGTGATCGGCACCGCCAACACGGCGCAGCCGAGCGACAGCGACCCCACGCCCGACAACGGCGCCGGCAAGCTGGTGCGCACCGGCACCGGCGACCTCGAGGTGCGCGCGGGGCGCGATCTCACGCTGGCGCACAAGGAGTCGGCGATCTACACCGCGGGCCGCAAGGACACGACGGTGTGGAGCGACTTCACCACCGCCAACGCTAAGGCCAGCTACGGCATCGAAGGCGGCAATCTCGACATCGGCGTGCAGGGCAGCATCGACGCCGCGCCCGCGGGGCAGCGCTTCACCGAGTGGCTCAACCGCCAGGGCACGCTGAACGCGCAGCGCTATTTCGGCGAGTACGAGAACGGCGAGCTGGGCATGCGGCCCGATGGCAGCTTCGGCCCCCTGATCCACCCGACCGAGCAGTCGAGCTGGTGGATCGACTACGGCCGCTTCCAGCAGGGCGTGGGCGCGCTCGGCGGCGGCAACGTGGCGGTGCATGCGGGCGGCGACCTGCGCAACCTGCTGGTCGCGCTGCCCACCAACATGCGCGTGCGCGGCGGGCTCTCCGCGGGCGAGGCGATGACCGTCGAGATGCGCAACGGCGGCGCGATGCAGGTCGAGGCCGGCGGCGCGATTCGCGGCGGCCAGTACTACGTCGCGCGCGGCGCGGGCGAGATCCGCGCGGGCGAGACCGCGGTCGGCCGCACCGTGACCCTGAGCCGCGACGACAGCATGGGCGGCATCACGCGCACCAGCTACGGCGTGGCGCCGGTGCTCGCGCTCGGCGATGCCACGCTGAGCCTGCGCACCGCGGGCGACCTGGTGCTGCAGACGGTGGTCGACCCGCTGCTGGTCACCTACGGCGAGGGCCTGCGCCCCGACGGGCAGCAGCTCAACTACGGCGCCTACATGAGCGGCTACACCGACCGCAGCGCACTGAAGCTGGTCTCCACCGGCGGCGACATCCACTTCGTCAACCGCGCGGAGTTCATCTTCCGCGACGTGCTGCTGCGCAGCTTCGACCACGACACGCTGGTCGGCTTCGGCGGCAACCGCTATCCGGCGCGGCTGTCGGCGGTGGCGCTCAATGGCAGGCTGTCGATCGAGGGCCCGCTGTACGTGCTGCCGGGCACCACCAACGACGTCTCGCTGGCCGCGAAGAACGACATCCGCTTCGCCGCGCCGCTCGCGATGGCCTATGCCACGCCGGCGATGATGCCCTCGCCGACCATGCCCGCCGGCGCGGGTTCGCCCTTCAGCCAGATGAACATGGAGGACATGCTCGACAACTGGATCAACTGGTCGGGCGCTTCCTTCATCAAGGACCCGTACCTGCGCAGCGTGAGCAATCCCTCGGTGCTGCCGCTGGCCGGCGACTACGAGCCCAGCCGCATCTATGCCGCCGAGGGTTCGATCTTCGGGCTCGACCTCAAGGCCAATGAGCAGACCTGGGTGCGCGCGGGCAAGGACATCCGCGGCGTGCGCGTGGCGGGGCGCAACCTGCGCGCCTCCGACACCACGCTGCTGGAGGCGGGCAACGACATCCTGGCCACGGTGCGGGTTGATCCGATCGAGCGCGAGAACGCCATCAGCAACAGCCTGACCGGCAACATCGAGATGCAGGGGCCGGGCACGCTGACGCTGGCCGCCGGTCGCGACGTGTACGCCGACAACCTGCAGGTGCGCACGGTGGGCAACCAGCGCTACGACCGGAACAACCGGCCGCAGCCCGATACGCAGATCAACGGCCTGCCGGCCAACAGCGCCGCGATCACCGTCATGGCCGGACTGAACGGCGCCGTGGGCTACGACGCCTTCGCCGCGGCCTACCTCGATCCGGCCCGCGTGGCCGCGATGCCCGACTACCTCAAGACCCGCGCGCCCGACGGCACGCAGGTGCCGATCTACCTGGTGGACCAGGTCGAGACACGCCCCGGCGGGCAGGAGAAGACTGTGCGCCGCGGCCTCGTGTCGTACATGAAGGACATGACCGGCGAGACGCTCGCGCCGCTCGATGCCTGGACCCGCTTCCAGGCGCTGCCCGAACCCGCGCGCCAGCAGTTCCTGCGCCAGGCCTTCCTGCTCGAGCTGCGCGAGGCCGGCCGCGACCAGAACGAACCGGGCACGGGCGGCCTGCCGCGCAACGGCGGCTACAACCGCGGCTACGCGGCGATCGACACCCTGTTCCCGGGCAAGGACTGGAAGGGCGACGTGGCGGCCAACACGCTGATGCTGCGCACCATGGCCGGCGGCGACATCAACGTGCTCACGCCCGGCGGCGGATTGCAGGTGGCGGCGCTCGGTGCCACCGTGCCGGCCGGCTACGGCCTGGTCACGCTGGCCTCGGGCCACATCGACATCTTCGCCAAGGACGACGTCACGGTGAACCAGTCGCGCATCCTGTCCTTCGTGCCCGAGGTGACGAAGCAGGGCAGCGACCAGATCATCTGGTCCACGGTCGGCAACATCGACGCCGGCCGCGGCGCGAAGACCCTGCGCGTGCCCTCGGCGCCCGAGGTCGTCACCGACCTCGACGGCGTGACGGTGGTGCGCGAGAAGTCGGACATGAGCGGCAGCGGCATCGGCACCGTGGGCGACGGCGACGTCGACCTGGTCGCGCCCAGCGGCACCGTGAACGCCGGCGATGCCGGCCTGCGCGTGGCGGGCAATCTCAACATCGCCGCGTTGCAGGTGCTCAACGCCGACAACATCCAGGTCAAGGGCGAGACCAAGGGCCTGCCGGTGGTCGCGGCCGTGAACGTCGGCGCGCTGACCAATGCCAGCGCGGCCGCGGCCCAGGCCGCGGTGGCCGCGCAGGAGAGCCTGCAGCGCGACCGCACCGCGGCGCGCCAGGCGCTGCCCTCGGTGTTCACCGTGCGCGTGCTCGGCTTCGGCAACGAGCCGGCCGAGGGCGGCAGCCGCAACCCGCCGCCGCCCGCGGCCGGGCGCGCGGGCGACAGCGCCGTGCGCTACGACCCCGCGAACCCCGTGCAGCTCGTGGGCAACGGCCGGCAGTTCGATGCCCGGCAGGTGGCGCGGCTGACCGACGAGGAACGCCGCGCCTTGCAGGGCCGCTAGGTCCCACGCCCTCCGGCGCCTGCGTCCCGCCTCCCGCGAACCGGGAGGCGGGGCGGCAGCGTGCCTCTTTTCGCCCGCCGATGCACACCGAGACGGATCCGCCATGAGCCTGAACATCCCGTGCCGCACTGCAGACCATTCCTTGGACGACGCTTCATGCGGCGAGCCGTCCGATCCCGCGCCGCGTTGCGCCGCGCTGCAGGCCATCCTGGTCGCGAACTACGAGCATCTGCGGCGCCGGCTGCTGCGCCACCTGGGCTGCCCCGACCTCGCGAGCGAATGCCTGCACGAGGCCTGGCTGCGGCTCGGCGACCTGGGCCTGGCGCACGACGTGCAGAACCCGCTGGCCTACATCCACCGCATGGCGAGCAACCTCGCCGTGGACCGGCTGCGCAGCCACCGGCCGTGGCAGTACGCGGGGGAGGAGCAGGTTGCGCTCGATGAATTGGTGGACCGCGCGCCCGGGCCCGAGTCGATTGCACAGGCGCGGTCCGATGTGGCGGCGGTGGAGCGTGCGATCGAGCGGCTGCCACGGCGCCATCGCGCGGTGCTGATCGCGTTGCGCATCGATGAGATGACGCGGGTGGAAGCGGCGGCGCGATTCGAGCTGTCGTTGCGCAGCGTGGATACGGCGCTGCGGCAGGCGCTGGATTACTGCGCGGAGAGTGCGGGGCAGGAGGTGTGGGTGGGGGTGAATGGGGGGAGGAGGGCGGTGCGGGTGGGGGCGGCGTAGGGGGCTCGGCACTTGAGCATGAGGGGCATGGTTGGCGTTGAGGTTCGGTGCGGGAGTTGGTGGGAGGTGGCCGGCAACTGCGGCATCGGCCTTTGGGAGCGATCGACTTCGAGTTGTCGTTGCTCAATTAAAGTATTTGGTTTATCTTGAAAAGATTTTACGATTGTGCAGTGCGCACGTCGCCTAAGCAGCGCGTGACCATTCAACGAATGTGCCATGGCGGCCGAACATAGCAAAAGAATAGAGAGGGAGTGCGGGAATATGCAAAGCCACGTGAGTCTTGATCGCGGCACAGCCGGAAAAATTCTTGCCACCGCGAAACGCAATCGCGCAATTCTCCATGTGCTATCGAAGTGCGCCATTGATATGGCTAAGCGCGTCAACCGGATAGTCTGCCTTGGTGCCATGCTCTTGTTTGTTGTGCTCGGCTCCAACAATGCATCAGCAGAAATTTCGCCGATCTCGCAAGCGGTTACTCTCAGGGCTGACGGCTATCTTGAATTTCTCACCTCAAGGGGGTGGTTTTCTTCCAAAGAAAAGGCTTGCGAAGCATTTTCTGGATGGTATGGGGAAAGATGGCCGCCCGGTCCTTACAACTTTCAAGTACATCCGCAGGGGCATTTGTGCGGGGTCTGGGCTTTCATCTTCGCATCGAACATGTGCCCCATAAATAGCGAATTGGTCGAGAATAGATGCGAATGCAAACGAGGCTTCGCAGAAACAAGCACGCCGGGAGCATGCACGGCCATTCCCAAGGAGGTGCCAGCGAACTCCTGTACGGCTGGCTTGCTAGCAGGGCACCCTGTAGCTCCTGCTGTAGGGGAAAAGTTTCGTTCAGAGATGGATTTCATTGACGGCGGGCCATCACCCCTAGCGCTCATTCGTACTTATCGAAGCAACTGGGGCGCGGATCCCAATCGAAAAATTGGGGCACTCGGGAAGGCTTGGATTCACAACCACGAAATCAAGCTTGAATTTGCGACAGGAGCCAGTCACGATTCGGTCTGGGTTTTTGATTCTTCAGGTCAACCCAGAGAGTTCAGAAAAGCGCTGGGGACAGCAAACTGGACGGCCTTCGATAGCGCAGATTCGTTCGCGCAAACAACGAATGGAGGATGGACTTACCGTCGTGCAGATGACGGGACTATTCGGTATTTTGATACTTTCGGAAAGCTGCAGACGCTAACGGAGCGAAATGGCTGGACAAACACGTACTCATACGCAGCGAGGGGCGAACTAACGTCCATAACAAATCAGTTCGGACGCAGCCTCACGTTCTCCTATGACAGCAGCAAGCAGCTGATTCAGGTCACGCTGCCGGACTTGCGAACCGTGGGCTATACCTACGACGCTACCGGCAGATTGACTGCGGTCATCTTTCCGGATGGCAAGAAGAAGGCCTACCTTTACGAATGGGGGCGTTTCCTGTATGCACTCACAAGCATGAAAGATGAGGTTGGCGTCCATTGGGCCAGGTTCTATTACACCGATCAAGGCCAAGCGAACGCGACTGAACTCACAGGGGGCGTAGACCGGTATGACATCGCGTATCCCAGCGCCGAAACTGCTGTTATCACCGATCCTCTGGGAACTGCACGTACTTATAGTTATAGCGGCACCAAGAGCAAGCAAGTGGTTGCTGGCGCGTCATTGCCTTCCGGCATTGGTGAGGCCGACGCCGCCTCACGTGTGCAGGACGCCAATGGCCTGATTACCTCGGAGACCGACTTCAATGGCGTGGTGTCCACCACCACCTGGGACACCGCTCGCCGCTTGCCGCTCACCGTGACCCGCGCGTCCGGCAGACCCGAGGCCCAGACCACCACCACCCAGTGGCACCCCACCTTCAGCCTCCCCGTGCTGATCACCGAGTCCGGCCGCACCACCGCCTTCACCCACGACGCGGTCGGCAATGTCCTGACTCGCACCGTCACCAACACCGCCACCAACAAGGCCCAGACCTGGCAGTGGACCTACAACGCTTCTCAGTTGGTCGAGACGGCCACCGAGCCCAACGGCGCCACCACCACCTACACCTACGACCCCCGAGGCAACGTCCTCACCAGCACCAACGCCCTGGGCCACGTCACCAGCTACGCCTACGACCTCTCCAACCGCGTCACCAGCCATACCGAACCCAACGGCCTCGTCACCACCTACACCTACGACGCGCGCGACCGCCTCCTGACCCAGACCGTCGGTGGCCAGCAGAACACCACGCTGACCTACAAGCCCTACGGCAGCGTCGAGACCATCACGCTGCCCACGGGCCTGGTGCTGACCTACACCTACGACCCGGCCCATCGCCTCACCGGCTGGAGCAACAACCGCGGCGAGAGCGGCAGCTTCACGCTCGACGGCATGGGCAACCGCACGGCCGAGCAGATCAAGGACAGCAGCGGCGCCGTGGCCTGGAACGCCGCGCGCACCATCAACAACATCAACCGCGTCTCGGGCAAGACGGAAGGCTCGAACCAGACCAGCTCCTTCGGCTACGACGCCAACGGTGACCTCACCCGCAGCACCAACGGCCTCAACCAGAGCACGCAACTGGGCCTGGACAACCTGCGCCGCGTGGCCTCGGTGACCAACGCGGCCAACGCCACGGCCACCCTCAAGTACAACGCCCTCGATGCCGTCACCGAAGCCAAGGACTTCAAGGGCGTGGCCACCGGCTACACCCGCGATGCCCAGGGCAACGCCACCGCCGAGAGCAGCGCCGACACGGGTGGAGCGACCACCCAGTACGACAACCTGGGCCTGCCCAGCCAGATCGTCGACGCGCTGGGCCAGGCGACCACCATCAACAGGGATGCCTTGGGCCGGCCCACGAGCCTCGTCTTCGCCGACGGCAAGACCACCACCCTGCGCTACGACCTCACGGCCACCAGCAAGGGCTACCTGTCGGAGATCGTGGACCGCAGCGGCACCACCGAATACACGCGCGATGCCTTCGGGCGCGTGGTGGTCAAGAAGCAGACGCTGGCCAATGGCAGCGTGCAGCAGATCGGCTACGCCTACAACCTCAATGGCACGCTGGGAAGCATCGCGTACCCCACGGGCGCCACGCTGAGCCACGTCTACGACGCGACAGGCCGCCTCACCGGCTTGAACTGGAACAGTACGCCGCTGGTGAGCAACATCACCTGGAACCCGCTCGGCCAACCCACGGGTTGGACCTGGGCCTTCACGAGCACCGACCCGAAGCTCAAGGCCACGCGCAGCTACGACACGGCCGGGCGCATGACCGCGACCGAGTTCGGCAGCTACGTCTACGACGCCGCGGGCCGCATCACGAGCCTGACGCAGAACCTCTACGACCCAGCGGACTCCGACCCCACGCACGACACCATCGCGAACGCCAACACCACCTGGAACGTGGGCTACGACAGCGTCGGGCGCATCACGAGCTTCAACGTGGCGGGCAGCAGCAGCAACACCGCGGGCTTCGGCTACGACGCGAACGGCAATCGCTCGAGCAGCACGCGGGTGGTCAATGGGCTGAGCACCAGCCGCAGCTACACCGTCCCAACCAACGGAAACCGCCTCACCGGCTTCAGCCAGACCACGGGTGGTGCGACCACCAGCGTGGTCTACGGCTACAACGCCAATGGCGACCTCACGGGCGATGGCCTGCGCAGCTATGGCTACGACGCCGAGGGGCGGCTGAGCACGGCGACTACTGGCGCAACGGACAGCAGCCCGACGACGCGCTATGCGCACAACGCGCTGGGGCAGCGGGTGTTCAAGACGGAGCCGCTGTATCCGCCGAGCCAGGGGGATGAGAGCGATCCGGGGTTCTGGGGCAGCCTGGTGGCGTTCTTCACGAAGATGTGGAGTCCGGCAACGAGCCAAGCCGAACAGTTGGGCTATGCCTATGTCTACGATGAGCAAGGCACGTTAGTAGTGGAGATCGGCAGCGGGGGCACGAACAGCTCAGGCCAAGCCAGCTACATCTACCTGCCCACCGCCAATGGGCCGATGCCAATCGCTGTCGTCATCAACGGCAATGCCTATGCGGTGCACAGCGATCACTTGAACACGCCAAGAAGGCTGAGCAACGAGGCGAGCCAACCGGTCTGGCAGTGGCGCTACAGCGCGTTCGGGGAGGAGGAGCCAACGATGGCGGCAAAGCGGTTCACGGGGCCGGAGACGATGCCCACTACTGGCGCGACGTCAGCGACTGCAGTCACCTTCAACCTTCGCTATCCGGGGCAGTATGCGGATGCTGAGAGTGGGTTGTTCTACAACTACTTCCGTAGCTACGACGCGAGGACGGGCAGATACAGCGAGCCTGACCCGATTGGGCTGGATGGTGGATGGAACCGATTTGGGTATGTGGATGGAAATCCGCTGGGCTACAACGATCCGTTCGGTCTGGATCGTTGGGGGAGTTATGGCTATGGGCGATACCTTCCGGCGACAAACCCTTCGCCCTCGATCTGGGAGAGACTCAATTTCCCTGAAACGCCTGAGCAGCGAGCGCTCGGGGAAAACATCGCAATGGCATTTTGCGGCGGTGGGCTTGGAGGCGCTACAAAAGCAATAACGCGAGTTGGACGATGGATGTCTCAGGCAGAGTACGATGCTATGAGGGCATCAGGAAAAGTCCAAGAAAGTTTGTCGGGGACTACGCATGTTGCCGATCCAGCGGATGCAGCAGCCTTCTTGAATCAGGCCAAACCTGGAAGCCTCTACGCTGAGTTTGGTGTTCCCTCTTCCTCATTGAAGCCGACCAACGATGGATGGTCGAAAATCATCGGACCAAACTCTCTTGAGGGCAGGCTTGCCCAGCGGAAGGGGCTTCCAGCACCGCAGATGCCCAGCGCATCAGACATAGTTCATTCGGCAACCAAGCTCCCATGACAGGAAATCCTATGTTGAACAGATTCATCGGCTGGGCACATTCGGTCGAAACGGCCCAGGCCAAATTGCATAGAGACATTGAAATGCAGTTGACTGAGAGTGATCCTTGCGACAATCGCTCCGCGCGATTGGATGTTGATACCCCGACAGCGGTAGGTCGTATCACTTGCTGGGAAAGCGGTGATTACGATGCTGAAGCCATCGACCTCCAAACCGAGCGCTCGCTTTACACGGATCGCGGGACCTTGCGAGAGGGAGAAGAGATGTTGAAGAAGTTTTCCCCGTTCTTCGAGGCGATGGGAATAGCGGAATGAACGAAGGATTGCATAAAGATCACTCTCCTTGAGGCCTTGTGGCTTCGTCTTTTACGCCGCTCTGTCAGAGTTCTCGGAGAAGGTTGCGATGATCGATCCCTCGTCGATCGCTGACAAAACAGCATCGCGAACGCCAGCACCACCTAGAACGTGGGCTACGACAGCGTCGGGCGCATCACGAGCTTCGACGTGGCGGGCAACATCAGCAACACCGCGGGCTTCGGCTACGACGCGAACGGCAATCGCTCGAGCAGCACGCGGGTGGTCAACGGGCTGAGCACCAGCCGCAGCGACACCGTAGGAGCCAACAACAACCGCCTCACCGGCTTCAGCCAGACCACGGGTGGTGCGACCACCAGCGTGGTCTACGGCTACAACGCCAACGGCGACCTCACGGCGATGGCCTGCGCAGCTACGGCTACGACGCCGAGGGTCGGCTGAGCACGGCGACCACGGGCGCGACGGACAGCAGCCCGACGACGCGCTATGCGCACAACGCACTGGGGCAGCGGGTGTTTAAGACGGAGCCGTTGTATCCGCCGAGCCAGGGGGATGAGAGTGATCCGGGGTTTTGGGGCAGCCTGGTGGCGTTCTTCACGAAGATGTGGAGTCCAGCCAACAACCAGGCCGAGCGACTGGGCTATGCGTATGTTTACGACGAGCGAGGCACCTTGGTGGCGGAGATCGGCAGTGGGGGCACGAACAGCTCAGGCCAAGCCAGCTACATCTATCTGCCAACGGCGAATGGGCCGATGCCGATTGCTGCCGTCATCAACGGCAATACCTACGCGGTGCACAGCGATCACTTGAACACGCCAAGAAGGCTGAGCAATGAAGCGAGCCAGCCGGCCTGGCAGTGGCGCTACAGCGCGTTCGGGGAGGAGGAGCCAACGACGGCGGCCAAGCGGTTCTCGGGGCCAGAGACGGTGCCGAGTACTGGCGCGACGGGGATCTCGGAGGTGAAGTTCAACTTGCGCTATCCGGGGCAGTATACGGATGCGGAGTCGGGGCTGTTCTACAACGGGTTCAGAACCTACATCCCTACAGTCGGGCGATACACCCAGAGCGATCCGATTGGGTTGGCTGGAGGGTGGAATCGGTTCGGCTACGTTGATGCCAACCCGTTGAACTATGCCGATCCGTCGGGCCTCTTGAAGGTGTGCGCCTTCCCTGGCGGATGTGTGGACTTTAATCCGCCCCCTTACATGGGCCCTGATAACCCGTATCCCCTGGGTTCTTCGGGCTATGTCACACCGCCCAATCTGCCAAGTTGGACGGAAAGCCCTCGGCCATCGCCGCTGGATGCCACTATTCCCGGGCTGATCGTCGACCTGTGCCGCGGCATTAGCGATCGGATTTTTTCGGGAGGAAAAGGAAATGTCCCTAGCAATGTGGGGCCGGGGCCTTATGCGGGAGATTGGGTGCCCGTAGGTGACACAGCGAGACCAACAAAAGAAGAGCAGCAGAGGATCAATGATATTGGCAATCGAAGCGGGTGCCATACATGCGGTACCCCCGAATCTGGGACAAAAAGTAGCAATTGGATAGGTGACCATCAGGACCCTACCAAACTCAATCCGGAAGGTAAGCCGCAGCGGTACTACCCACAATGTCAAAATTGCAGCAATGAGCAAGGTGGTAGGTTGAGATGGCTGCCTCGGCAGTAGAAAGGTGAAGCATTCATGAAATCAATTTCGTCGGGCGGTGGCCCTTTAGTTTGTATAGAGCTTGATGCGGTCGATCGTTGGCATGGGGTCGCAGGGAGCGAAGATTTTCTCAAGGGTGGCTTAGAGCGGGCGAATGATTACCAACGAGCGTGCAGCATTCGAGATTACCTTGGGCAGGTGTCGCTCGGCGATCGAACTGCCCTCGTACTTGGCGACATGCCGCTCGAAACCTCAATCTGGCAACGATCGGGTGATCTTCCTAGGATTGTGCGTGTTTACTACGGTGATTCTGGGGCTGATATCCATGCATTGTTAGAAGCTGGTGGTGAGCTTAATTTCGACGATCCTGTCGAAGCGATGCCAGTAGAATTTTCAGCTTCACCCGTCGTCGTCTTTGATTCAGCTTGCTCAGGCGCTGATGAAGCTATCGATCGGATTTCATTTGAAATTCCAAAGGGTAAATACATTGCGCTTACGAAGAAATTTGAGCCTGATGAAAGAACATCTGTCCTCGTTCACTTTTTTGTCAAAGCACAATAACCGGCCAAGCGATATCTCTCGTATAGAAGTATCTGCAAATAATCACGAAGCAGAAGCCAGATCTATCGGCAACGATGAGTAGCTCCTGATTGGGCACAACTGCGCTGTCCATGACAATGATGGCCTACGCAGCGACGACGCGCGATGCGCAAAACGTGCTGGGGCAGCGGATGCTCAAAACAGAGCTGCTGCACCCGCAGACCCAAGGGGCGCAGGGCCGGTGCCGACGGCCGCGGTCCTCAACGGCAACACCTTCATGTTGCCTGTCTATCGGAGAAAAATTGAACTCCACGAATGAATTTGTTCTTCTTGCGGAACGCTCGTTGTTTTTGGTCGAAAAAGAAACAGATCAACGCAAGCCTATTACTGTGAGGCTGGGGCAGCCGTACTGGACTGAACATGGCATTGAAGCAGCATGTCCGGTGCTGGTCGAAGGCATGCTTGTGGGGCGCTCGGATATCAGAGGTGCCGACCTGCTTGATGCCGTCGAGTTGGCTATCAAGTTCGTCAACTCGTACTTGGAGGGTGTGCAGGCCGGCTGGGAGCTTCATTGGCCTGATGGAGAGATCTACGGAGGCGTTAAAGCATGTTCGCCAGGCTGATAATGATCTCGCTCGCGCTGATGTCGCTCTCCGCCGTAGCTCAGGATGCACCCGTGCGAGTTGGCAGCATCAAGGAAGCAAGCAATTGGATTGACAAGATTTATTCGTCGCACGCGGTGCGGCGCTACAGCATCAAGTTCCCAACCGGACAGAGTGGGGAGGTCTATGCTCTTTATGCCCCGAGGGGTTCGGGCATAAGCCAACTTGACGGCTGGTTCTATTCTTGTGCCGCTGGTGGTACCGTATGTGACTTGATCGCAATGGCGAATCTAGGGGCATCGAGAGATCTCAAAGAAGATCCCGTGATCACGTATGAGCATCCCTATCTGGTCGTCAAATCTGGCAGCAATATCTTGCTCAGGGTGAAGCGATAGACGCGCCGCAGTCGGGTCACAAGCTTCGATGTGCCGCAAGCGTCAGAGAATCACACGCTGTGACCATGACGCGAACGGCAACCGCTTCATCGGCTTCGGTCATACAAGTGAGGCACCTATGGATGAGTTGATCGAGCGATGGCATGAATTTTCGGGACAGTCGAAAGAGGAAATTGCTGCTCATTTCAATGACGATTCGCGCATCCTCTTCGCAGAATTTTTTACAAAGGGATTGGGTGACACGGGCCCTCAAGGCGCTAAGTGGGCCTCTGCGGAAGAGTTTGCGGAGCGTGTTCTGGATCTCAGAAGCAATGAGAAAGCTTGGTCGAGGCATCTGGGCGATACGCTCCTTCGAGCGCAAGACCTTGCAGACGATGGTCAAGTGGAGAAGGCCAAGCAGGAGTTGATCTCCTTCCGAGACACCTGCCCGTGGATTTTCTTTGCGGATATTGCCGTAACGCAGTTGGAAAACATGGGCGACTAGGACCCTTGTTTCGTTCTCACGCCAGGCCGTGTAGTGGCCTACCTTTTGCAGGCCGGCTGTTTGCCGATGGCGTGCCGTTGATCCGCTCAACGTCTCTCGTGTCGAAAGCCCGCTGCAGAGATGACCAAGCCGGCGACATAGAGCGCAATTTCAGATCAAATTCCGCATCGCCTGCGCCGTCTCCCGCAACACCGGCAACACTCGCGCCACCGCGTCCTCCGAGCTCTCATGCCCCATCGGCATCGTGATGTTGAGCGCGCCCACCAGCGTGCCGTGGCGGTCGCGCAGCGGCACCGCGATGCCGCGCGAGTTGAGGTCGAGCTGTTGCTCGGACAGCGCCCAGCCCTGGGCGCGGATGCGCGCGAGCTCGAGCTTCATGCGCTCCATGCTGGCGATGGTGTGCGACGTGAAGACGGTGAGCTGGCGCGTGGCGAGCCATTCGTTGAGCTCGGTGTCGCCGCGCAGCGCGAGCATCAGCATGCCCGAGGCCGTGACCTGCGCCGGCACGCGCGCGCCGAGCACGTAGCCGGTGCTCATGCTGCGGTTGGGGCCGTTGCGCGCGATGTAGACCACCTCGTCGCCATCCATCACGCTGAGGTAGGCGATCTCGTTGGTGCCGGCGGCCACGCGCTGCAGAAAGGGCTGCACCACGCGCGGCAGCCGCGCCGATTCGAGGTACGACTGGCCCAGCCGCAGCACGCGCGGCGTGAGCCAGAACAGCTTGCCGTCGCTCGCCACATAGCCCATGTGCTGCAGGGTCAGCAGGTAGCGGCGCGCGGCCGTGCGCGTCATGTTCGTGCGCTGGCCGGCCTGGCTCGCCGTCAGGCGCGGGTTGGCGTCGTCGAAGGCCTCGATGATGCTCACGCCGCGCTCCAGGCCGGCGATCCAGTCGCGCTTGTCGAGGCCGGGCGGTGCGGGTGGGTCGTCGTTGCTCATGACCGGGGAGTGTGCCTGCGCCGCCGCCCGGCCGCAGCGCCGGATGGGTGGGCAAAAACCCTAGGTTTGAACGATTGACGATCTTGAAAGATCGATGATCGAACGAAATGGCGGTTTGGCGTCAGCAAGCTCGGGGCGAAAGGACTATAAAGCCGGGCATCCAGCCTCGAAACGAGCGATTGACGAACGGAAAGACGCCCATGAGCCTCCCCATCAGCGGCAGCACCCAGGCCTACCTGATTCCCGGCGACCCGGTGCGCAACGTGCGGCTGCCGCGCATGTTCAACGCCGCCTTCGAGCGCTTCGGCATCGACGCGGTGCTGCTGCCGATGCAGGTGCCGGTGCGCGACTTCGCGGTGTTCTTCAAGTCGGCCTTCCTGGCGCGCAATGTGCGCGGCATGGTGATTGCGCCGCCGCACAAGCCGCTGGTGGTCGACCTGCTCGAGGGCGCGGGCCTGTTCGGCCGCGTGGCCGGTTCGGTCAACGTGGTGCGCCGCACCGAGGCCGGCCAGCTCGAGGGCGACCTGTTCGATGGCGAAGGCCTGATCGGCGCGCTCGACCGTTTCGCGATTCCGTTTCGCGGCAAGCGCGTGCTGATCCTCGGCGCGGGCGTGAGCGCCGCGGCCATCGGTGTGGCGCTGGCCGAGGGCGGCACGGTCGATGGGGCCGAGTACATCGCGTTCTACGACAGCTCCGCGGGCAAGGCCGCGGGCGTGGCCGCCAAGCTCGATGCCTTCTTCGACGCCCGCGTGGTGGCGGTGGACAGCAACGCGCCCGAGGGCTACGACCTGGTCGTCAACGCCACGCCGCTGGGCCTGGCCGAGGACGATGCGCCGCCGGTCGACGTGGCGCGCATGGACGGCCACGCTGCCCTGTTCGACATCCTGCTGCGCAACCAGCCCACGCCGCTGGTGCGCGCGGCGCGCGCGCGAGGCCTCAACGCGCAGGCCGGCTTCGAGATGCTGATCCAGCAGATGCCGCACTACTTCGACTACTTCGGCCATGCCGATGCGGCGGCGGCGCTGCGTGCCGACTCGGACTTCCTGCGCGAGATCGTCTACCCCGACGCGATGCGCGCCGAGATCGCCACGCCGTTGCGCTACGGCGCGGCCTGAACCTCTTTTCTTCCTTTGGCTTTCGCGCATGATTTCCGGCAAGACCACGCTCATCGCCCACCTGGGCTATCCCACCGAGGCCTTCAAGGCCCCGATGATCTACAACCCCTGGTTCGAGAAGCAGGGCATCGACGCTGTGGTGGTGCCGATGGGCGTGAAGCCCGAGGACTACGCGGCCTCGCTCGCGCAGATCTTTCGCTTCAGCAACCTGCGCGGCGCGCTGGTGACGATGCCGCACAAGGTCACGACCATGTCGCTGGTCGACGAGGTCACGCCCACCGCGCGCATCGCGGGCGCCTGCAACGCGATCCTCAAGCGGCCCGACGGCACGTTGCTGGGCGACCAGTTCGACGGCGCGGGCTTCGTGCGCGGGGTGGAGCGCAAGGGCCGGCCTTTTCGGGGCACGCGGGTGCTGGTGTCGGGCGCGGGCGGCGTGGGCTCGGCCATCGCGGCGTCGATCGCGGCGGCCGGCGCGGCCGAGCTGATGCTGTTCGATGCGCATGCGGCCTCGGCCGAGGCGCTCGCGGGGCGGCTGCGTGAGCACTATCCGCAGCTGAAGGTGGCCACCGGCTCGAAGGACCCGGCGGGCTTCGACGTGATCGTCAATGCCACGCCGCTGGGCATGAAGGCCGACGATCCGCTGCCCTTCGACATCGACCGCATCGATGCCGGCACCTTCGTCGGCGAGGTCGTGATGAAGACCGAGTACACGCCGCTGCTCGATGCGGCGCGCGCCAAGGGCTGCGCGGTGCAGGTCGGCACCGACATGCTGTTCGAGATGATCCCGGCCTACCTCGAGTTCTTCGGCTTCGGCAGCGCCACGGCCGACGAGCTGCGCGCCAGCGCGAAGCTCCAGTACTGACATCCCCACGACAAGAACACCATGAGCATCTTCGAAGGCTTCCTCTCCACTTCCGAAACCCTGGGCGCCTTCAGCGACCGTGCCTTCGTCGACGCGATGCTGCGCTTCGAGGCCGCGCTCGCGCGCGCGCAGGCGGCCGAGGGGCTGATCCCCGAGAGCGCTGCGCACTCGATCGTCGGCAGCTGCAAGGTCGAGCTGTTCGACGTCGCCAAGATCGTGCGCGAGAGCGGCCGCGCGGGCAGCGTGGCGATCCCGCTGGTGAAGGCGCTGCGCGAGGCGGTCGGGCTCTTCAATGCCGAGGCCGCGCCCTTCGTGCATTTCGGCAGCACAAGCCAGGACGTGATCGACAGCGCGATGTCGCTGGTCACGCGCGAGGCGGTGGCGCTGATCGAGACCGACCTTGCCAAGGCGGCCGAGGCGCTGCTGCAGCTCGCGGTACAGCATGCCGCCACGCCGATGCTCGCGCGCACGCTGATGCAGCCGGCCTCGGTCACCAGCTTCGGCTTCAAGTGCGCGGGCTGGGCCGCGCCGCTGGTGCGCGGCCGCCTGCGGCTGCGCGAGGCCGCGCGCCATGCGCTGCAACTGCAGCTCGGTGGCGCGGTCGGCACGCTGGCGCAGATGGGGCCGCAGGCGGGCGCGGTGCGCGCGCGCATGGCGAAGGAACTGGGGCTGGCCGATCCCGGCGCGACTTGGCACACGCAGCGCGACGAATGGGTGGCGCTGGGCTGCGAGCTCGGCCTCATGACCGGCAGCCTCGGCAAGATCGCGGTCGACGTGTCGCTGCTGGGCCAGTACGAGGTGGCCGAGGTGGCCGAGCCCAGCGAGCCAGGGCGCGGCGGCTCGTCGGCCATGCCGCACAAGCGCAACCCGGTGGCGTCGATGGTGGCGATCGCCGCCGCGCATCGCGCGCCACAGCGCGTGGCGGCCTTGCTCGGTGCCATGCCGCAGCAGCACGAGCGCGCGCTCGGCGCCTGGCAGGCCGAGCTCGGCGAATGGCCGCAGCTGCTGATGTCGGCGCACGGCAGCGTGCGCGCCATGGCCGCGGCGCTGCCGGGCCTGCAGGTGGATGCCGCGCGCATGCGCGCCAACATCGACCGGTTGCGCGCCGAGCTGCCGCGCGACGCGGCCGACGAATGGTTCGATCCCGCGCTGGCCGCGCGCGCCGGCGAGATCGCGCTGGCCGAGGTGAAGGCGCTGCGCGCGCAACTGCTGGCCACCTGAGATTCGCAAGAACACACGAACAAGGATTCCCTGACATGACTTCCTCTTCCGACACCCCCGCCGACGGCTACGAATCGGGCCTGCTCAATCGCCGCCGCGTGCTCGGCGACGCCTGGGTCGACCGCTCGCTGGCCAACCGCAACAGCTTCAATGCCGAGTTCCAGGAGCTGATCACGCGCCATGCGTGGAACGATATCTGGGGCCGCCCCGCGCTGGGCGACAAGACGCGCCGCTACATGGTGCTGTCGATGATGCTCGGCATCCACGCCTATGAGGAATTCGCGATGCACGTGCGCGCGGCGCTCGACGGCCCGCCCGAGTCGCGGCTCACGCCCGAGGACATCAAGGAAGTGATCATGATGGCCGCCATCTACTGCGGCGTGCCGGTCGCCAACCACGCCTTCGGCATCGCCACCGGCATCCTGCGCGAGAAGGGCCTGCTGCCAGCGGCGGCGCAGTGAGCGCGCCGCGAGGACCGCAGGATCCGCAAGAAAAGTTGAAAGGCCGCTGGCACGCCGGCTTCGCGCTGCTGCTGCCGTTGCTGCTCGCGGCCCAGCCGGTGGCCACCGACAGCTACCTGCCGGCGCTGCCCGCGATCGCCAAGGAGCTCGGCTCGGCCAGCACCAGCCTCACGCTGTTCGTGCTGGCCTTCGGCTTCGCGCAGCTGCTGTGCGGACCGCTGGCCGATCGCTTCGGGCGCCGGCCGGTGCTGCTGGCGGGCCTGGGCTGCTATGCGCTGGCCGCGCTCGGCGGCGCCTTCGCGGGCAGCGTGTTCATGCTGGCCGGCTGGCGTACGCTGCAGGGCTTCTCGATGGCGGCGATCCTGGTCTGCTCGCGCGCCGCGGTGCGCGATCTCTATCCGGCCCACGAGGGCCCGCACGTGATGGCACGCGGTCTCACGGGGCTGGGCGTGGTCGGGCTGGTGGCGCCGCTGCTCGGCGCCTGGCTGGTGCAGGGCGCGGGCTGGCGCTGGGTGATGGGCGCGATGGCGCTCTATGCGCTGGTGCTGTTCGCGCTGTGCTGGCGCTCCTTCGGCGAGACCCGGCCGAGCTTCGTCGACACGCCCTCGGCGCCGCGTGGCAGCACGCGCGTGGTGTTCGCGAGCCGCGCCTTCCGCGCCTGGGCCTCGGTGGCGGCCTCGACCTATGGCGGGCTGTTCTGCTTCCTGCTGCTGTCGCCGATGGTCTACATCGGCTATCTGGGCTGGTCGCCGGCCTGGTATGGCTGGATTCCGGCCGGCGGTTCGCTGGTCTACATCTTCAGCACCACCATGTGCCGCCGGCTGCTGCGCCGCCACGGGCCGGTGCGCACGGTGCAGCTGGGCGCCTCGCTGAGCATGGCGGGCGCCACGATCCAGGCGCTGGGCTGCTGGCTCGCGCCGCTGAGCGCGGTGCCGCTGCTCGCGGGCCACGCGGTCTATTGCCTGGGCCACGGCATCCACCAGCCCTGCGGCCAGGCCGGCGCGGTGGGCGACCTGCCGCAGCTCGCGGGCCGCGCCGTCTCGTGGTCGGGCTTCGGCATGATGATGGTCGCCTTCTGCGTCGGGCAGTTCGCCGCGCTGTTCGTCGATGCCGAGTATTCGAACGGCGCGTGGCCGATGGTGATCCCCATGGTCGCCGCCGCCTGCTCGCTGCTGGCCATCGCCTTCTTCTGGCTCCCCCGTCTTCATCCCCTCTCGAAGGAACCCGCCCCATGACCCGTCTGAACCTCGTCCGCGAAGGCAATGGCCCGATCGTCGTGCTGAGCCATGCGCTCGGCTGCGACCTCCGCATGTGGGACGGCGTGGCCGCGCAGCTCGCGCGTGCCCACACCGTGCTGCGCTACGACCACCGCAACCACGGCGCCTCCGAGCGCGTGCCGGGCGCGCTGCGCATCGAGACGCTGGCGCAGGACGCGGCCGAGCTGATCCAGCGCGAGGCCGGCGGCGAGCCGGTGCACTTCGTCGGCCTGTCGATGGGCGGCATGACGGCGCAGGCGCTGGCCGTGCGCCATCCCGAGCTGCTGCGCACCGTGACCATCGCGAACTCCTCGGCCCACTATCCCGACCAGGCGCCCTGGCGCGCGCGCGCCGAGACCGTGGCCGCGCGCGGCGTGGCCGCGATCGCGCCGGGCGCGGTGTCGCGCTGGCTCACGCCGGCCTTCGCCGCCACGCCCGAGGGCCAGGTGGCGGCCCAGCAGTTGCAGGCGGTGCTGCTGGCCAACGATCCGCAGGCCTACATCGAGAGCTGCAACGCGGTGGCGGCGATCGATTTCCGCGACAGCAACCGCCGCATCGCGGTGCCCACGCTGGTGATCGGCGGCCTGCAGGACGAGGCCACGCCGTTCGCGATGTCGGAAGCCATCGCCGCGGCGATCCCCAACGCGCGCCTCGCCAGCATCGATGCCGCGCACGTGAGCGCGGTCGAGCGGCCGGTCGAATTCGCGCAGCTGCTGATCGATTACTGGCGCAGTCTCTGATTCGGCGGGCGCATCGATGGTCCGCCGGACCTAGGTGTAACCCCTGATTCGTGCGAAATTCGCACGATGGCGTTCGATGATCGATCAAAGACGACGCTAAATGGTTGTGGGTACGGGCCGGCGTTCCTAAAGTCGCTCCCGTGAACACGCTCCAGCCCTCCGCCGACCTTCCGCAACGCGCCGCACGGCGCATGCACCGCTCGATCGCAACCGTCTCGCTCAGCGGCACCTTGCGCCAGAAGCTCGAGGCGATCGCGGCCGCGGGCTTCGACGGCATCGAGCTGTTCGAGAGCGACTTCGTCAACTTCAAGGGCACGGCTGCCGAGCTGCGCGGCCTTGCGGCCGACCTGGGCCTGGCAATCGACCTCTACCAGCCGTTCCGCGACTTCGAAGGCATGCCCGAGCCGCAGTTCCGCCGTGGCCTGGAGCGCGCCGAGCGCAAGTTCGAACTGATGGCCGCGCTGGGCGTGCCGCTGATGCTGTGCTGCTCGAACACATCGCCGCTCGCAATCGACGACCCCGCGCGCGCCGCCGCGCAGCTGCATGCGCTGGCCGAACGCGCCGCGGCCCATGGCCTGCGCGTGGGCTTCGAGGCGCTGGCCTGGGGCCGCTTCACCTCGCGCTATGGCCAGGCCTGGGACATCGTGCGGCGCGCCGGCCATCCCGCGCTGGGCCTGATCCTCGACAGCTTCCACACGCTCTCGCTGCGCGACGACCCGGCCGGCATCGCCGACATCCCGGGCGAGAAGATCTTCTTCCTGCAGATGGCCGATGCGCCGCAGCTCTCGATGGACGTGCTGCAGTGGGCGCGCCACCACCGCGTGTTTCCGGGGCAGGGCGACTTCGACGTGGCGGGCTTTTATACGCAGGTGCTGCGCGCCGGCTACACCGGGCCGCTGTCGCTCGAGATCTTCAACGACCTGTTCCGCGAGACGCCGAACCGCCGCACCGCGGTCGATGCGATGCGCTCGCTGCTGTACCTCGAGAGCCAGGTGCGCGAGCACGTGGCCACTGCGCCGGCGCAGCCGCTGCTGTTCGCTCCGCCGCAGGCGCCGGCCTTCCGCGGACTGTCCTTCATCGAGTTCGCTGCCGACGAGGCCTCGGCCGGCGCGCTCGATGCGTTGCTGCAGCAACTGGGCTTTCGCCGCGCGGGCCGCCATCGCTCGAAGGCCGTCACGCTCTACCGCCAGGGCGACATCCACATGGTCGTGAATGCGCAGCCCGGCAGCTTCGCGCGCACGCGCTTCGAGGCGCACGGCACCTCGGTCTGCGCGCTGGGCGTGCGCACCGACGATCCGCAGGCCGCGGTGGCGCGCGCCACCGCGCTGTGCTCGCAGCGGCACGACAGCCCGGTCGGCCCCGGCGAGCAGGCCGTGCCCGCGATCGTGGTGCCGGGCGGCAACCTGCTGCATTTCATCCCGTCGTCGCTCGGCGCCACGGGGCTCTACGAGGCCGACTTCATTCTCGAGCCCGAAGAAGCGCAGGGCGAAGAGGAGGGCGATGGCGCCGGCCTGCGCGCCATCGACCACGTCGCGCTCGGCCTCGCGCTCGACCAACTCGACACCTGGGTGCTGTTCTCGCGCGCCGTGCTCGGGCTCGAGGTCGGCGAGAGCCTGGAACTGGCCGATCCCTTCGGCCTGATCAAGAGCCGCGGCGTGGCCGATGCCGCGCGCAGCCTGCGGCTCGTGCTCAACGTCTCGCTGAGCCAGCGCACGCGCACCGCGCGCACGGTGCATGCGCAGGGCGGCGGCGCGGTGCACCACGTGGCGCTGCGCAGCGACGACATCTTCGCGTCGGTGGCGCGGCTGCGCGCCAACGGCGTGCGCTTCGTGCCGATCTCGGACAACTACTACGACGACCTCGCCACGCGCATCGCGCTCGATGCCGCGCTGCTCGAACGCATGCGCGCGGCGGGCGTGCTGTTCGACCGATCGCCGGCCGGCGACTACCTGCACATCTACACCGAGAGCTTCGAGGACGGCCTGTTCTTCGAGGTGGCGCAGCGCATCGGCGGCTACGACGCCTACGGCGCGCTCAACGCGCCGGCGCGCATGGCCTCGCAGGCCCAGGACTGATTTCCTTTTTTTCGTTCATTCATTCACCCGCTCATCCTCGTCCACACCGGAGACAAACCATGGCGAACACCACGGCTCACGAGCCTCAAGGCAAGCACCAGTCGAAGAAGGCCGCCGCCAGCGGCTGGATCGGCTCGGCGCTCGAGTACTACGACTTCTTCATCTACGCCACCGCCGCGGCGCTGATCTTTCCGCAGATCTTCTTTCCCAAGGGCGACCCGACCACGGCCATCATCGCCTCGCTCGCGACCTACGGCGTGGGCTATGTCGCGCGGCCCATCGGCGCCTTCGTGCTCGGCCACTGGGGCGACACGCACGGGCGCAAGCAGGTGCTGATCCTGTGCATGTTCCTCATGGGCTTCTCGACCGTGGCCGTGGGCCTGCTGCCCACCTACGACCAGATCGGCCTGGCGGCGCCCGTGCTGCTGGTGATCCTGCGGCTGATCCAGGGCTTCGCGGTGGCCGGCGAGATCTCGGGCGCGAGCTCGATGATCCTCGAGCACGCGCCCTTCGGCCGGCGCGGCTTCTTCGCGAGCTTCACGCTGCAGGGCGTGCAGGCCGGCCAGATCATGGCGGCCGCCGTGTTCCTGCCGCTCGCGCACTACATGCCCGAGGAGGCCTTCAATTCCTGGGGCTGGCGCATTCCCTTCCTGCTGAGCTTCGTCGTCATCATCGCGGGCTACATCATCCGCCGCGAGGTCGACGAGACCCCGGCCTTCGCCGAGGCCGACAAGAAGGGCGAGGTGCCGCGCTCGCCGATCGTGCAGGCCTTCACCGACAGCTGGGCCGACATGCTGCGCGTGGTCTGCATGGCGCTGATGAACGTGATCCCGGTGGTCGCCACCATCTTCGGCGCCGCCTATGCGGTGCAGTCGGCCTACGGCATCGGCTTCCAGAAGGACGTCTACCTGTGGATCCCGGTGCTCGGCAACATCCTCGCGGTGCTGGTGATCCCGTTCGTGGGCAACCTGTCGGACCGCATCGGCCGCAAGCCGCCGATCATCGTCGGCGCGCTGGCCTCGGGCCTGCTCTCGTTCGCCTACCTCTATGCCATCAGCGTGCGCAACGTGCCGCTCGCGATCTGCATGTCGCTGCTGATGTGGGGCATCGTCTACCAGGGCTACAACGCCACCTTCCCTAGCTTCTATCCCGAGCTGTTCCGCACCCGCAACCGGGTGTCGGCCATGGCCATCTCGCAGAACATCGGCACCACCTTCACGGCCCTGCTGCCCGCGCTGTTCGCGACCGTGGCGCCTCCCGGCTCGGCGAACATCTGGCTCACCGTGGGCAGCATCACCTTCGCCGTGACCGTGCTGGCCGCGCTGGCCGCGATCAGCGCGCGCGAGACCTACCGCGTGCACATGAACGACCTCGGCGACCCGGATGCGGTGCCGGTCGACAAGGCCGAGTACGACCGCCTGCGGGCCCAGACCCTGGGCGCGAGCCCGGTCGCGGCGCGCGCCACGGCCTGACGCCGCAGGGGTGGGGCAGCGGAAGACCTTGCACCTGACAAGGCCGCCGCCGCGCGGAAGAATGGCGGCCATGATGACCCCATCCTCCTCTCACCTCAAGATCGATTTCGTCTCGGACGTCTCCTGCCCCTGGTGCGCCGTCGGCCTGGGTTCGCTCGAGGCCGCGATCGCCCGCGTGGCGCCCGGGGTGACGGCCGAGCTGCACTTCCAGCCCTTCGAGCTCAACCCGCAGATGCCGCCCGAGGGCCAGGACACCTTCGAGCACCTGAACCAGAAATACGGTTCCACGCGCGAGCAGCAGGCCCAGATGCGCGAGGCCATCCGCCAGCGCGGCGAGGCCGTCGGCTTCGTCTTCAACCCCGAGGGCCGGCCGCGCATTTACAACACCTTCGACGCGCACCGACTGCTGCACTGGGCCGAGCTCGAGGACGCGGCCAAGCAGGTCGCGCTGAAGAAGTCGCTGCTCAAGGCCTACTTCACCGATGCCGAGAACCCCTCCGACCCCGAGGTGCTGGTGCGTCTCGCGGCCGCCGCGGGCCTCGATGCGGCGCGGGCACGCGAGATCCTGGCCAGCGACGAGTACGCGGACGAGACCCGTGCGCGCGAACGCATGTACACCGACGCCGGCATCCACTCGGTGCCCGCGATCATCATCAACGACCAGCACCTGATCTCTGGCGGCCAGCCGGTGGAGGTGTTCGAGCGCGCGCTGCGGCAGATCGCGGGGGCGCAGCCCAGCGGGGTGGTGTCGGCCTGAGGCCTTCAAGCCGTCTTGGGCCGCGGGGGCGTTTCGCCTTGAAACGAAGCTGACTCGCGGCTTTACACGGCGCTGGCATGCTGGGGTCAACCGCGCCCCGACGGCGCGGGTTGAACCCACCATGCACACGTTTCCGATCCGATCGCGCCTCGCGAGGGGCGCATGGATGGCGGCCGCCGCGCTGTGGCTCGCGGGCTGCGCGCTCGGCATGCGGCCCGATGCCCCGCCGCTCGCATTGCGCGGCGCACCGCCCGATGCATTGACCCAGCTGCGCTGGCTCGACCGCGTGAGCTGGGGCGCGAATGCGAGCGGCCAGGCCGAGGTCGCGAAGCAGGGCCTGGCGGAGTGGATGGGGCGCCAACTGGAGCCCGTACCGCAGCCGCTGCCGCCCGAGGCCCAGGCGCAGATCGACGCGATGGAGATCGCACGCACGCCCGTGGACACGCTCGCGGTCGCGCTCGATGCCGAGCGCAAGGCGGCCGACGCGCTGCCCGACGAAGACCAGAAGAAGGCCGCGCGCCAGGCCTACCAGCAGCACCTGAACCGGCTCGCGCGCGAGGCGCAGCAGCGCTTCGTGCTGCGCGCGCTCTATTCGCCGAACCAGCTGCAGGAGCAGATGACCTGGTTTTGGATGAACCACTTCAACATCAGCTCGCGCAAGGGCGGCAACATGCGCGCGCTGATCGGCGACTACGAAGAGAACGCGATCCGCCCGCATGCGCTGGGCCGCTTCCGCGACCTGCTTGGCGCCACGTTGCGCCATCCAGCGATGCTGCGTTATCTCGACAACGCGCAGAACGCCGCCAACCGCATCAACGAGAACTACGCGCGCGAGCTGATGGAGCTGCACACGCTGGGGGTGGGTAGCGGCTACTCACAGGCCGACGTGCAGGAACTCGCGCGCGTGCTCACCGGCGTGGGCGTGAGCCTGCAGCCGGCCGATGCACCGCCGCCCAAGCTCAGGCCCGCGATCGCCGCCGACTATCGGCGCCAGGGCCTGTTCGAGTTCAATCCCAACCGCCACGACTACGGCCCCAAGACGCTGCTCGGCGAGCCGATCCGTGGCCGCGGCCTGGCCGAGGTCGACGAGGCGCTCGACCGCCTCGCGCGCGCGCCGGCCACCGCGCGCTTCGTCTCGCGCAAGCTCGCCGTCTATTTCGTGGCCGACGATCCATCGAACGCGCTGGTCGAGCGCATGGCGGCGAGCTTCACGCGCAGCGACGGCGATATCGCCGCCACCCTGCGCACGCTGTTCGAGTCGCCCGAGTTCACGGCCTCGCTGGGCCGCAAGTTCCGCGACCCGGTGCACTACGCGGTGGCCGGCGTGCGGCTGGCCTACGACGGCCGCGTGGTGGCGAACGTGGGGCCGATGCTCAACTGGATCGACCGCATGGGCCAGCCGCTCTATGGCCACGAGACGCCCGACGGCTATCCGTTGCACGAGGCGGCCTGGGCCAGCGCGGGGCAGATGAACACGCGCTTCGAGATCGCGCGCATTCTGGGCGCGAGCGGTGCCCTGCTGTTCCGCACCGACGCCAAGGCGCCGCTCGAGAGCCCGGCCTTCCCGCCACTGGCCGAGTCGCCCGCGGTGCGCGAGATGCAGACCGGCTTCGGCGCCGGCACGCGCGAGGTGCTCGCGCAGGCGAAGAACCCGCCCGAATGGAACACGCTGCTGCTGGCCGCGCCCGAGCTGATGCGCCGCTAGCGCCCCCTCGAAAAAGGACAAGTCCATGCAACGCCGAGAATTGCTCCGTTTCGCCGCCGCCGCGCCACTGGCCGGCGCCGCCGCCCGCCTGATCGCCGCGCCGGCCGCCGAGGGCGCCAAGCTGTTGGTCGTGTTCCTGCGCGGTGCCTACGACAGCACCAGCTTGCTGGTGCCCACCTCGAGCGACTTCTACTACGCCTCGCGGCCCGGCATCGCGATCGGACGACCGGGCACCAGCGGCGGCGCCTTGCCGCTCGATGCCGACTGGGGCCTGCATCCCGCGCTCGCGCAGAGCGTGATGCCCCTGTTCCAGCAGAAGCAGGCCGCGTTCATCGCCTTTGCCGGCACCGACGATCTCACGCGCAGCCACTTCGAAACGCAGGACGGCATCGAGTTGGGTCAGGCGCTCGACCGACGGCGCGACTATCGTTCGGGTTTCCTCAATCGCCTCGCGGGCGTGCTCGGCGCGGGGCCACTGACCGACGTCTCGCCGATGGCCTTCACCGACCAGCTGCCGGTCTCGCTGCGCGGCGATGCCAAAGTCGCCAACATGGCGCTCGCGGGCGGCTCGCGACCGACCATCGATGCGCGCCAGAGCCAGCTCATCGCCTCGATGTACCGGAACACTCCGCTTGCACAGCCGGTCGCCGAAGGCTTCCAGGTGCGCGACGATGTGCAGCGCGCCATACAGGCCGAGATGGACGCCGCCAGCCGCAACGCCATGACCGCCAAGGGCTTCGAACTCGTCGCGCGCCGCATGGCCGCGCTGATGCGCGAGCGCTACGACCTCGGCTTCGTCGACATCGGCGGCTGGGACACCCACGTGGGGCAGGGCGCGGCCACCGGCTACCTCGCGAACCGCTTCGAGGAACTGGGCCGCGGCCTCGCGGCTTTCGCGCAGGAGATGGAGCCCGAGAACTGGCGCCAGACCGTGGTGGTGGTCATCAGCGAGTTCGGCCGCACCTTCCGCGAGAACGGCAACAAGGGCACCGACCATGGCCATGGCACGGTCTACTGGGTGCTCGGCGGCGGCCTCTCGGCGCAGGCCGGCGGCCGCGTGGTCGGCGAGCAGCAGGCGCTGACGGCGACCACGCTGTTCCAGAACCGCGACTATCCGGTGCTCAACGAGTACCGCGCGGTGCTCGGCGGGCTGTTCCAGCGCATGTACGGGTTGTCGCCCGCGCAGGTCGCGAAGGTGTTCGACGGCGTGACGCCGAAGGACCTGAAGCTGGTGTGAGGTTCACCAGAATTTCCACCAGGGCCTGCGCACCGGCGCGGGCGCGGCCGAGGTTGCGGGCCGCTTCGCGCGCCCGGGCACGCCGCCCATTGCATTCGCACTGAAGCGCACGCTCGGCGAGCCCTTCGCGGTGGCCGCGGCGCGCGCGCGGCCGTAGTTCATCGTCGGTGGCGCGAAGTTCGACGGCATGCCGTCGTCGTGCACGGCCAGGGTGCCGCCCGCGCGTTCCACCAGCAGCTGGTAGTAGTGCCAGACGTTGTCCTCGGGGCCGTTGACGATGCGGTTGTAGGCGCGGCGCCAGGGCCAGAACAACTGCTCGCGGTGGGTGCTGCGCATGCCGGGGTAGCTGTCGTCGCCGAGCGCGACCACGCCCCATTCGGCGCCATGGTTGCGGCGGAACACCTCACCCACGTAGCTGCCCAGGCCCTTGGCGTAGTCGAAGACCTGCGCGTCGCTCGGCTTGTCGTTGCGCGCGCGCAGGTGCAGCTGCTGCAGCAGCGCCTCGACCTTGCGGATGCTGGCATCGGTGAAGTCGAGCGCCACGTCGAAGTTGCGGCGCGCGCGCTCGATCATCTCGGTCGCGGCCTCGGTGGCCTCGGCTTCGATGCGGCGGTCGGGGATGAAGCCCATCGCTCGGCGCCCGTCTCAGAACGAGGGCACGGGATTGCGACCCTGCACCAGCGCATAGGCGCCGTTGCGCAGGCTGTAGACCAGCTGTTCGTCGACGGTCTCGACGCGCAGATTGTTCGCATCGCGCGTGCGCGCGCCCTTGAAGACGATCTGCAGCTCGCCCGGATCGTCCTGCGTGCCGAGCGCGAACTCGGGCTTGCCGTCGATGCGGTAGCAGGCGCCGCGCGGCGCTTCCTCGGGGCGCGTGGCCTGCAGCACCGGCTCGCAGGCGCCGTCGGCACCGCCGTTGTCGGCGCCCAGCGGCACGCCCTCGATCAGCTGGCGCACCTCGGCGGCGCCGATCTCGTAGACCGAGAGCCAGCTGCCGCAGTAGCCCTGCCAGCAGCTGCCGCTCGTGACGGTCAGCACGAAGCGCTGCGGCGCGATGCGTTCCACGCGCGTGAGGCCGATGTTGCCCGAGAAGCCGAGGTAGTCGACGCCGTCGTTGCGGCCCGCGAGCTTCCAGCCCGCGTCGCCATGCTCGAAGAAATAGGCGCCGAGCCATGCACCCGCCACGTGGGCATCCATCGGCTGGCCGCGGTCGTCGACCGGCACGGTCTCGGTGAGCAGCACGGCATGCGTGTCGTCGAGCCGGACCACCTCGCGCGGCGAGACCTGGGCACGGGTCGGCGCGAAGCCCTCGGTCATCGGCTTGCCGTCGTTGCCGATCTCGGGCAGCTGCACGTCATCGGTGCGGCTCGCGGTCTCGCCGGCGGGCGGCGGCTCGAACAGCAGCGCCATCAGCGCATCGCGCTGCAGCGTGGCCGAGAACTCGGGCCGGGGCGTGGCGGGCGGCGCCGGGTCCGCGGCGGCGGGCGTGGCCTCCACGGCGGCCGTGTCCTGCGCCGATGTCGCACTTTCGGATTCGTTCTTCGTGCAGGCCGTGAGCAGAATGAACATCACGGTACTCACGGCGAGCCCCGCGAGCGATGCAAGGGGCCGGCGGTGCCGAGCAGGGCGGTTCGACGGGGTCGGTGTGCGCATGCGGGCATTGTTGCTCAAGCCGCGCCGATGACCCCGCGCGGGCGGCCCGACCGCGCTTCCCTTCAGAATCGGGGCGTGCGGCGCGCGCATCGGCATGCCGCGCCTTCCGAAGAATCCCCGTTCGCACTGGAGCATCTTTCATGACCACCACCTCGACGCTGTTGCAACTGCTGGGCACCGAACTGCCGCTGATCCAGGCCCCCATGGCGGGCGTGCAGGGCAGCGCGATGGCGATCGCCGCGAGCAACGCGGGCGCGCTGGGCTCGCTGCCCTGCGCGATGCTCTCGAACGACGCGATCCGCGGCGAGGTCGCGGCGATCCGCGCGGGCACGAACAAGCCCTACAACCTCAACTTCTTCTGCCACCAGCCGCCGGTGCCGAGTGCCGAGCGCGAAGCCACCTGGCGCGCCGCGCTCGGTCCCTACTACGCCGAGTTCGGCATCGACCCCGCGGGCATCGCGGCCGGCCCGGGCCGCAACCCGTTCAGCGCCGAGATCGCCGAGCTGCTGGCCGAGTTCCGTCCGCCGGTCGTGAGCTTCCATTTCGGATTGCCGTCGGCCGAGCTGCTCGCGCGCGTGAAGGACTGGGGCGCCAAGGTGCTGGCCTCGGCCACCACGGTCGAGGAGGGCCGCTGGCTCGCGGCGAACGGCGCCGACGCGGTGATCGCGCAGGGCCTAGAGGCCGGCGGGCACCGCGGCCATTTCCTGTCGCACGACCTCACGGCGCAGCTGGGCACCTTCGCGCTGCTGCCGCAACTGGCGCAGACCTTGCGCGTGCCGGTGATCGCCGCGGGCGGCATCGCCGATGCGCAGGGCGTGGCGGCCGCGATGGCGCTGGGCGCCGCGGGCGTGCAGGTGGGCACGGCCTACCTGCTGGCCAACGAGGCCACCACCAGCGCCATGCACCGCGGCGCGCTCAAGAGCGAGGCCGCGCGCCACACCGCGCTGACCAACCTGTTCACCGGCCGGCCCGCGCGCGGCATCGTCAACCGCGTGATCCGCGAGCTGGGCCCGATCGGCCCCGCGCCCGAATTCCCGCTCGCCACCTCGGCGATCGCGCCGCTGCGCGCCAAGGCCGAGGCCCAGGGCAGCGGCGACTTCTCTCCGCTGTGGTCGGGTCAGAACGCGAGCGGCTGCCGCGAACAGCCCACCGCCGATATCACGCGCTCGCTGGCCGAAGGCTTCAAGGCCTCGGTGCGCTGACAGGACCTTCCGCTTTCCTCTTCCATCGACATGACCACGCTCCAACTGCCGCTCCAATTCCTCGAACAACCGACCGCCGCCGGCACGCGCGATCCCTGGCTGCTGGTGCTGATGCATGGCGTGGGCAGCAACGAGCAGGACCTGTTCGGCCTCGCGCGCCTGATGCCGCCGCAGTTCCACGTGCTGAGCCTGCGCGCGCCCTATGTGCTCACGCCGGGTTCCTATGCCTGGTTCGAGTTCGAGGTGCTGGCCGATGGCCAACGCCGCATCGACGAGGACCAGGAGCGCGAGAGCCGCTTCCTGGTCGGCGAGATGCTGGCCTCGGCCTCGGCGCAACTGGGCATTCCGCCCGAGCGCGTGGTGGTCGGCGGCTTCAGCCAGGGCGGGATCATGGCGCTGTCGCTGCTGCTGACCAGGCCGGCGTCGATGCGCGCCGCGATGGTCTGGCACAGTCGGCTGCTGCCGCAGGTGCTGCCCCAGGTGGCCGCGCCCGAGGCCTTCGAGGGCAAGTCGCTGTGGGTGAGCCATGGCAGCGCCGACAACGTGATTCCGCCCGCGGCCGCGCAGGCCACGCGCGAACTGGCACGCGGCCTGCCGCTCGCGCTCGCGGGCAGCGATTTCCCCGGCGGCCACGAGATCCGGCCGGCCGAGCTGCAAGGCACGCTGGCCTGGCTGCAGTCGCTGACGGCCGCGCACTGAGCGCCGAGCGCGCGCCCCGGAAACCGGTGGCGGCGCCTGCGTGTCGAGGGCGGGGCTGAACTTCCGTGTGGCGAGGGCGTCACACGGGGTTACGAGGCCCCGGGCTCCCGGGGCCCTTGTTGGTGCAACATGACGGTTCGTCATCACGCATCGCACGCCACAGGAAAGACACGCCGACATGCCCGAGAACGACAACAACGAACTCCGTGCCGAACGCGACATGAGCACCGCGGGCGAGACCCGCGACTACGCACCGCGCCGCGAGCGCTCCATGCTGCCGTGGGCGCTGCTCGTGCTGGTGCTGCTGGTGGCCGGCTACTTCGGCTGGCGCTGGTACCAGCAACAGCAACAACCCGTGGCACCGCCGGTGGCCGCCACCACGCCCGAAGACGCACCGCCCGCGCCCGCGCCGGCCCCCGTGGCCTCGGGGCCGCAGAACCCGGTCGACGCGCTCGCGCCGCCCGATGCAGCGCTGCCCTCGCTGGCCGATTCCGACTCGCGCGTGCTGAAGGCGCTGGCCGAACTGCTTGGCGGCAAGAACGCCAACACCTTCCTGCGCCCCGACGGCGTGGCGCGGCGCTTCGTCGCCACGGTCGACAACCTCGCGCGCGAGCAGGCGCCCGCGAGCGCCTGGCCGGTGCAGCCCACGGGCCAGCGCTTCATCACCGAGGGGCAGGGCGCCAACCAGACCATCGCGGCCAACAATGCCGCGCGCTACAACGGCTTCGTGCTGCTCGCCGAATCGGTCGACCCGGCCAAGGCCGCGGGCGTGTACGCGCGGCTCTATCCGCTGTTCCAGCAGGCCTATGAAGAGCTCGGCTATCCGGGCCGCTATTTCAACGACCGGTTGATCGCGGTCATCGACCACCTGCTGGCCGCGCCCGAGCCCAAGGGCCCGGTGCAGGTGCGGCTGGTCGAGGTCAAGGGCGACTATCCCTCGCAGCGCCCGTGGACGCGCTACGAGTACGTCGATCCCCAGCTCGAGTCGCTCAGCGCGGGCCAGAAGATCATGGTGCGCATGGGCCCGGAGAACGAGCGCAAGCTCAAGGCCAGCCTGCGCGCGCTGCGCCAGCAGATCGCCACGGGCGAGGTCGCGAAGAAGAAGTCCTAGCCCGCCGCGCCGGTCTTCGGCGCCTGGATGTCGAGGCTCCACATCGCGGTGTCGCTGGTCGACACCGCCACCGCGCCGGCCGCGAGCGCGCTGCGCACGTCGTTGGTGGTGATCACGAAGCCCGAGGCGACGATCGGCGGCAGCGCGTTGCGCTCCTTGATCGAGATGTGAGGCAGCATCGGCGCGGGCATCAGCTGGACCAGGTTCGGGTCGCTCTGCTCGAGCGCCTTCACGCTGCGCGGCCAGGTCGAGCGGTCGGTCACGAACACCTTCTGCATGGTCAGCAGGCCGGCGCGGTTGGCGCGCTGGATGGTCGCCACGCGCGTGGACACCAGGCTGGTCGCGCCGATCTCGGCCAGGTACTCCACGCCGCCCTTGTCGGGCGAGATGCCCTCGCAGCTGTCGATGTTGACGATGGCGATCTTGTCCGCGCGCGTGATGGTCGCGACCACGGCCTGCAGCCGGCGCAGCTCCACGTTCGCGACGATGGCGATCTCGCTCGCGCTGTCGACGAAGCTGTCGATCTGCTCCGCGCCGTAGAGCGTCGCGATGATCGGGTGCCGCGCGAGGCGCGCGCCGAGGGAACGGTCCATTCGATGGGGCTCAGTCTGCGGAAGGGGGCAGCTCGTCGGTGAGGCCGAGCTTGCCCGGGTTCAGGATGTTCTTCGGGTCCAGCGTGCGCTTGATCGCCTGCAGCACCGGGAAGGCGCTGCCCAGCGAGTCGGCCATGTAGGGCGCACGCAGCAGCCCGACGCCATGGTGGTGGCTCAACGCGGCATTGTGGCGCACCAGCACCGCGTTGGCCGCGTCCCAGGCCGCGCGGTACCAGCGCGCGCGGTCCGCCACCTCGACCTCGCCGCGCAGCGAGAAGTAGAGGCAGGCGCCGTCCACGTAGGCATGCGACTGGTGGGCCGAGCCGGCCAGCGTACCGGGCACGGCGTTGATCGCGGCCACCACCTCGTCGTAGATCGCGGGCAGGTCGCTCCAGCGGCCGCTCATCTCGAGCGTGTCGGCCACGAAGCCCGGGCTGCGCTTGAAGCCCTCGGCGCTCTTGCCCGTGAGGTAACGGGTGTCGAGCCAGCGCTCGAAGATCACGGGCCCGTCGAGCTCGCGGCCCAGCTCGCGGCAGGCGCGCTCGCTGATCGCCATGACCGCGTCGACCATCTCGGGCGCGCCCTCGTCGGCGATCAGCAGCACGTGCGTGTCGGCCAGCTCGAACTGCACCTTGCTCTCGAGCGCGTCGTACAGCCGCAGCGCGGCCGGGTTGGCGCCGCGCTGCATGATCTGGCGGCAGGCCTCGAGGCCGGTGGCGAAGCTGTCGAAGCCGAAGGCGATGGCGCGGCCGTAGTCGGGCAGGCGGTGCAGCTTGAGCCGCACGCGCACGATCACGCCGAGCGTGCCCTCGGAGCCGATGAACAACTGCTGCAGGTCGGCGCCGACCGCGGCGCGCGAGTAGCCGCCCACGGTGACGAGGCTGCCGTCGGCCAGCACCACGTCCATGCCGAACACCATGTCCTCGATCTTGCCGTAGCGCGTCGAGAGCTGGCCCGCGCCGCGGCAGGCGACCCAGCCGCCGACCGTGCTGATGCCGAAGGACGAGGGCCAGTGGCCCATGGTCATCCGGTGGTCGCGCTGGATGGCCTCCTCGAACACGTCGCCGAACATGCCGGCCTCGACCTCGACGATCTGGCTCTCGGCATCGAAGCCGATGAATTTGTTGAGCTCGCAGACGTCGAGCACGATGCCGCCGCGCACCGGCAGCGCCGCGCCGGTCACGTTGCTGCGGCCGGCCGACACGGTGACGGGAATCGATGCCGCGTGCGCGATGCGCATCACGGCCTGGATCTGCTCGACGGTGGAGACACGCACGATCGCGGCCTGCGGCGTCGCGGGGCGGCCGCCGGTCTCGCTGACCATGGAGCCGGCCCACCAGTCGCGCGTCCAGGCCACCACGTCGGCGGTGGCGGTGAGCACCTCGTCGGCGGCCTGGCGCAGCGCCTCGAGCTGCGCGGGCGGCACCGCGATCGGCGCGCGCTGCAGGCCCGCCGGGCCGTCGGTGGCCGCGATGGTCTTCGCATAGGCCGGTGGCGTGTGCGCACCGACGATGTAGTTGCGGCGGTTGTAGCCGCGCTGGATGGCGTCCTTGCTGATCATCTGCTTTCTCCCATGAGGATGGATTTTTCGTGTGCGAGGGCGGCGCGGTAGCTGGTGACCTGCTGCGCCGTCTCGGCGGGGGACAGGCCGAGTTCGGCCTGGAGGATTTCGCCCACGCGGTCCGCGGCGCGGCCCGAGGCGTCGCGCGCCATCAGGCGCGCGCGGATGCGCCGCGACAGCACGTCGTCGACGGTGCGGGCGAGTTCGTGGCGCACCGCGTAGACGATCTCGGCCTCGCTGTAGGGCAGGCCTTCGACGATCGGCTTCTGCAGGCCGGGGTCGTTCTGCAGGATGTCGCTGACGAAGCGCGCCTCGGTGCCGTAGCGCTCGCCGAGGTGGGCCGAGAGCCCGCCCGAGGCGGTGATCGCCTGCGCGTCGTAGCCGGCCGCGCCGAGCAGGAAGGCCGACTTGGTGGTGCAGCCGGCGCGCCGGCCCAGCACCTTCTGCGCGGCATCGATGGTCTGCTCGGCCATGTGGCGCGAGGTGGTGAGCTTGCCGCCGACGATGGTCAGCAGTCCGTCGGAGGCGGTGCGGATCTCGTGGTTGCGCTTGATCTCGAGCGTCTTGCCGCCGGGCGGCGCCACCAGCGGACGGCAGCCCGCGATGCTGCCGACCACGTCCTCGGCGCGCAGGTCGGTCTTGAGCGCCGAGCGCGCGCCCTCGAGCAGGAAGTCGAGCTCCTCGCGCGTGCAGCAGACGTCGTCGAGGTTGCCCTCGTAGTCCTCGTCGGTGGTGCCGAGGTAGGAGACGTTGCCCCAGCGCGTGATGGTCGCGCGCCGGTTGCGGCCCGGCACCGGGATGGTCACGGTGCAGTCGTTGCGGATCTTGAGCCAGGGGATCGCCACGTGCACGCCCTTGGCCGGGCGCACGTTGAGCGTCTTCTCCTCGTTCTTGCGCCGGCCGTCCCAGTCGCGCAGCCAGACGCCGGTGGCCATCACCACGACGCGGGCGCGCGCGCGGATCTCGCGGCCGTCGGCCTGCACGATCGCGCCGTCGACCTTGCCGTGCGCGTCGCGCGTGATCTCGATCGCCTTCGCATGGTTGAGCACCGCAGCGCCGTGGAAGGCGGCGGTGCGCGCCACGTTGAGCGTGAGGCGCGCGTCGTCCACGCGCGCGTCGAAGTACATGAAGCCACCGGTCAGGTGCTCCTCGCGGAAGGTGGGGCAGTGCGACAGCACCTCGGCCTTGCTGAGCTTCTGGTGCAGGATGCCCTCGCGCCAGCCGCCCGCGATGTCGTAGGTCCACAGCAGGCTCTCGAAGGCCTTGGCCAGGCGCTTGTCGAACACGCCCTCGCGCTCCATCACCGGGAACAGGAAGGGCAGGCGCTGCACCAGGTGGCGCGCGTTGCGGCGCAGGCGCTGGCGCTCGAGCAGCGAGTGCCGCACCAGGCCCAGGTTGCCCTGCTCGATGTAGCGCAGGCCGCCGTGCACCATCTTCGAGGACTTCGACGAGGTGCCGAAGGCGAAGTCGTCCTTCTCGACCAGCGCGACGCGGTAGCCGCGCAGGCTGGCATCGAGCGCGGCATAGGCGCCGGTGATGCCGCCGCCGACGATCAGCATGTCGAAGTGCTCGTCGCCCAGGCGCGCGAGCAGGTCGGGGCGGTGCAGGCGCAGGGGCTCGGTGGCCGTCATCTCGGCGCGGTCCCTGGCCGGTCGAAGGGATGGCAGGACCCTCATCGTGGAAGTTCTCCTGGCGTGGTGGAAAGTGATGGGTTCTTGAAGCGCTGCGCATGCGCGAGCTCGGAGTCGACCCGTGCCTGCCATTGCGCGCGCCGGGCCTCGCGCTCGTCGGCGCCGATCGCGGGTTCGAACACCGCGTCGGTGGCCAGCGTGGCGCGGGCCTCCTGCAGCGAGGGCCACAGCAGGCCCGAGGCACCCGCGAGGAAGGCGGCGCCGCGCAGGCTCGCGCGCTCGGTCTCGGCCATTCGGCGCACCGGCATGCCGCTGAGGTCGGCCTGGATCTGCAGCAGGGTCGAGCTGCCCGACAGGCCGCCGCCGACCACGAGTTCGGACACCTGCAGGCCCGAGACCTGCTCGTTGGCCGCGATGCACGCGGCCACCGAATGCGCGATGCCCTCGAGCACCGCGCGCGCCACCTCGGCGCGCGTGGTCGCCATCGAGATGCCCGTGAGAGAGGCGCGCGCGGCCGGCTCCATTGCGGGCACGCGCAGGCCCGTGAGAGCGGGAACGAAGCTGACGCCGTTCGCGCTCGCGGCCTCGGCCGCCAGCGCGCCGATCTGCGCCGCGTTCTCGAACCACTGCAGCTTCTCGCAGACCCAGTTGAGCGCGGAGCCGGTGGTGGCCACATAGGTCTCGACCGCGAAGTGCGAGACGCCGCCCGAGCGCCGCGCCGTCATGGCGAGCGTGCCCGGATGCAGGCCCGCGTCGAGGGGCGGCACGGTGCCGGTGATCACGTCGACGAAGCTGCCGGTGCCGTGCACGCACATGGCCTGCGCGCGGTCGAGGCAGCCCAGGCCGACGGCGCCCGCATGCTGGTCGCCCGCGCAGGCGAGGATCGGCACCGCGATGCCGAGCAGCTCGGCGCGCGTGCGGCCCAGGTCGCCGGCATCCTCGCGCAGTGCGGGCAGCAGCGCGCGCGGAAAGCCCAGGGTGTCGATCCACTCGAGCTGGTAGCGGTGCTCGGCCAGCACGTAGGCGTTGCCCGAAGTCACGTTGGTCGGCGTGGTCACGCATTCGCGCCGCTCCGACAGGTGCCACAGCAGCCAGCTGTCGATGGTGCCGAAGCCGAGCCGGCCCTGCTCGAAGGCATGCGCCACGGCCGGCGTGTCGCGCAGGTGGTGCGTGGCCCAAAGGTAGGGCGAGCGCACGCCGACCGGGCGGCCGAGCTGGCGCATCAGCGGCGCGTCCCACTCGGGCGCGAGGCGCGCCAGTTCGTCGACATGGCGCGTGTCCTGCCAGACCATCACGGGCACCAGCGCGCGGCCCGTGTGGGTGTCCCACAGCACGGCCGAGCAGCGCTGGGTGGCGATGGCGAGCGCGGCGATGCGCTTGCCCTCGGCCTGGGCGCGCGCCACGCTGGCGCGGCACACGGCGAGGGTCTTCGCGAGGATCGCGTCGGCGTCCTGCTCGACCACGCCGGGGCGCGGCGTGTCGACCGAAAGGGGCGCGTACTCGAGGCAGGAGACGTGGCCGTCGCGGCCGACGACCGCGGCGCGCGTGCCCGAGGTGCCTTCGTCGATGGAGAGGATCACGTCCTCGGTGGTGGAGCTCATCGGTTCATTTTTCCCACGGCGGGTTGGAGCGATTCGGAGGGGATGCCGGTGCGCGCGTCGTCCTTGAACTGCGGCGCGCCGGCTTCGTTGTCGGGATTGATTCCGGTACGGGTCGGGTCCCAGCGGATCGCGAAGCAGATCGCGCTCGCGATCAGCGGCACCACCGAGAGGATCAGGAAGGTGTGCTCGAGCCCGTACTTCTCGCGGAACAGCGGGAACACCAGCAGGCCCAGGGCCGCGCCGATGGAGCCGAGCGCGCCGATGATGCCGTTGGCGCCCGCGCGCAGTTCGCTGCGGAAGGACAGCGAGGACAGGCTCTTGCCGTTGGCGCCCGGCCCGCCCGAATGGAACAGGATGAACAGCGAGGGCACCGCCACCGCCAGCCACAACGGCATGCGGCCATGGAACAGGCCCAGCGTCAGCAGCATGAGGAACACCATCGCGAAGCCGAAGGCCGAGGCTCGGCGCAGGCCGAGCTTGCGGCCGATCCACGGCGAGAGGAAGCCGCCGAAGATGCCGAACACGTTGAAGGCCAGCGCGCCGATGGTGGCCTGCGCGAAGTCCTTGCCGAACAGCGTGGCGCTGATCAGCGGCAGGTACCAGCCGACCGCGAAGTACTGGATCGACTGGCCGATCTGCACCGTGGCCGCGAGGATGGTGCGCGGCAGGTAGACACCGCGGAAGATCAGCAGCACGTTGGCCGCGCCGCGGCGCGCCTGGTTCGTGACCGGCACGCGCTCGTGGCGCGGCGCGGCGGCGAAGCGCTCGGCATAGATGCGGCTCATGGCGGCGGCGGCCTCGTCGAGCCGCTCCTTGCGCGCGAGCCAGACCGGGCTCTCGACCAGCAGCGCGAACTGCAGCAGCAGGATCGCGAGGCCGAACACCGCGGTGGCGGCCACCGAGTAGCGCCAGATCGAATCGCCCACGTTCCACGAATAGAACATCAGCGCCAGCAGCAGGTTGCTGCAGACGGCCAGGTACCACATGCCCTGCCAGGTGTTGAGCCGGCTCTTGAAGCGCGCCGGCGTGAACTCGGCCAGCACCGCCATCGCGATCGCGAAGTCGATGCCGTAGGCCGCGCCCACGAAGAAGCGGCCGACCAGGATCGTCTCGAAGCCCGGCGCGAACACCACGATCACCGCGCCCGTGACGGCCAGCACCTTGGCGAGGATCAGCGGCCGGATGCGGCCCCAGCGGTCGGCCATCCAGCCGCCGATGGGATTGAAGGCGATCGCGACCCACGAGGCCATCGAGGTCATCAGCGCGACCTGCGCGGCGCTCAGCGAGAGGTTGCGCGTCATGGGCCCGAGGCCCGCGCTCAGTGCGGAATTGGAAAAGGCGTCGAGGAACAGTCCGCCGAGTGCGAGCCACCAGATGACGGCGGCCCGGCCCTTGATGCCCTGGCGTGAATCCAGGTAGGCGATGACATCGTCGATGCCGCGGATCTTGAGCGCGTTGGGTTGCACAGTTGTCTCCATTGGAATAATCCGCAAGAAGACGATGCAAACCATGCAGGCGCGACAAAGCCATCTCACAGATGGTCTTTAAATCTGAACCTGCGCCGAAATTCTAAGTGCGAAGTTTTCAATCCGTCAATGAATGTGATTCGAGGCGGTGTTAACCACTAGAACCGCCAGAAGCCACCGTGTTGCATCTGTTCCCGCGGGGACAAACAGCGGCGGCCCTCGTTCCTAGAGTCGCGTGCTTCGAAAGACATGACGAGGAACGAACGAGACATGAAGACCCTGATCCACGCCATCGCGCTGTGCGCCGCCGCCTGCCTGGCCTTGCCGGCGGCGCACGCGGCCACGGTGCAGCAGCATGCGCTGCAATCGTCGGTGCCCGATCCGCTCGCGGGCGCCGATGCGGCCAGGGGCACGAAGGTCGCGTTCACGCTGTTCCTGCCCGATGCGAAGCCCGAGGGCGGCTACCCGCTGGTGCTGCATGCGAGCGGCTTCGGCCTCGGCCGGCTGCGCGAACTGCCGCCGCGCGACACCGACCCGGGCGCGAGCTACTGGTCGCGCGTCGACCGCCTCGTGCCCACGCTGGTCGAGCGCGGCTATGCGGTGATCAGCTTCGACCACCGCGGCCATGGCGACAGCGGCGGCGACAGCCGCATCATGGATCCGCAGGTCGAGATCGCCGACATCCGCAGCCTGATCGACTGGGCCGAGCGCGAGCTGCCGCTGCGCAAGGGCGCCGACGGCAAGCCGCGCATCGGCAGCATCGGCGGCTCGTACGGTGGCGGCTACCAGATGCAGCTCGCGCAACTCGAGCCGCGCATCGCGACCGCGATCCCGTCGATGACCTGGTACGACCTGCAGCATTCGCTCGCGCCGCAGGGCGTGCTCAAGCAGGGCTTCGTGCAGTTCGAATGCTTCATGGCGCAGCGCGGCAAGGTGCGCGACGGCGGCCTGCTGCGGCCGCTGTGCGAGACGGCGCCGAAGCCCGGTGCCTGGTCCTGGAACGACATGGGCGCCGATGCGCAGCGGCTGCGCGATGCCTACCAGGCGCACGGGCCCTCGGGCCTGAGCTGGTCCGGGCAGCCGTCGCGCCGCGTCGATGCGCTGGTGGTGCAGGCCAGCGAGGACGTGCTGTTCGACATGGACGAGGGCCTGCGCAACTGGCGCCAGCTGAAAGCCGTCGGCGGCGATGTGCGGCTCATGGTGCTGCGCTCGGGCCATGTGAATCCGCGCGCGGGGCAGCGCGACAAGCCCGCGCGCTGCGGCAGCGTCGATGCCATGGACGCGATGCTCGGCTGGCTCGATGCCAAGCTGCGCGACATCGAGCCGTCAGCGCCTTCGGTGCCCCAGCTGTGCATCGCGCTCGACGACGGCACGGCCTTCGAGGGCACGGCGCCGATCGCGGCGCAGTTCGGCGCGGCCCTCGCGCGGACCGAGGTGCGCGCCGGTTCGCCGGCGCCGGTCTTCGTTCCCTTGCCCACCGATGCGCTGCGCGGCGCAGTGCTGGCCGGCGTGCCCGAGGCCGAGCTCGACGTGCGGGCCGCCGGCGGACCCGGCGTGGCCCTGGTGGGGCTCGCGCTGCGCCGCAACGGCGAGCTGATGCTGCTGTCGGACCAGGTGGTGCCCGCGCCGCCGGGGCGGCAGCGCATCGCGCTCGGCGGCGTGGCCGCGCGCCTGCGGCCCGGTGACGAGCTCGGCGTGGCGCTGTTCGCCACCCATGCGCAGTACGTCTGGGCGCCCGCGTCGGGCGCGCCGGTGGCCGGCATCGCCGGCGACAACGCCTATGCGGTCTCGGGCCGCGTGTGGCTGCCGCTCGCGGCCGATGGCGCGGCGCGGTAGGCGCGCAGCGCATCGAGGTCGCGCAAGGTCACGACCTGGTAGCCCAGCGTCAGCAGGCCCTCGGCCTCGAGCCGCCGCAGCGCCGCGTTGAGCCGCGAGCGCGACATGTTGCAGTAGAGCGCGAGCTCTGCCTGCGAGACCTGCAGCTCGAGCGAGCGCGGCGGAAAACCCGCGGGGCTGAACAGCGAGGCCAGGCTCTGCGCGACCTTGGCGACCGGATCGAGCGTGCGGTCCGACAGCGTGACGGCCATCGACTGCGTGAGCCGCTCGCTCAGCAGCTGCAGCACGAAGCGGTTGAAGGCGCGGTTGCCGTCGAGCAGGTGGAAGAAGGCCGTCTTCGGCATCTTGATGACCACCGCGTCGGACAGCGCCACCGCATCGCAGAAGCGCGGCTCGTTGCGGATCAGCTCGACCTCGCCGACCCAGCTGAAGGCCTGGCCCATGAAGGTCACGGGCTTGCCCGAGGCCGAGGTGGTGCACAGCTTCATGCTGCCGCGCCCCATGCCGACCCAGTGCTCGGCCGGATCGCCGCGGTGCCAGATGGCCTGGCCCGCGGCGAGTTCGACGAAGCGCAGCTGCGGCAGCAGCACTTCGGCCTCGTCGTCGCTCAGCGTGTGGGCCCAGACGCAGCCGCGCCAGCGCGACTTGAGCGAGGCGATCTCGCCGGGGTCCATGCGGCGTCGGCCGATCTGGTGCGGATCAGGCCGCTTCGGTTTCCTGGTACTCGCCCACCGGCACGCAGCTGCAGAACAGGTTGCGGTCGCCGTAGACGTTGTCGACGCGGCCGATCGGCGGCCAGTACTTGGCGTCCTTGAGCCCGGCCAGCGGGAAGGCGCCGAGCTCGCGCGCATAGGGATGGCCCCATTCGCTGCCGAGCAGGCTCGCGGCCGTGTGCGGCGCGTGCTTGAGCGGGTTGTCGTCCTTCGGCCAGACGCCTTCCTCGATGCGGCGGATCTCGCCGCGGATGGCGATCATCGCCTCGATGAAGCGGTCGAGCTCGGCCAGCGGCTCGCTCTCGGTCGGTTCCACCATCAAGGTGCCGGGCACCGGGAAGCTCAGCGTGGGCGCGTGGAAGCCGTAGTCGATCAGGCGCTTGGCGACGTCCTCGGCGGTGACGCCGCTGGTGTCCTTGAGCGGGCGCAGGTCGAGGATGCACTCGTGCGCGACGTGCCCGTTGGGGCTCGCGTACAGCGTGGGGTAGTGGTCCTTGAGCCGCGCGCTGATGTAGTTGGCGCTGAGGATCGCGGTCTCGGTCGCGGCCTGCAGGCCCTTCGCGCCCATCATGCGGCAGTACATCCAGCTGATCGGCAGCACGGCCGCATTGCCCAGCGGCGCGGCGGACACGGCGCCCACGCCATGGCCCGACACGCCCGCGGTCGCATGTCCCGGCAGGTAGGGCACGAGGTCCTCGACCACGCAGACCGGGCCCACGCCCGGGCCGCCGCCGCCGTGCGGGATGCAGAAGGTCTTGTGCAGGTTCAGGTGGCTCACGTCGCCGCCGAACTCGCCCGGCGCGGCCACGCCCACCAGCGCGTTCATGTTGGCGCCGTCGACGTACACGCGACCGCCGTGCGCATGCACCAGCTCGCACAGTTCCTTCACGCGGGTCTCGAACACGCCGTGCGTGCTCGGGTAGGTGATCATCACCGCGGCCAGGTTCCTGCCGTGCTTCTCGCAGGCGCGCTTCAGGTCGTCGAGGTCGACGTTGCCCTGCGCGTCGCAGGCCGTCACCACCACCTGCAGGCCCACCATCTGCGCGCTCGCGGGATTGGTGCCGTGCGCCGACGAGGGAATCAGGCAGATGTTGCGGTGGCCTTCGCCCTGGGCCTCGTGGAAGGCGCGGATCGCCAGCAGGCCCGCGTACTCGCCCTGCGAGCCGGCATTGGGCTGCAGGCTGATGCCCGCGTAGCCGGTGGCTTCGCAGAGCCAGGCGCGCAGCTGGGCGTCGAGCTGGGCATAGCCCTGCAGCTGCTCGGCCGGCGCGAAGGGATGGATGTTCGCGAACTCGGGCCAGGTGATCGGGATCATCTCGCTGGTCGCGTTGAGCTTCATGGTGCAGCTGCCCAGCGGGATCATGCTGCGGTCGAGCGCGAGGTCCTTGTCCGACAGGCTGCGGATGTAGCGCAGCATCGCGGTCTCGCTCTTGTGGGTGTTGAACACCGGGTGCGACAGGAAGGTGCTCGCGCGGCGCAGCGCCTGCGGGATGCGCGGCGCGGTGTTGGCGGCCAGCTCCTCGAAGCGCGGCATCGGCGTGCCGGCGGGCACGAACAGCGCCCACAGGGTCTCGACGTCGGCGCGCGTGCTGGTCTCGTCGAGCGAGATGCCAAGGTGCTGCTGCAGCCGCTGGCGCAGGTTCACGTTGGCGGCCTGCGCACGCTCGAGGATCTTCGCGGTGTCGTCGCCGGTGCGGATGGTCAGCGAATCGAAGGCGGTCTCGTTGACCGGCTCGCGGCCCATCTGGGCCAGGCCGCGCGCGAGGATCGCGGTGAGCGCGGCCACGCGCTGCGCGATGCGCGTGAGGCCGTCGGGGCCGTGGTAGACCGCGTACATGCTCGCGACCACCGCGGGCAGCACTTGCGCGGTGCAGATGTTCGAGGTCGCCTTCTCGCGCCGGATGTGCTGCTCGCGCGTCTGCAGCGCGAGGCGGTAGGCGGGGCGGCCATGGGTGTCGACGCTCACGCCGACCAGGCGGCCCGGCAGCGAGCGCTTGAAATCGTCGCGGCAGGCCAGGTAGGCCGCGTGCGGGCCGCCGTTGCACAGCGGCATGCCGAAGCGCTGGGTGGTGCCGCAGACGATGTCGGCATCCCATTCGCCGGGCGGCGCGAGCAGGGTCAGCGCCAGCAGGTCGGCCGCGACGCAGAAGGCCGCGCCGTACTGGTGGGCGTGGCCCGCGAGCGGGCGCAGGTCGTGCACGTGACCGGTGGTGGCCGGGTACTGCGCCAGCACGCCGAAGAACTCGCCGCTGGCCATCAAGTGCGGCAGGGTTTCCGAAGCGGTGCTGACCTTGACCTCGATGCCCAGTGGCGCGGCGCGGGTCTTCACCACCTCGATGGTCTGCGGATGGCAGTCGCCCGAGACCAGGAACACGTTGCTTTTGCTCTTCACGCTGCGCTTGGCCAGCGTCATCGCCTCGGCGGCCGCGGTGGCCTCGTCGAGCATCGAGGCATTGGCGATCGCCATGCCCGTGAGGTCGCAGACCATGGTCTGGAAGTTGACCAGCGCCTCCATGCGACCCTGCGAGATCTCGGCCTGGTAGGGCGTGTAGGCCGTGTACCAGGCCGGGTTCTCGAGGATGTTGCGCAGGATCACGCCCGGCGTGTGGGTGCCGTAGTAGCCCTGGCCGATGAAGTTGCGGAACACCTTGTTCTTCGCCGCGATCGCCTTGAGCTCGGCCAGCGCGTCGGCCTCGGTGGCCGGTGCCGGCAGCCGCATCGGCTTGCTGCGCCGGATCGCCGCGGGCACGATGCCGTCGATGAGTTCGGCGCGCGTGGCCGACCCGATCACGGGCAGCATGCGCGCCTCGTCGTCGGCATCGATGCCGATGTGGCGGGCGATGAATTCCTCGGCGTTCTCGAGTTCTTGCAGGGTGGGCAGGGCGGCGGGGGTGGGCATGGCGGGCGGGGGAAGAGAAGGGGGAGCGGACTTCCGGACGCGAGCCTTCGCGTCCGGCCATCCGGTTTCAGGAGCTCAGGATTCCTCGGCGAACTTGCCGTAGGCGGTTTCGTCCATCAGCGCGTCGAGCTGCGCCGGTTCGGACAGCTTGACCTTGAAGAACCAGCCTTCGGCCAGCGGCGCGCTGTTGGCGAGCGAGGGATCGGCGCGCAGGGCTTCGTTGACTTCGGTGATCTCGCCCGAGACGGGCATGAACACGTCGGCCGCGGCCTTCACCGATTCGACGACGCCGGCGACATCGCCCTGGGCGAAGCTCTTGCCGACCTCGGGCAGGTCGACGAAGACCACGTCGCCCAGCGCGTCCTGCGCATGGACGGTGATGCCGACCGTGGCGTTGCCGCCCTCGGCCTGCACCCATTCGTGGTCCTTGGTGTACTTGATGGTCATGTTGAAAAACTCCTCGTGGATAAAAAGTGGCCGATGCCGGGGCGTAGGTTAGCCGCGACGGCGGTCCGCCGGATGTCCGGTCGTCAGCCGCGGTAGTAGCGCGTCGGCACGAAGGGCAGGGTCGACACCTCCATCGGCACCGGCTTGCCGCGCACGATGGCCTGCACCCGGGTACCGGGCTCGGCGAAGGCGGTGGCCACGTAGCCCATGGCGACCGGCCGGTCGGCCGTCGGGCCCAGCAGGCCGCTGGTGACCTGGCCGATGTCCTGGCCCTCGAAGGACTGCAGCGGCGTGCCGTCGCGCACCGGGATGCGCTCGAGCGCGACCAGGCCGACGCGGCGGCGCTTCAGGGTGTCGTGGTCGAGGTGGCCAGCGGCGCCGGTGGCGGCCACGAGCTGGGCCAGGATCTTCTCGGCGCCGGGGAAGCCGCCCGCGCGCGCGCCGCCCGTGCGGCGCACCTTCTGGATCGCCCAGTTGAGCGAGGCCTCGACCGGCGTGGTGCCGGTGTCGATGTCGCTGCCGTAGAGGCACAGGCCGGCCTCGAGCCGCAGCGAGTTGCGCGCGCCCAGGCCGATGGGCTTGACCTCGGGCTGGGCCAGCAGCAGCCGCGCCAGCGCATCGGCGTCCTTCGCGGCGACCGAGATCTCGAAGCCGTCCTCGCCGGTGTAGCCGCTGCGCGTGACGAAGGCGGCCATGCCGCCGATCTGCACGGCGCCGCCGGTCATGAACACGAAGCGCTCGATGCCGGGCGACAGCCGCGCCAGCGTGGCCGCGGCCTGCGGGCCCTGCAGCGCGAGCAACGCCTGCTCGGGCAGCGGCTGCACCTGGCAGCGCTGGCCGATCTTCTGCTGGATGTGGGCGATGTCGGCCACCTTGCAGGCGCCGTTGACGATCACGAACAGCGAGCCGTTGCCTTCGTTGAAGAACATCAGGTCGTCGAGGATGCCGCCCTTGTCGTCGAGCAGCAGGCCGTAGCGCTGCTTGCCCGCGGGCAGGTCGATCACGTCGACCGGCATCAGGGTCTCGAAGGCGGCCGCGGCGTCGGGGCCGGACAGGCGCAGCTGGCCCATGTGGGAGATGTCGAACAGGCCCGCGGCCTCGCGCGTGTGCCTGTGCTCGGCCATCAGGCCGGCGGGGTACTGGACCGGCATCGAATAGCCGGCGAAGGGCACCATGCGGGCGCCGAGTTCCAGGTGCAGCGCGTGCAGCGGGGTCTTGAGCAGTTCGGATTCGGGGGCGGAAGCAGCCACGGGGCACTCCTGGGGGCAGCAATCGAATGCCATGGCTCGCGCCATGGGGCCACCCCTGCTGTCCGCTTTACCTGAGAGATTCGCCCCACGATCGGGGTTTGCTCCTTCGGTGGACCGGGCGCCTGCGGCACCGGCCTCTCTCCAGCAAGGAAACGCCGTCCCGCGAAGGCCGGCGCTGTGTCAGTCCTTTTGCCTGAGCGTTCGGGGGTTCCCTGCGCCTTCGGCGGCCCCGTGCGGGGCTCTCTCCTGACCCGGGCGAGTGTAGTGGATTGCGGGCCGCTTCAGCCGTGGCGGCGCAGCCGGTCCGACAGCGCCTGGCAGATGGCGTCATGGGCCCGGCCGGCGGCGGCCGAGTGCGCGAAGAAGCCGAAGAACGGGTGGAACATGTCGTCGAAGCGCAGCAGCCGGGTCGGCACGCCGGCCGCCTCGAGCCGGTGCGCGTAGGCCAGGCCCTCCTCGCGCAGCGGGTCATGGCCGGCGACGGCGATCAGGGTCGGCGGCAGGCCCGCGACGTTCGCCGCGCGCAGCGGAGACGGTGGCACCTCGGCGGCGCGGTGGGCCGAGGCTCCCATGCAGAGCCGGGCGATCTCGCGCAGGTCAGCGGGTGCGAGCATCGGGTAGTCGATGCCGCGGGCCTCGATCGCGGCCACGTCGCGCGCCATGTCCAGGCCCGGCACCACCAGCAGCTGGGCCGCCAGCGGCCGCGCATGGCCGCGCAGCGCCAGCGCGGCGCAGGCCGCGAGGTTGGCGCCCGCGCTCTCGCCGGCCAGGGCGACCCGGGACGGATCGCCGCCGAGCATTTCCGCATGGCCCAGCGCCCAGCGGGTCGCGGCCAGTGCATCGTCGTGCGCGGCCGGGAACGGGTGCTCGGGCGCCAGCCTGTAGTCCACCGAGACCACCACGGCTTCGACGTCGCGGCAGAGCTTGCGCGCGATGTCGTCCATCAGTTCGACGCTGCCGAGCACGAAGCCGCCGCCGTGCAGGAACACCACGGTCGGCAACGCCGCTTCGGTCGAGACGGGCCGATAGATCCGAACCGGCACGCGCAGGCCCTGGTGCTCGGCGACGCGGTCCTCGGTGGAAGCCACGACCGGCAGCGTCGTGCGCTCGCGCGCCGCCATGACCGCGCGGCGCATGCGTTCGCGCGCCTCGGCGGGCGTGCCCGAGAATGGTGGTGGGGCCCCATGGGCGCGCATGGCCGCGACGATCGTCGCGAGCTGGGGATCGAGCGCGGCGCTCATGCCAGCCCCAGCACATAGGCCTGCGAATCCGCCGCGCGCTGCCGCAGCCGATCGAGGTCCACATCGAGCAGGCGACCGTCGCGCTTCACCGGCCGCCCCGCGACGAACACGCTGTCGACATTGCCCGGATGGGCGCCCAGCACCACCGCGCCCACTGCGTCGGAGACCGGCGCCAGGTTCAGGTCGTCGGCGCGGATCAGCACCACGTCGGCCTGCTTGCCCGGCGTGAGCGAGCCCACCTTGTGTGCCAGGCCGTTCGCCTGCGCGCCGGCCAGGGTGGCGAAACCGAGCACGTCGCGCAGGCCCAGCGTCGCCGGGGCGTTCTTCGTCTTCGAATGGCCGCCGCCCATCCACGAGCGGTAATAGGCCAGGGCATGGCGCATCTGCGTGAACATGTCGCCCGCGCACTTGGTCTCGGTGTCGCCGCTGAGGCTGGGCCGGATGCCCACGGCCAGCAGCCGGTCGAACGGGATGTCGCCCATGCCCTGCGCATTGAGCTCGCAGTGCACGCCGAGCGAGGCGCTGACGCCAGCGTCGGCCATCATCGAGAACTCGTCGTGGTGCGAGCAGCAGCAGTGCACGAAGGTCAGGTCGTCGCCGAGCACGCCGGCCTCGTGCATCTGCGCGATGCCGCGCACGGCGGCGTTGCGTGCGTAGGCGCCCATGTGGATGCTCGAGCGGATGCCGAGTTCGCGCGCCAGCCGCAGGTCGCCGAGCCAGGTCTCGCGCCGCGCCATCTCGGGGCCGCGCGCGGCCATCGCGAGCGTGAGCAGCTGGTCGTCGCTCGAGAAGTAGCGCTCGCGCAGCCGCCGGATGTCCTGCGGATGGCCGCGCTCGCTGCCGAACATCCACGAGGCGCCGTCGACCAGCGGCCAGCCGTGCGCGAACACGCCGCGGATGCCGGCGTCGCGCAGCGCCGCGATCGCCGCGTCGGAATGCTCGGGGCTGTTCTGCACGTGCGACCAGTCGAGCATGGTGGTGATGCCGCTGTCGAGTGCCGCGACCGCGCCCAGCAAGGTGCCGGTGTAGACGTCCTCGGGCCGGTAGGCCGCGCCCTTGGCGCCCAGCATCTCGGCGAAGTAGACCTGCGAATCGATGTCGGCGTAGCGATGCCGCACGCAGCTCTGCCAGGTGTGGCGATGTGTGTCGACGAAACCGGGCAGCACGATCATGCGGTCGGCCTCGATCCGCTCGGCCTGGGGGGCATCGATGCTCGGCGCGATCGCGACGATGCGCTGGCCCTCGATCAGCACGTCGCCACGGCGCAGCTCGCCGATGGCCGGGTCCATGCTCAGTACCCAGCCGCCCGCGATCAGCAGTGGCCTGTGGTCGTTCTTCATCGCATCACCTCCTCATCCAGCGCGAGAGTTCGGTCTCGACCTCGGCGGCGCGCGTCACGTCCGCGGTGGCCCAGGCCACATAGGCATCGGGCCGCACCAGCATCGCCTGCACGCCGCGCATGGCGGGCGGCACGCGCGCCACGCGGGCCGGCAGCAGGGTCACGGGCAGGCCCTGCAAGTCCAGCGATTCGAACTGCCGCGAATTGCCCTCGAGATCGAGCAGCAGGAAGCGCCGCTCGCGCAGCAGCTCGGCGACGCGCACCGAGCGGCCGTCGCGCGTGACGAGGTCGAAGTCGGGCAGCCGCTGGCCGGCCAGCGGGTGGCGGTCGGCTTCCCCGGCGCGACCGGGGTAGGGCTGCTCGAGCCCGCACAGCTCGAGCACCAGCTGGCGCTGCACCTCGGGCAGCGGAATGATGTGCCTGGCCAGCCGGCGCTTGAGCGCCACCGCATCGGGCTCGAAGTTGAACTGCAGCACGCACTGCGCCTTCACGCTCTCGAGCAGCGCATGCATCACCGGCAGGCGTTCGGCGTCGTAGCTGTCCAGCGTGGCCTCGTCGGCCACGCCCGTGACGACGTTCGCGAGCTTCCAGCCCAGGTTGAAGGCATCCTGCAGGCAGAAGTTCATGCCGACCCCGCTGGCCGGGTAGTGGATGCGCGCCGATTCCCCGACCAGGAACACGCGCCCCTGGCGCAGGCGGGGCACGGCGCGCATCTGGTCGTCGAAGCGCGAGGCCCAGCGGAAGCCCTCGATGCCGTAGTCGCTGCCGAGCACGTCGCGCAGGCACTGCTTCGCCTCCTCGAGCGTCACCGGCTCGTCCTTGGCGGCATGGCGGCGGTCGCGGTGCACGATGTTGAAGCGCGTGATGCCTTCGCCGAAGGCATAGCCGCGCACCCAGCCCATTTCGTTGTCGGCGCCGGTGCGCCCGCCGGGCCAGGGCGCGCTGAGTTCGGCGTCGATCACGATGCCGCGGAAGGTGCCCGAGTGGCCCTCGAAGGGCAGGCCGCACTGGGTTCGCACGGTGCTGCGGCCGCCGTCGGCGCCCACCAGGTATCTGGCGCACAGCGTCGATACCGCGCCCGACGGGTCGGCCACCTCGATCTCCACGCCCTCCGTGTCCTGCCGCACCGAGCGCACCTCGGCACCGCGGCGAAGCTCGGCGCCGCTCTCGGCCGCCCAGTCCCAGAGGATCTCCTCGGTCATGTTCTGCGGCAGCCCGAGCGTGAAGCCGAAGCGGGTGTCGAGGTGCTCCCACTCGATCGACTGGAAGCCGGCCCAGATGTGGCTCGAACGGAACGGGTAGTCGAGGATCTGCCTCGTCCGCTCGATGAAGCGATCGGCGATGCCGCGTGCATCGAACAGCTCGAGCACGCGCGGCAGCAGCGTGCCCGCGCGCGACTGCACGCCCTCGATGCGCCGCTCCAGCACCAGCGTGCGCGCGCCCGAACCCGCCAGCTCGGCCGCCACGGTCAGGCCCGAGGGGCCGCCACCGACGACGATCACGTCCCACTGCATTGAATCTCCGGTCACTCGATCTCCTTGGAAGAAAACTTTTTAGAAGGCGTGCGTCATGCCGACCTCGAACGCCGACTGGCGGCGGCCTCCGGCCACGGCCTGGCTGCGCAGCACCGCCTTCTGCCCGGGCCCCGCCTTCTGCAGCACGCCGAGCAGGTACAGGCTGGTGCGCTTGGACAGCGCGTAATCGATGTGGCCGTGCACCTGGTCCCAGCGGTAGCTCGCGAGCTTCGTGAGCGAATAGCCGCCGCCGATGCGCAACTGGTTCGTGAGGTACTTGTAGGCACCGACGTCGATGGTTCGCGCGGTCTCCGTCTGCTGCAGCCCGGCCGCCGACAGGCGCGTGTGGCTGTAGTTGCCCATCCAGCGCCAGCCGTCGCTGGTGTAGGCCAGCCCGACCGTGGCCGTGTCCTGCGTCTGCGACAGGGTCGTGCCCGGGGCCTTGGTGAAGTCGACGCCGTAGAGGGCGGGCACGCCGAGCCGGGTCGCGGGCGCATACGGGATGCCCTTGACCGACTCCCAGATCGCGAGCGCCTGCAGCGGACCGCTGGCATAGCTGAGTTCCGCGCCAACGGCGCGCCCGACGTTGGTGGTCGAATCCGCCTCCGCGAAGCCGTACATGGCGCCGAACTGGAAGCCGCCGAACACCGGCGACTTGTACTTGACGAGGTTGCTCAGCGAGTTGCCGACCGTGCGGTCCAGGTTGCCGGGATGCGTGGCGAGCAGCGAGGTGTAGCGCTCCGAGGTGAAGGGCGTCGCGTCGGCGAGCAGGTCGTACATCGCGCCGAGCGTGAGCGTGCCCCAGGTGCCCGAGCTCAGGCCCAGGTAGCTCTCGAGCGGCGCGAGCGTTCCGCTGTCGACGAAGACCGAATTGCTCCAGCGGAAGATCGCGCGCAAGTCGCCGCCCAGCGATTCGCTGCCGGTCAGCGCCAGGAAGGGCGCGGCATGCGTCGAGGTCATCTGCAGCTGGCTTCGGCCGCCCGAGTCGCGGGTGTAGAGCACGCCGCTGCCGAGCAGGCCCGACAGCTTGAGTTCCGATTGCGCCTGCGCGCCTTGCGCCAGCGAGAGCCCCGACAGGGCGAGCAGCAGGGCCTGGGTGTTGCGTTGGATCATGAGGGTGTGGCTCCCGGAAGGCTGCTGCGAGATCACGACGACATCCGCCGCTCGAGGGCCACGCCCGACGTCTCGCGCCGCGCGAGCCGCCCGCCGAGCAACAGCGCCGCGCCCACCGCGACGCAGCCCGAGAGCGCGAACACCGTGGCCATTGCCGAGGGCAGGGCCAGCGCCTGGCCGTCGTAGAGATGGCGGGCCACCAGCGCGATCAGCGTGGGCGAGCCCGACTGCGCGATCAGCCCGTTGAGCACCAGCACGATCGCCATCACCATGCCGATGCCGCCGGCCGGTACGGTGCGCGCCACGAAGGTCGAGGCGACCGCCATGAAGCTCCACGAGCACAGCACCACGAGCGCGTCGAGCAGCCAGAAGGTGGTGAGGTCGCCGGTCAGGCACATCGACACGCTGAACACGGTGGTGGCCGCGGCCACCACGGCGCCGATGCGCGCGACCGCCGCCAGCCCGGTGGCGCGGTCCAGCGCCACGCCGACCAGCCACAGCCCGAGCGGGCCCATGGTCAGCAGCAGGCCGCCCTGCATCAGGCCGATGTCGCGCAGCTCCAGGCCCCAGCGGCGCGCGATCATGGTGGGTATCCAGGCCGCCATGCCGAAGCCGATCATCGAGCTGCCGACCGCGAAGGCGAACAGCGGCACGAACAGCCGCCGCTGGCCGGCCAGCCAGCGCAGCACGGTGCGCAGGCTCTCCTGCGGACGGGCGGCCGCATCGCGCTGCGAGCGCGGATCCTTGAAGCAGAAGATCAGCAGGCTCAGCGGCAGGCCGGCCACGCCGATCATGAACAGCGTCAGCTGCCAGGCCGAGACCTCGCCGACGAAGGGCAGCGCATGGATGCCCGAGGCCTGCACCAGGTGCAGGAGTGGACCGCCCAGCACCAGCGACAGGCCGGTGCCCAGCATCATCGACATGGTGTAGACCGAGAGCGCGCGGGCGCGTCGCTGGTCGTCCACGCCGTCGCGGATCAGCGAGTAGGAGGAGGGCGGCGTCAGCGCCTCGGCCGCGCCGACGACGGCGCGCGCGATCACCAGCGCGATGAAGGCGGTGGCCGCCGCGTTGGCCGCCACCGCCGCCGACCAGACCAGCACGCCGGTGGCGATCACGAGGCGGCGGTCGAAGCGGTCGGCCAGCCAGCCGGCGGGCAGGCCGACCAGGATGTTGGCGACCGCGAAGGCGGTGCCGATCAGGAAGCTGATCTGGATGTCGCTGACGCCGAAGTCGCGCTGGATCGGACCGACCATCAGAACCAGGATGTTCTTGTCGATCTGCGCCAGCATGTTCAGCAGGGTCAGGCAGGCCACCAGGGCCCACTGCGCGAGTGCGCGCTTGCGTTGGTCTTGCATCTTGTCTTGTCTCCGGTTGCTTGTTCTGCGAGCTCGCGATGGCTCGTTGGTGGCGGATGATCCGGGCCGGCGATGCATATGCAAAATTCATTCTTTAAATTCGATGCATTTGCCGCGCAAATTCCTGGAAGATCCCGCGCGAATCAAGGAGACGACCCATGCGCTTCAACAAACTCGACCTCAACCTGCTGGTGGTGCTCGATGCGGTGCTGACCACGCGCAGCGTGAGCCGCGCCGCCGAGCGGCTGTACCTGAGCCAGCCGGCGACCAGCCTGTCGTTGAGCCGGCTGCGCGAGTACTTCGAAGACGAGCTGCTGGTGCCGGTCGGCAAGACGCAGGTGCCGACCGCGCTCGCCAACGAGCTGATGAAGCCGGTGCGCGACGTGCTGCTGCAGCTGCAGACCATCACGCGCGCGCGGCCCGGCTTCGACCCAGCCACCTCGACGCGGCGCTTCACCATCGAGTCCTCGGACTACGTGATCAGCGTGCTGCTGTCCGAGGTGGTGCGGCGCGCCGCGACGCTCGCGCCGCTGATGCAGTTCGACCTGCGCGCCATGAGCCCGCAGATGCGCGAGCACCTCGACAGCGGCGAGATCGAACTGCTGATCTCGCCCGATTTCGCGATCGTGCCCGGGCATCCGTCCGAGCCGCTGTTCGAGGACACCTTCTCCTGCCTGCTGTGCCTCGACCAGGCCGTGAAGGGCAAGCGGCTCGGCGCCGAGCAGTACTTCGAGTCCGCCCACGTCGGCATCGAATGGGCTGGCGGCCGGCGCGTGACCTTCGACGCGCGGCTCATCTCCACGGGCCGGCGCACGCGCCGCCAGGACGTGATCGCGCCCAACTTCACGCTGGTGCCCGAGCTGCTGCTCGGCACCGCGCGCATCGCCACCCTGCCGACGCGGCTCGCGCACCAGATGGCGCGGCGCTTTCCGCTGCAGGTGCAGCCCTGTCCGGTCGAGATCCCGGGCTTCACCGAGAAGCTGCAGTGGCACAGGCACCAGGACCGCGACCCGGCGATCGTCTGGCTGCGCTCGCTGCTGCGCGAGACCGCGCAGGGGCTGCCCGAATTGAAGAGCCTGAAGGCCGCGCGTTCAGCGGCGCCGCGGCGGCGCGCCTGAACTCAGTGCACCACCTCGGCCGGCGGCAGCAGCCGGTCGATGCGCTCGCGCAATGACTCGGCGCGTTCGGTGCCGGCGGTCTTCTCGACCTCGGTCAGCATCAGCGCGGCGATGGTCAGCATGGCCTCGCGGTCGCGCGCCTCGCGCAACGCGTCGCGCATCTGCAGCGCGAAGCGCGGATCGCGGCGCACGAACATGCGCTCGCAGATGTCGAACAGGAACATGCGCGTGGTGGCCAGCGAGCGCTTGCCGTCGAAGGTGTCGGCGGCGGTCGAGACGTGGATGGGTTCGACGGCCGGCGCGGGCTGCGGTGCGGGCGTTGCCTCGGCCGCGGCTTCGGCCGCTTTCGGATCGTGCAGGTAGCCGCGCTCCACCAGCGTCATCAGCGCCTGCTCGGCTTCGCCGCGGCTCGCGAACAGCGGGCTGAAGTCGGTCAGCGAACGGCGGCCGTCGGCCATCAGCAGCAACGCCCGTTCGCGCTGGCTCAGGGTGCGCTGTCCGCCCTGGAGTTCGTCGCGCGCCTTGTCGGTCTTGGTGGGAAACATGCGGTGCCGCCGGGTCCGGGATGGAGCCCGAGCTTCGGGGATGCGCGTGACACCTTCATGAAGCGCCGAAAACCAAAGGCCTCAAGGAATGTCGATCCGCCAAAGGGTTGTACCGCTGCCATGGCAGCCGGGCTCCGTGCTTCAATTTCTTCGCCTCGCGAAAATCAACAAAGGGAGTCAGCCATGCGTTTCCACAAGCTCGATCTGAACCAGCTCGTGATCCTCGATGCCCTGCTGTCCGAACGCAGCGTCGGGCGTGCCGCCAGGCGGCTCTACCTGAGCCAGCCCGCCACCAGTTGCGCCTTGAGCCGCCTGCGCGAGTACTTCGAGGACGACCTGCTGGTCATGGTCGGAAAGGCCCAGGCGCTGACGCCGCTGGCCTGCGAACTGCAGCAGCCGATCCGCGACGTGCTGCTGCAGGTGCAGACCATCACGCGCATCCGGCCCTCGTTCGATCCGACGACCTCGGCGCGGCATTTCACGCTCGAATCGTCGGACAACGTCATCCTGGTGTTCCTGCAGGAAGCGGTGCGCCAGGCCGCGCTGCGCGCGCCGCTGATGGAATTCGACCTGCGCCTGCTCGGCGCGCGCTCCAAGGAGCACCTGGACAGCGGCGAGATGGAGCTGCTGATCTGCCCCGATTTCGCGGCCGTGCCGGGCCATCCGATGGAGCCGCTGTACGAGGAGTCGTTCTCCTGCGCGGTATGGACCGGCCATCCGACGGTGCGCGACCGGCTGGACGTGGCGCAGTACTTCGACTGCGGGCACGTGGGCCTGGCCTGGCCCGACGGACGGCGCGTGACGGTGGACGCCCACGTGGTCGAGATCGGGCGGCACAAGCGGCGCCAGGAGGTCATCGCGCCGAACTTCGCGCTGATGGCGGAGATGGTGCTCGGCACTTCGCGCATCGCGACCCTGCCCACCCGGGTGGCGTTGAAGATGGCCGAACGCTTGCCGCTGCGCGTGCTGCCCTGCCCGATCGAGCTGCCGCACTTTCACCAGGTGCTGCAATGGCACAAGTTCCTCGAGCGGGACCCGGCGCTGGGGTGGCTGCGTGCGCTGCTGCTGGAGATCGGGCGGGCGATGCCGGCGCTGGCCGCGCTCGAGGGTGGGAGCGTTGCGGCGCCGGGCCGGCGCCGTGCCGCGAAGCCGGCCGCAACCGCGGCCGCCTGAACCTGCCGGCCGAAGAGCCGTTCAGAGGTCGAGCACCAGCCGCGTGCCGGTGCAGCGCGAGACGCAGATCAACATCGTCTTGCCCGACTGCTGTTCCTCGCGCGAGAGGATGCCGTCGTTGTGCTCGAGCGCGCCATCGAAGTCCAGCACCGGGGTTTCGCAGGCACCGCACACGCCGCCCTTGCAGCTGTACGCGGGGTCGAGACCGGCCTCGAGCAGCGCATCGAGCACCGACTGTCCCGCGGCGACCCGCACCGACCGGTTGCTCCTGCGGCACAGCACCTCGAAGCCCTGGCCCGTTGCCGCGGCGGCCGGCTGGAGCGCCGTGAAGCGTTCGATGTGGGCGTGCGGATATCGATGCCACTCGCAGGCTTGCAGGAAGGCTTCGAGCATCGGCGCCGGGCCGCAGCCGTAGTAGTGGCTGTCGCTGCCCCGGCCCGCGAGCAGGCGGGTCAGGTCGGGCGGTCCGCCTTGCTCGTCGTCGAAATGCCAGGCGACCCGCGCGTGCGGGCCGAGGGCCGCGATCGCTTCCCCGAAGGCCGCTTCCCTCGCGCTGCGCGCGCAGTAGACCAGTTCCACCGGCCGCCCCTGCGCGACCAGGTGCTGGAGCATGCAGAAGATCGGCGTGATGCCGATGCCACCGGCGACCAGCACGCTGCGCGGCGCGTCGGCGTGCAGCGCGAAATGGTTGCGCGGGGGCGAGATCGCGAGGCGGTCTCCCACGCGCAGCTGCCGATGCACGCAACGCGAGCCGCCGCGGCCGTTGCGCTCGTCGAGCACCGCCAGCACATAGCGGTGGCGTTCGCCGGGCGCATTGCACAGCGAGTAGCTGCGCACCAGGCCGTTGGGCAGGTGCAGGTCGATGTGCGCGCCGGCTTCGAAAGGCGGAAACGCGAGGCCCGCGCCGGCGGGCCGCAACTCCACGCCGAGGATGCCCTCGGCTTCGTGGCGCAGGGTATGGACCATGGCGTCGAGTGTCGAAGCGGTCATGGCGGGCTCACAGCTTGAACAGCGATCGGGCATTGGTCTCGAACAGCTGCGCCATCTGCTGCGCGCTGCAGGCGGTGGCCTCGGTTTCATGGACTTCGTCGGCCACGTACTCGAAGGGATAGTCCATGGCGTAGAGCACGCGGTCGGCGCCCAGCTGGGCCTGGCAGAACGCGATGACCGGCGCGGACGCCATGCCGCTGGTGGTGACGAAGATGTTCTGGCGCAGGTAGTCGCTGGGCTTGCGCTCCAGCTTGGCCCAGGAGCCGTAACGGCCGGTGGCGGCGCCGGCCCGGTACATGAAGTCGAGCCGGCTGAGCCAGAACGGCAGGCCCTCGCCGAGGTGGCCGAGCACCAGCTTGAGCCGCGGATAGCGGTCGAACACGCCCGAGACGATCAGCGCCAGCGCATGCATGCCGGTCTCGACCGCGAAGCCGAAGATCGCGCCGTCGAGGCCGCGCGCCAGCAGCGGCGCGATCAGGCCGCGCGAGGGCGAGGTCGGATGCAGGTAGATCGGCACGTCGAGCGCCTGCGCCGCCTCGAAGATCGGCCAGCAGCGTGGGTCGTCGAGGTAGCTGTCGTGCGTGTGGGAATTGACGATGGCACCCTTCAGGCCGAGCGTGCGGACCGCGCGCTCGAGCTCCCTCGCGGCGCGCTCCGGGTCGTGCGGCGCGATCGCCGCCAGGCCGGCGTAGCGGTCGGGGTGGCGCGCGATGTGCTCGGCCAATGCGTCGTTGAACGTGATCGCGAGCGAGCTGGCCGTGGGCGCGTCGAACACCTGGATGCCCGGCGAGGCCAGCGACAGCAGCTGCATGTCGATGCCCGCGGCATCCATGTCGCGCAGGCGCCCCTCGCCCAGGTCCTGCAGCTTGGCGATGATGGACTGCGTGCGCGGCGAGGGATTGTTCAGGAAGTAGCGCCACGAACTGGTGAAGCCGGGGTCGTCGCTGTGGCCGCCGTCGATCAGCCGGCGGTAGGCCTGGATCAGTTCGGGCGGGGCATAGGCCTCCTCGGTGGCGATGCGGCGATAGGCGCGCGCGGGCGGCATGTCGAGGCGGTGGTCGTTCATGGCTGGGGACCTTCCGGCGCACGGACCTGGTCGCCCGCGCGGAAGATGTCGTCGTAGTCGCGCCCGCCCAGGCACTGGAATTCCCACCAGTTGCCGTCGCGGTCCTCGAGGTAGAAGCCGTAGTCGCCGTGCAGTTCGCGCGCCGGCAGCACGCGCCGTATGCCGTAGTCCTCCTGGTGCTGCAGCGCGAGCGCGCGCGCGATGTCGACCGCGGCGCGCGATTCGAGGTCGAGGCCCCAGTGGTTGTGCACGTCGAGCTTCTGTTCGCGCGGCGAGGGCAGGCAGACCACGGTCCAGTAGCCGCCGAGGCGGATCATCATGGCCCGTCCGGCGACATGCTCGACGCAGTCGAGGCCGAGGAATTCCTCGTAGAAGCGGCGCGAGGCCGCGAGATCGCGGCAGCTCAGCGTGCCGTGGGACAGGCGCAGCGGGCGGTTCAACTTGAGGGTGCTCATGGCTGGAGGCTCCTGGGGGAATGAAGAGGGTGGGTGACGACCGGGTTGACGAGCGGGCCGATGCCCAGGCCTTCGATCTCGACGCGCACCACGTCGCCGGGTTGAAGGAAGACGTTTCGGGGCATGCCGACGCCGGCCGGCGTGCCGGTGGCGATGAGGTCGCCGGGGCGCAGCGTCACGCGGCGGCTGAGGTAGGCGATCTGCTCGGCGATGCTGAAGATCATCTGGTCGGTCGACGCCTCTTGCTGCAGCACGTCGTTGACCCAGAGCCGCACGGTCAGCGCGTAAGGGTCGGCGACCTGGTGCGCGGGCACGATGGCCGGTCCGAGCGGTGCGGAGCCCTCGAAGCCCTTGCAGCTGAGCCAATCGAGCCAGCCTGGCCATTCCTCGCGGCGGAACAGGTCGCGCGCCGACAGGTCGTTGAGGATGGAATAGCCGAACACATGGTCCATCGCGCGTTCCACCGGCACGTCGCGCGCGGGCCGGCCGATGACGACGGCGAGTTCGGCCTCCCAGTCCAGCTTGTGCGAGCCGGCGGGCAGCACGATCGGCGCGCCGGGACCGATGATCGAATGGACCGCGGGTTTCGAGAAGAAGAAGGGGGCGGCGACCTTCTTGTCGATGTCGCTGCGTTGGCCCGCCGTCATCTCGTTCAGATGGCAGCGGTAGTTCGGGCCGCTGCAGAACAGGCCGCCGCCGACGACGGGCGGCGCCGGCCGCACCTGCGCCAGGTCGCGCGGCGTGGCGAGCGACCCGTCCTCGACCGCGGCGAGCCGCGGTTCGAGCATCGGCCAGGCCGCGATGAGTTCGGGCATCGTGGCCTCGGCCAGCGGCAGACCGTGCGCGGTGGCGAGGTCGCTCCAGGCGACCATCGTGTCGCCGAGCGCGAGGCCCGGTCGGCTGCGATCGTTGGCGTCCAGGTAAGAGACCAGGGTGAAGGGGCGCATGCGGGTTCCTTGTCGAGCCAGGGTTGCGGGCCGGTCACGAGGACGCGGGCGATGATGGGAAACGGGGTGCCAGCAGGAACAGCGCGGCCGCGAGGACCAGCATGGCGGCCGACAGGACGAGCGGCACGTCGTAGCTGCCGGTGCGCGCATGCAGCTGGGCGATCAGCAGGGCGCTGCAGGCGCCGCCGGCCATGAGGGCACCGTAGAAGACGCCGTAGGTGCGGCCGAAGCGTGCGATGGGGAAGTAGCGCGAGACCAGGTAGGCCAGCACGTCGAGTTCGGCGCCCATCGCGAAGCCGATCGTGAACGCCGCGGGCAGCGCCAGCATCGGGTGGCCGGTCGTCAGTAGCAGCAGGCCGCCCGCGAACAGCAGCATGACCACGGCGATGACCCGCGGCGCGAACAGGTGGTCGATGAGCAGCCCGGTGACCAGGCGCCCCAGCAGCACCGCCACCCCGATCAGCGCCGCCATCGTGCCCGCCTCGGTGGCGCTCAGGCCGCGGTCGCGCATCATCGCGATGAAGTGGACGATGTAGCCCGAGCCGAACAGCATCGGCAGCACGAAGGCGGCGATCAGCAGCCAGAACAGCGGGCGCCGGTGCAGCGGCAGATCGTGCGTGGCCTGGGCCGGCGCGGCCGCAGGCCGCACGGGCGTGCGGTCCACCTCGGGCCCGAGCAGCCACATCGCGGGCGCGCCGAGCAGCACGACGAAGGCCGACAGCGAAAGGTAGCCGCCGCGCCAGCCCACCGCTTCCACGATCCGCGGCAGCACGAGCGGCGCGAGGATCGCCACCACGCCGAGGCCGCTCATGGCCAGCCCGAGCGCGAGGCCGCGCTTGGCATCGAAGCGCGCGCTGATGGCGCGCGAGTAGCCCACGGGCGTCGCGGCCACGCCGAGCAGCGACAGCAGGGCCTGCAGGCTCAGGAACAGCGGCAGCGTGGCCGGCAGCAGCGCGATCGCCGCATAGCAGGCCGCCTGCGCGCACAGCGAGAACACGATCGGCGCGCGGATGCCGTGCCGGTCCATGAACCGGCCCGCGAACGGGGACAGCAGCGCGATGGCCGCGGTGTGCACGACGTTGGCCAGCGCCAGTTCGCTGCGCGACCAGCCCAGCGCATGGTTCAGCTCGGCGAAGAAGACCGAGCTCGTGTAATAGAACAGGGCCGACGAGCTGACACAGATGCCCAGCGTCGAGCCCAGCAGCAGGCGCCAGTGGCGCGCGAGTTCGGCGTTGTCAGCGCGCATCGCGGTCTCCGTCCGGCGCGGCCGTGGCCAAGGTCGCGGCGATGCCGGGATCGAGCGCGCCGTCGATCAGCACGAACAGCATGCGGCAGGGCCGCTGCGAGCGATTGGCCCACGCGTGGTTGGTGCCGCGCTGCACCACCACGCTGCCCGCGGCCAGCTTCACTTCGGAGTCGTCGAGCACCAGCGTGATCTCGCCCTCCATCACGATGCCGTAGTCGAGCGAGGCGGTGCGGTGCATCAGCGGATGCGGCGAGCCGGCCCGCGCGGTGGAGTGGGCGTCGTTGCCGGTGCGCGCGAACAGTTCCTTCATGCGTTGCGCGCCCTGCGCGAGGAACTCGGGCGTGTCGGGCGGCATGTCGACGAAGCGCAGGCGGGTGCCGCGCGGCGCGGGCGCCAGCGTCAACGGGCCCGGTGTCGGGTCGGGGCCGTTGTCGATGGCCGCGGGGCTGGCGCTGGTGTTCCAGAGCTCATGGAACACGGTGCCCGGAATGGCCGCGAGCTCGACCACGGTGGGCAACGCTCCGTCGATGGCGACGATGGCCTTGCCGGTGGCATCGTGGCCGGTGACCACGCGGTGGACCGGAGGGAGGGGAGTCAGTGGCATGGCTGTTGTCTCGGTGGGAGGAAGCAATGTCAGAACGCGTGCGTGATGCCCGCGTCGACGCCGGTGGAGCGGCCGCCGGCGAAGTTGCCCGCGGTGGTGGGCGGTCCGCCGGGCAGTGCCAGGAACGAGGCGCCGCGGTTCGACAGGCGCGCGACGTTGGCGTAGAGCGAGGTGCGCCGCGACAACGGGTACACGTAGCCGAGCGCGAGCTGCGTGCTGCCGTTGCCGTCGATGGGGCCGGCGCGGGTGCCGGGGGCGGGATGGGCATCGATGCGGCCCGCCTGGCGGCTGCGCGCATACGAGGCATTGAGGTGGCCGTGCGGCATCGGCAGGATGGCCGTGAACCGGACGACCGACTCCTTGCTGCCGGCCGCGCGGAACTGCCGCCACGACAGCGCGAGCCTGGCGCCGTCGAGGTCGTAGGACACCGAGGCCACGCTGTCGGTCAAGCGCCGCGCGGGCCCGCCGGCCACCACCTGCGCTTCGGAGCGGGATTGCGAGAAGCCCGCGGCAAAGGGGCCGGCGTCGTAGCTCAGCCGGTACTGCCGCATGCCGGCCGCGCCGCTGGCCGAGACATCGCCCTCGCGCAAGGCGTAGGCCAGTTCGCCGGAGAAACCGCCGAAGCGGGGGCTCAGGTACTGCAGCATGTTGCGCGCGTAGTACATGGTGGTCTCGAAGCGCGAGACCGGGCCGAACACCTCGCGCCAGGGGCCGTTCTGCGGCGTGTCGAACAGGTTGCCCGAGCTGCCGATGCCGATCAGCCACGGCTCGTTGTCGAGCCAGAGGCGGTGGGTGGGCGTGTTGTCATAGCCCAGGCGCAGCCGGCCATGCACGCTGCTGCCGATCTCGAGATAGGAATGGCGGTTCCAGAAATGCTCGGCCAGCGTGGGCGAGCCGAGCTTGCCGGTGTCGGCATTGATCAGCGCCTCGAGGCGGAAGCCGGCCTGCCAGCCCGCGCCCAGTTCCTCGCTGCCGCGCAGGCCCAGGCGGCTGATGCGGTAGCCGCCGCTGGACAGCGTGGTCTTCGAGCCCAGGCCGCCGTTGTGCACGCTGCGAATGCCGAGGTCGATGGTGCCGTAGAGGGTGGCCGAGGACTGGGCGGCGCTGTCGGTGGCGAGCGCGGCCAGCAGCAGGGCCGCGAACGCAGGAGGGCAGGCAAGGCTTGTCATGGATCGTGGGGTCTTTGCGGATGAGGAGGTCGCGAGCCCTTCGCGCAGCCCGTCGTGCGGCGCTGCGAAGACTCGTTCGGCGGAATGCGGGAAGGCCTAGCGCTCGAACCAGCGGGCGAGCCGTGCCTCGAGCTGCGCGGTCCCCGCGAGCTCGTCGCTGGCCCAGTCCACGTAGGCGTCGGGGCGTATCAGCAGGGCCTTCACGCCAGTCATCGACGCGGGGGGACGGCCCAGGCGCGCCGGCACCAGGTCGACCGGCAGGCCCGTGAGATCGAGCTGCGCGAACTGGCCGCTGTAGCCCTCGAGGTCGAGCAGCACGAAGCGCCTGTTGCGCAGCATCTGCGCGACCCGTCGCGAACGGCCGTCGAGCGTGATCACGTCGAAGTCGGGCAGGCATCGGCCGGCCAGCGCATGGCTGCCCGGTCCGGTGTCATAGGGGTTCTCGAGCCCGCACAGCTCGCGCACCAGCTGACGCTGTACCTCGGGCAGGGGCAGCAGGTGTTGCGCGAAGCGGCGCTTGAGGGCTACGCCTTCGGGCGAGAAGTTGAACTGCAGCGCGCATTGCGCCCTGACGCTGGCCAGCAGCGCCTGCATGACCGGATAGCGCTCGGCGTGATAGCTGTCGAGCGTGGATTCGGGCGCAATGCCCTGGATCACGTTCGCCATCTTCCAGCCGAGGTTGAAGGCATCCTGCAGGCAGAAGTTCATGCCGACGCCGCTGGCCGGATAGTGCACGCGCGCCGACTCGCCGACCAGGAACACGCGGCCCCGGCGCAGGCACGGGACGGCACGCATCTGGTCATCGAAGCGCGAGGCCCAGCGCAGCCGTTCGATGCCGTAGTCGGTGCCGTGCACATCGCGGATGCACTGGCGCACTTCGTCCACGGTCACGGGCTCGTCCCTGGGCGCATGGCGGCGGTCGCGGTGCACGATGTTGAAGCGCGTGATGCCCGCGCCGAACACGTAGCCGCGCACCCAGCCCATGTGGTTGTCGATGTCGATGCGCCCGCCGGGCCAGGGCGCTTCGAGTTCGGCATCGACGGCGATGCCCCGGAAGGTGCCCGCGTGGCCGTCGAACGCGAAGCCCCCGAGTTCGCGCACGGTGCTGCGGCCGCCGTCGGCGCCGATCAGGTAGCGTGCCCGCAGCGTGTGGCTCTCTCCCGATGCATCGAGCGCCTCCACCCGCACGCCGTCTCCGTCCTCGCGAAATGCCTGGAGCGCGGTGCCGTGCCGGATCTCGGCGCCGCTGTCGCCGGCCCATTGGCGCAGGATGTCCTCGGTGTGGTTCTGCGGCAGGCCCAGCGTGAAGCCGAAGCGCGTTTCGAGATGGCGCCACTCGATCGGCGTGAAGCCGGCCCAGATGTGCGTGGGACGGAAGGGATAGGCCGCGATCTCGCGCGTTCGTTCGATGAAGCGCTCGGCGATGCCGCGTGCATCGAAGAGTTCGAGCAGGCGCGGCAGCACGGTGCCGGCCCGCGACTGAACGCCGCCCTGGCGCCGCTCCAACACCAGGGTCCGCGCGCCCGAACCCGCCAGTTCGGCCGCCAGTGTCAGGCCCGATGGCCCACCGCCCGCCACGATCACATCCCACTGCATGCTTGTCTCCCTGCGACGGCGCGGCAAGGGAATCGCCGCGCTCTTGTGGCAGCGATGATCGATTCGCGGTGGGCATCCGCAAAATCTATTCTTTGGATGCTCCGTATTTAGCGGATCAATTCGACCTGGGACGTGCGACCGACGCGGCGCGGCGCTGCGAGCGCGCGCCGTCTCGTCGAACGCCGGTGACCTGCGACGGCGTTCAGCCGCCCGCGCTTTCCTTGCGGATCAGCCAGCGTCCATCGACGCGCTGCAGCTCGAGCGTCTTGCGGCCGCTCTCCTTGATCTTGTCGGCGGCGTAGCTCTGCTTGAACTTCGCGGTGGCCGTGTTGCCGTTGATGCTGACCACCAGGTTGTCGACCTTCACGCTGATGCTCGACTTGTTGCCGATGCGCTTGCGGCGTTCCTCTTCCCAGGCCTTGTGGCTGCTGCCCTTGGCGGGCTGGAAGTCGCTCGCGTAGCTGGCGAGGTACTTGTCGACGTCCTTCGAGGCCCAGGCGGCGGCCCAGGCGCGCACGGCGGCCTCGACCTCGGCCGGCGCAGCGGCGGCCGCGGCGGGCGCAGGCGCGGGTGCAGCGGCCGGGGCCGGTGCGGCTGCGGCCGGCGCTGCTGCCGCAGGGGCCGCGGCGGGGGCCGGCGTCGCTGCCGGTGCGGGTGCCTTCGCGGGTGCATCGGCCGCCACGGCCGGTGCGACTGCACAGAGGCCGGCCAGGGCCGCCGCCGCGAGCACGGCACCTGCGGAGGGACGGGGAAGGAATCGATTCATGCGCATGTCCTGGTTGTGTTGATGTCGGAACCGGTCGCCGAGGGCGATTTTCGATTCTGGCAGTGAAACCCGGCCCGCATGTGTCGGATCGTCGCGGCTGTACGGCCGCCGCAACGACAGGCCCTCGCGCACTCACCGGTTCCGGTGGTTCAGGCGGCGCGCGCGGGGCGCGGCGAGACCACGGCCGCATCGAGCGTGCGGTTGCGCATGCGCAGCGACAGCACCGCCGCCACGCACAGCACGCACAGCACCGCGCTCAAGGTCACGCCCAATCCGCGCGCATCGGACAGCAGGCCGAACAGCGGCGACACCAGGCCACCCACCGAGAGCGCGAGTCCCAGCGTGATGCCGCTGGCCGTGGCCGGGTTGCGCGGCAGGTAGTCCTGCGCCAGCGTCACCTGCGCCGCGAAGGGCAGGAACATGCACAGCCCCAGCAGCGCCGTGCAGGCCAGCGCCCAGGCGGGCGAGGACGCGAGCACCAGCCCGGCCATGGCCGGCACCGCGAGCAGGTAGCCCGCGCGGATCGTGCCCATGCGCCCGATGCGGTCGCCGAGCCAGCCGCCCAGCAGGGTGCCCACGGCACCGGCGGCGGTGAAGCCGGTCAGCGCCACCGCGCCCTGGAAGGCCGAGCCGTGCAGGTCGCGCGTGATGCGCAGCGAGAGCATCGACAGCACCGTGACGTAGGGGATCGACCAGCCGACGATGGTGGCGACCAGCAGCGCGAAGGCGCGCCAGTCGTTCGGCGCCCGCTGCGCCGCGGCCTGCGCGCGCCGGGCCGCGCCGGCCCGTGCCGCGTTCGCCGCGCCCTGGCCGCGGTTGGCCAGCAGCCACACGGCGCCCATCGCCAGCGCGGGCAGCCCGAGCAGGTAGCTGCGCGACAGCGCACCGCCGCCGACCACCGTGGTGGCGAGCACCGGCGCGAACGAGGCGCCGATGGTGCCGCCGACCGAGAACACGCTCATCGCCTTCTGCGAGGCGCCGCCGGCCGCGCGCGCGGCCACGGTGGCGCTCGGGTGGTAGGCCGCGATGCCGAGGCCGCACAGCACGGTCGCGAGCCAGGTCCAGAGGTAGTTCGAGCCCAGGCCCGCGAGCACCAGCCCCAGCGCCGCCACCAGGAAGCCCACCGGCACCAGCCAGGGCCGCGGATGGCGGTCGGCATAGAGGCCGAACAGCGGCTGCACCACGCTCGACAGCCCGGTGGCCGCGAGCATCAGCCCGCTCACGGCCGTGTAGCTGTAGCCGCGCTCCAGCACCATCAGCGGCAGCAGCGCGGGCACCAGGCCCTGGTAGAGATCGTTGACGGCGTGGGTGCCGGTGAGAAGCCCGAGGCGGCCCTTGTTCATCGGTGGCCTCCCGGCGTGGCCGGCGGCGGATTGCATTGCATGCGATAGCCCTTTCTGTGAAACCTCGTGTCGAGGCCGGGCCATGCTAGGAAGCCGTGCGAAGATGATCTCGCTACGAAAGAACAAGGATCGTCGAGAAATGGACAAGCTGCAGCCGCCCGCCGAATTCGACCTGCGCCCCGAGCATGGCGAATCGACGCCGCGTGCGGTCGCGGTGCTGGCGACCGATGCCGAGGGCCACGCCGTCATTCCGCTGCACAGCCATCGGCGCGGCCAGCTGATCCACGCGATCTCGGGCGTGATGATCGTGAGCGCCGAGGCCGGCAGCTGGGTGGTGCCGCCGGGGCGCGGCGCCTGGCTGCCGCCCGGCATGGTGCACGGCATCCGCATGGCGGGCGACGTGCGCATGCGCACCGTCTTCGTCGAGCCCGGCACCCGCGCCGGCCTCGGCGCCGACTGCCGCGTGATCCCGGTCGATGCGCTGCTGCGCGAGCTCATCGTGAGCGCGATCGCGCTGCCGCTGGACTATGCGCAGGGCGGGCGCGACGAACGCGTGATGGAGCTGATCCTCGACGAGATCGAGCGTGCGCCCGCGCTCTCGCTGCACGTGCCGATGCCGCGCCATGCGCGCCTGGCGGCGCTGTGCGAGGAACTGGTGCGCGATCCCTCGCTGCCGGCCTCGCTCGAGGCCTGGGCGAAGCGGCTGCACATGAACGCGCGCACGCTGGCGCGCCTGTTCCAGCGCGAGACCGGCATGAACTTCGGCGCCTGGTGCCGGCAGGCGCGGCTGCTGCTGAGCCTGCCGCGGCTGGCCGCCGGCGCCTCGATCCTCGAGGTGGCGCTGGCACACGGCTACGAGAGCCCGAGCGCCTATGCGGCGATGTTCCGCCGCACGCTGGGCATGCCGCCGAGCCAGTACCTGCAGGCGCCCGGCCCCGCCGAGGGGACCGGATGAGCGAGCCCGCTCAGCGCGCGTACACCAGATCGCGCAGCGCGAGCGAGACCCACGGCACGTAGGTGATCACCATCAGGCAGGCCAGGATCACGAGCACGAAGGGCACCAGGTGCTTCACGATCCGGTCGAGCGAGATGCGCGCCACGGTGCAGGCCGCGAACAGGTTCACGCCGAAGGGCGGGGTGATCATGCCCAGCGCCAGATTCACCACCATGATCAGGCCGAAGTGCACGGGGTCGATGCCGAAGTGCTGCGCCACCGGCGCGAGGATGGGCGCGAGCACGATGATCGCCGCGCTGGTCTCGATGAACATGCCGATCACGAACAGCGCCGCGTTCACGCCCAGCAGGAACATCGCGGGCGACTGCAACACTTCCTGCAGCCAGTGGCCGATGGCGTCGGGCACGCCGGCGCGCGTGATCAGGAAGGCGAACAGCCCCGCGTTGGCGATGATGAACATGATCACCGCCGAGGACAGCACCGACTTGCGCAGGATCGCGAACAGGTCGGTGAACTTGATCTCGCGGTAGATCACCATGCCCACGATCAGCGCGTAGAACACCGCCACCGCCGAGGCCTCGGTCGGCGTGAAGATGCCGCCGTAGATGCCGCCCAGGATGATGACCGGCATCAGCAGCGCCCAGCCGGCCTGCCACAGCGCGCGGCCGAAGGGCATGCGGCCCTCGCCGTCGGTCTTGCCCCAACCCTTCCACTTGCAGTAGACCCACACGAACAGCATCAGCGCGAGGCTGATCAGGATGCCGGGGCCGAAGCCCGCGATGAACAGCTCGCCGATCGACACCTCGGCGCTCACGCCGTACAGGATCATCGGGATCGAGGGCGGGATGATCACGCCGAGCTCGGCGCTGGTGGCCTGCAGCGCGGCCGCGTAGGAGGTCGGATAGCCGTGCTTGATGAGCGCCGGGATCAGGATGGCGCCGATCGCGAAGGTGGTGGCCACCGAGGAGCCCGAGACCGCCGCGAAGATCATGCAGGTCAGCACGCAGGTCATCGGCAGCCCGCCCTGGATGCCGCCCACGATGCTCTTGGCGAACTCCACCAGCCGGCGCGAGATGCCGCCGGTTTCCATCAGGTTCCCGGCCAGGATGAAGAAGGGGATCGCCGCGAGCGGAAACTTGTTGATCGAGTTGAACATCTCCTTGGCGGAGATCAGCATGTTGGCGTTCGTGACCTGGATGCCCAGGATCGAGGCCAGGCCGATCGAGACGGCCACCGATACCGACAGTGCGAAGCACAGCACCATCGTCGCGATCATGGTCGTGGTCATTGCGCGGTCTCCAGTTCGAGGCGCTTGGGATCGAGGTAGTTGCCCACGATGCCGAACAGCGAGAACACCGCGCCGACCGGCAGCGCCATGTAGGCCCAGATCATGGAGATGCTCTCGAGGCCGGCCATGCTCTGCACGCGGCCGCGGATCGCGTAGTCCCAGCCCCACCACAGCACGACCAGCATGAGCGCGAGCGCGGCCACGCTCACCACCGCGTCGAGGATGCGGCGCGTGCGCGGCGAGCTCCAGCGGTACAGCACGTCGACGCTGACCATGGCGCCCTGGCGGAAGGCCATCGGGATGCCGAGGAAGACCATCCAGATCAGGCTCACGCGGATCAGGATCTCGCTCCACTCGGCGGGCTGCTCGAGCACGAAGCGGGTGACGATCTGGAACATGCCGAGCGAGGCGGCGACCAGTAGCATCGCGCAGGCCAGGACCATGGACACCATCGTGGTCCATCGTTCCAGGCCGAGGAACTTGTTTTTCATCAGGAAGGTCCCGGAAGGGAAGTCAAAAACAGGAACGCCCGCCGGGCGTCGTGCCTGGCGGGCGCGGCTTCGGCCGGGCGCGGGTCGAAGCTTCGACGCTCACGCGGCGCGGGCCATCGCTCTCACTTGAAGTCGCGGATCTTGTCGAGGTTGGCCTTGCCGAATTCCTTCTCGAACTGGGCGTTGACCGGCGCGAGCGCCGCCACGAACTTGGCCTTGTCGACGTTGTCGATAACCGTCATGCCCTTGGCGCGCAGGTCGGCCACGCCCTTGGCGTCGTCCTCGTCCACGCGCGCGCGGTTGGCCTTGGTGCCTTCCTTGGCGGCGTCGATGAAGGCCTGCTTGTCGGCGGCGCTGAGCTTGTCGAACACCGCCTTGTTCATCACGAAGATGCACGGCGAGTAGACGTGGCCGGTCAGCGACAGGTGCTTCTGCACCTGGTCGAACTTGGCCGAGATGATCACCGGCAGCGGATTCTCCTGGCCGTCGACCGTGCCCTGCTGGAGCGCGGTGAACACCTCGGGGAAGGCCATGGGCGTGGTGATGATGCCGAAGCCCTTGTAGGCCGCGATGTGCACCGGGTTCTCCATGGTGCGCATCTTCAGGCCCTTGAGGTCCTCGGGCGCCTTCACGTCGCGCTTGCTGTTGGTCATGTGGCGGAAGCCGTTCTCGGCCCACGCGAGCGCCTTGAAGCCCTTGGCGTCGAACTTGGTCAGCAGGTCCTGGCCGATCGGGCCGTCGAGCACCGCGCGCGCATGCGCCTTGTCGCGGAACAGGAAGGGCACGTCGAGGATCTTGGTCTCGGGCACGAAGTTGGGGATCGGGCCGGTGGAGGAGAAGGCCAGCTCCTGCGTGCCCAGCTGCACCGCCTCGATCGACTCGCGCTCGCCGCCGAGCGAGCCGTTGTAGAAGGTCTGGACCTTGTAGCGGCCGCCGGTGCGCTTCTCGACTTCCTTCGCGAAGGTGTCGATGGCCACGCCCTGGTGGGAGTTCTGTGCCACGGAGATACTGATCTTCATGGTCGTCTGCGCGAAGGCCGCGCAGGCCATGCCCATGCCCAGCACCAGGCCAGCGGCCAGTCGGGTCAATTTCATTCGGAGTCTCCTGGGATTGGGGGGAAGCGAGTGGCGCGAGGCGCGCCGTACCGCAAAGGTATGACTATGCAACAGTTGGTAGCTTCACCGCGTCGGGATTTTCACGGACGTATTCGCGTATCACCGCGTCGAAGCTCTCGTCCGACCCCAGGCCGAGCGCGCGGGCGCGCGGCGTGTCGAAGCGGCCGGGCCAGGACTTCACGATGCGCCGGATCGTCGGCTCGGGCGTGCGGTCGAGCAGCGCGGTCGCGGCCGGGCCGGCCACGCGCTCGAGGGCCGCGGCCATCTCGCCGACGGTCGTGGACAGCGAAGGCAGGTTCACGGCGGTGCGCGGGCCCCATTCGGCCTCGCTCGCCTCGGCCGCGCGGATCAGCCCCTCGATGGTGCGCGCCGGCGAGGCGACGGCCACCGGCGTCTCGTCGGGCACCGGGCAGGCCGCGCGCAGCCCGGCCAGCGGCTCGCGGATCATGCCGCTGAAGAAGCCCGAGGCCGCGCCGTTGGGCTTGCCCGGGCGCACGCTCACCGTCATCAGGCGCACGCTGCGCCCGCGGACGAAGCCCTTGCGCGTGAAGTCGGCCACCAGTTGCTCGCCGATGAACTTCTGGATCCCGTAGCTGGTCTGCGGCGTGGGCAGCGTGTGGTCGTCGATCACCGGCGGCAGCGGCTGCTCGGGCGAGTCGCCGAACACCGCGAGCGAGCTCGAGAACACCAGCACCGGCCAGGTGCCGAGCGCGCGCAGGCGCTCGAGCAGGGCGTGAGTGGCGGCGAAGTTGCTGCGCATGCCGAGGTCGAAGTCGGCCTCGCACTCGCCGCTGACCGCGGCCGCGAGGTGGAACACGGCCTCGGCCTCGCGCCAGGGCGTGGCGTCGGCATCGGCGCCAAGCTGGTCGTTGAGGTCGCCAGTCACGAAGGCGACACGCGGGTCGGCCGCGAGGTCGGCCGGCGGCGGCGCGCGGTCGACCAGGGTGATCCTGGCGATGGGGGCGGGGGCCGCGCCCGCGAGCGAAAGGCGGCCCTGCGCGAGCAGCGTGCGGGCGAGGCGGGCGCCCAGAAAGCCGGCGCCGCCGGTGATGACGATCTGCATGTCGGTCCTTGTCTCCTTGTCGAGGGTCCGAGGATAAGCGCGGCCGGCGCGACACTCGGGGCTTCGCCAGTCCGTCGAACCGAACGATGAACCTCCGATTCGTGGAAGCCTTCCACTGGGCCGTGGCCCTCAAGAGCGTGACGCGCGCCGCCGAGAAGCTGCACCTCACGCAGTCCGCGCTGTCCAGCCGCATCGCCGCGCTCGAGCGCGAACTCGGCACCTTGCTGCTCGACCGCCGCGACAAGCAGTTCCGCCTCACGGTGGCGGGACAGCGCTTCCATGCCTTCGCGCAGAAGCTGCTCGAGATGCAGATGCACATCAAGGCCGAGATGGGCTCGGGCGCGGTGCGCGAGACGGTGCTGCGCGTGGGCGCGATCGAGTCGGTGGTGCACAGCTGGCTCACCGGCTGGCTCAAGCACATGCAGGCCACCTACCCGGACTTCGAGCTCGAGCTCACGGTCGAAACCACGCCGGTGCTGGTCGACCAGCTGCAGCGCGGCAAGCAGGACCTGGTGTTCGCCGCGTTGCCCGCGGTGGGCGACGGCGTGCGCACGCGCGCGGTGCCGCCGATGGCCATGTGCTTCGTCGGCCACCGCGAGCTGCACCTGCGGCGGCGCTACCGCATCGCCGACCTGCTGTCGCTCGACCTGCTGACCTTCCAGCGCGGCTCGCAGCCGCATGTGGCGCTGCTCGAGTTCTTCCGCGAGGCCGGCGGCGCGGCGCCGCGCGTGCATGCGATCTCGTCGATCTCGGCGATGGCGCAGCTGGTGGAGGCGGGCTTCGGGGTGGCCACCTTGCCGCGCGCGGTGGTCGATGGCCTGGCAAGGCGGCTGCCGCTGCGGGTGCTGCCCAGCGAAGGCACGCTGGAGCCATTGCCGATCTATGCGAGCTATCGCGACGATCCTTCCTCCTTGCTGCTCGAAGCGGCGGTGAGCTCTGCCGTGGTGCACGGATCGCACCGCGCTGGGTCATCGAAAAAATCGATGAGCTGAGCAAGAAACTTTGCGTTGGCGTTCGGGCGCGCGGATTCCCACAATCCGCCCACCACAACGAAGAGACAAGCAGCCGCTCGCCAACGCCATGCCAGCCAACGACGTATCGACCTCCCTGCCCACCGGCGCGAGCAGCGCACGCGAAGTGCGGCAAGCTGCCCGCGCCGGCCGCCTGAGCGGCCACACCAGCGGCCTGGCCAGCGCCCATGTGCAGGGCAACCTCGTGATCCTGCCGCAGGCCCATGCGGGCGACTTCCTGCGCTTCTGCCAGGCCAATCCCAAGCCCTGTCCGCTGCTCGGCGTGACCGAGGTCGGCGATCCTTCGCTCCCCGCGCTCGGCGAGGACATCGACCTGCGCAACGACCTGCCGCGCTACCGCGTCTGGCGCGAGGGCGAACTGGTCGACGAGCCCACCGACGTGCGCGCGCTGTGGCGGGACGACATGGTCGGCTTCGTCATCGGCTGCTCGTTCACCTTCGAGCATGCGCTGCTGGCCGAGGGCATCGCGCTGCGCCACGTGGCGCAGGGCCGCAACGTCGCGATGTACCGCACCGGGCTGCAGACGGTGCCGGCCGGTCCGTTCCGCGGGCCCCTGGTGGTGTCGATGCGCCCGCTGCGCGCGGCCGATGCGATCCGCGCAGTGCAGATCACCTCGCGCTTTCCGGCCGTGCACGGCGCGCCGGTGCACCTCGGCGATCCCGCGCTGATCGGCATCCGCGATATCGGCCGACCCGAGTATGGCGATGCCGTCGAGGTGATGCCCGACGAGCTGCCGGTGTTCTGGGCCTGCGGCGTGACGCCCCAGGCCGCGCTCGCGGCCGCGCGGCTGCCGCTGGCGATCACGCATGCGCCGGGCGCGATGCTGGTCACCGACCTGCCGCACCACCGGCTCGCCGCGCTGTAGCGCGCCGCCCCTGGTTCCGATCGCCGCCGGTTCCCTGGGCAGGGACCGCGCGGCGCCGTTCCCGCCCCGACCCACCCTGGAGAAGACACACCATGAAAAACAGCACCCTCGAGGCCACCGCGCCGACGCCCGTCGACGGCACGGAGGACGCCGGCGACGCCGACTGGCTGCGCACCCTGAACCCGAACGAGAAACGCACGCTCGCGGCCTCGTTCAGCGGCTACGCGGTCGATGCCTTCGACTACTACACGCTGCCGCTGGTCACGCCGATCCTGCTGTCGCTGTGGGGCATGAGCAAGACCGAGGTCGGGCTGATCGGCACCGCCACCCTGGTGGCCTCGGCGCTCGGCGGCTGGGCCGCGGGCATCCTGGCCGACCGCTATGGCCGGGTGCGCATCCTGCAGCTCACGATCCTGGTGTTCGCGATCTTCACATTCGCCTGCGGCCTGGCCCAGACGCCCGGGCAGCTGCTGGTGGCGCGCACGCTGCAGGGCCTGGGCTTCGGCGGCGAATGGGCCGTGGGCTCGGTGCTGATCGCCGAGATGATCCGGCCGGCCTACCGCGGCAAGGCGGTCGGGCTGGTGCAGAGCAGCTGGGCCGTGGGCTGGGGCGCGGCGGTGCTGGTGTCGATGGCGCTGTTCTCGTTCCTGCCACCCGAGGTCTCGTGGCGCGTGATGTTCCTGCTGGGCCTGCTGCCGGCGCTGCTGATCGTCTTCATCCGGCGCTCGATCAGCGACCCCGAGATCTACGTGCAGACCCGCGCCGCGGTGGCGCGCGGCGAGCGCAGCGGCAACTTCCTCGCGATCTTCAAGCCCGGCGTGCTCGGCACCACGGTGCTCGCGAGCCTGCTGTTCACCGGCATGCAGGGCGGCTACTACGCCATCGGCGTGTGGCTGCCGACTTTCCTGAAGAACGAGCGTCACCTGACGGTGCTGAGCTCGGGCGGCTACCAGTTCATGTTCATCGTCGGCGCCTTCGTCGGCTACCTCTGCGGCGCCTACCTGTCGGACCGCCTGGGCCGCCGCCGCGCCTTCATCCTGTTCGCCATCGGCGCCGGCCTGCTGGTCTATGCCTACACGCTGCTGCCGATCACCGACGGCCTGATGCTGCTGCTGGGCTTTCCGCTCGGCTTCTTCATGTCGGGCATCTTCAGCGGCGCGGGCGCCTTCCTGGCCGAGCTGTTCCCCAACGAACTGCGCGGTTCCGGGCAAGGCTTTTGCTACAACTTCGGGCGCGGCATCGGCGCCACCTTTCCGGCGCTGGTCGGCGTGCTGAGCGACCGCATGCACCTGCCGCTGGGCACGGCCATCGGCGTCTGCGCGGCGGTGGCCTATGCGATGGTCGTGGTGGTGGCGCTGTGCCTGCCCGAGACCCGTGGCCGCGACCTGCGCCAGAACTGACCCGATTCCGCTCCCTTTCCTCGCGAAGACCTATCCTTGTTCCCCATGACCACGCAAACCCTTCTCCCGTCCCGCTGGCAGTTCTGGATCGACCGCGGCGGCACCTTCACCGACCTCGTGGGCCGCGATCCCGAAGGCGGCCTGCACACGCTCAAGCTGCTGTCGGAGAACCCCGAGCAGTACCGCGACGCGGCCGTCGAGGGCATCCGCCGGCTGCTGAAGCTGGCACCGGGCGAGGCCGTGACGCCCGAGCGCGTGGAGTGCGTGAAGATGGGCACCACGGTGGCCACCAACGCGCTGCTCGAGCGCAAGGGCGAGCCCACGGTGCTGGTCACGACGAAGGGCTTCCGCGACGCGCTGCGCATCGCCACCCAGGCAAGGCCGCGCCTGTTCGATCGCCGCATCGTGCTGCCCGAGCTGCTGTACCGGCGCGTGATCGAGGCCGACGAGCGCATCGACGCGCAGGGCGGCACCGTGCAGGCGCTCGACGAGGCGCCGCTGCGCGCGCAGCTGCAATCCGCCTTCGACGAGGGCCTGCGCGCCTGTGCCATCGTCTTCATGCACGGCTGGCGCCACACGGCGCACGAGCTGGCGGCCGAAGGCATCGCGCGCGCCATCGGCTTCACGCAGGTGTCGGTGTCGCACAAGACCAGCCCGCTGATGAAGCTGGTGCCGCGCGGCGACACGACGGTGGTCGACGCCTACCTGAGCCCGATCTTGCGCCGCTACGTCGAGCAGGTGTCGCAGCAGATGCCGGGCGTGCCGCTGTTCTTCATGCAGAGCTCGGGCGGGCTCACGCAGGCGCACCGCTTCCAGGGCAAGGACGCGATCCTCTCGGGTCCGGCCGGCGGCATCGTCGGCATGGTGCGCACCGCGCTCGATGCTGGCCATGCGCGCGTGATCGGCTTCGACATGGGCGGCACCTCGACCGACGTGTCGCACTACGCGGGCGAGTTCGAGCGCTCGTTCGAGACCCAGGTGGCCGGCGTGCGCATGCGCGCGCCGATGATGAGCATCCACACGGTGGCGGCCGGTGGGGGCTCGATCGTCTCCTTCGACGGCGCGCGGCTGCGCGTCGGGCCCGAGTCGGCTGGCGCCAATCCCGGCCCCGCGAGCTACCGCCGCGGCGGCCCGCTGACCACCACCGACGCCAACGTGCTGCTCGGCAAGATCCAGCCCGCGCACTTCCCGCGGGTGTTCGGCCCGGGCGCCGACCAGCCGCTGGACCGCGACGCGGCCGAGCGCGGCTTCGCCGCGATGGCACGGCGCATGACCGAGGCCACGGGCCGCGCGGTCGGCGCCGAGGAGGTCGCGAGCGGCGCGCTGCGCATCGCGGTGGCGAGCATGGCCAATGCGATCAAGCGGATCTCGGTGGCGCGCGGCTACGACGTCACGCAATACACGCTGCAGTGCTTCGGCGGCGCGGGCGGCCAGCATGCCTGCCTGGTGGCCGATGCGCTGGGCATGCGCAGCGTCTACCTGCATCCGCTGGCGGGCGTGCTCTCGGCCTTCGGCATGGGGCTGGCCGACCAGCTGGCGCTGCGCGAGCGCGCGCTCGAGCGTCGGCTCGACGCGGCGGGCCTGGCCGAGGCGCGCGAGGCCGCCATCGGCCTGGCCGGGCAGGCGGTGGAGGAACTGCGCGGGCAGGGCGTGGCGGAGGCCGCGATCGAGGTGCTGCATCGCGTGCAGCTGCGCTACGAGGGCACCGACACGGCACTGCCCTGCGCGCTGCCGATGGACACGCCGGCCGCCGAGGCCATCGCAGCGATGCGCGACGAGTTCGAGCAGGCCTACCGCCGGCGCTTCGCGTTCCTGATGAGCGAGCGCGCGCTGGTGATCGAGGCGGTGGCGGTCGAGGCGGTGGGCGCGGGCGAGCGCACGCGCGCCGCGGCGGCGACCGGCACGGCCGCATCGCATGTGCCCGAGTCGCTCGCAGCCGTGCGCATGTACTGCGAGGCCGACGAAGCCGCCGCGGGCTGGCGCGATGCCGCGCTGTTCGACGAGGCCGCGCTGCGCCCCGGCGCGGTGGTCGACGGCCCGGCGATCCTGGCCGGCCGCAACGCCACCACCGTGGTCGAGCCCGGCTGGCAGGCACGCGCCACGGCCGACGGCGTGGAGCTGCACCGCGTGCGCGAGCGCGCCACCAGCCACGCGATCGGCACGCGCGCCGACCCGGTGATGCTCGAGGTCTTCAACAACCTCTTCATGAACATCGCCGAGCAGATGGGGCTGCGGCTGCAGAACACGGCCTACTCGGTCAACATCAAGGAGCGGCTCGATTTTTCGTGCGCGCTGTTCGACGTCGAGGGCAACCTGATCGCCAATGCGCCGCACATGCCGGTGCACCTGGGCTCGATGAGCGAGTCGATCAAGACCGTGATCGCCTGCAACCCCGACATGAAGCCCGGCGACGTGTTCGTGCTCAACGACCCCTACCACGGCGGCACGCACCTGCCCGACATCACGGTGGTGACGCCGGTCTACCTCGACGCGGCCGATGCGCGGCCCTCGTTCTACGTGGCCTCGCGCGGCCACCATGCCGACGTGGGCGGCATTACGCCGGGATCGATGCCGCCGTTCTCGAAGACCATCGGCGAGGAGGGCGTGCTGATCGACAACTTCAAGCTGGTGGAGGGCGGCCGGCTGCGCGAGGTCGAACTCCGCGCATTGCTCGGCGGCGGCGCGCATCCCTCGCGCAACATCGAGCAGAACCTGGCCGACCTGCGCGCGCAGATCGCGGCCAACGAGAAGGGCGTGCAGGAGCTGCAGGCCATGGTGGCGCAGTTCGGCCGCGAGACGGTGGCGGCCTACATGGGCCATGTGCAGGACAACGCCGAGGAGTCGGTGCGGCGCGTGATCACGGCGCTGAAGGACGGCGAGTTCGTGCTGCCGCTGGACAACGGCGCGCGCATCCAGGTGCGCGTGAAGGTCGACGCGGCGGCACGCTCTGCGACGGTGGACTTCAGCGGCACGAGTGCGCAATTGCCGAACAACTTCAATGCGCCGCGCGCGATCACGATGGCGGCGGTGCTCTATGTGTTTCGCACGCTGGTCGATGACGACATTCCGCTCAACGCGGGCTGCCTCAAGCCGATCGAGGTGATCGTGCCCAGCGGCTGCATGCTGAACCCGTTGCCGCCCGCGGCGGTGGTGGCCGGCAATGTCGAAACCTCGAGCTGCGTGACCAATGCGCTCTATGGTGCGCTCGGCGTGATGGCGGCGAGCCAGTGCACGATGAACAACTTCACCTTCGGCGATGGCGCGCACCAGTACTACGAGACCATCTCGGGCGGTTCCGGCGCGGGCGAAGGCTTCGACGGCACGAGCGTGGTCCAGACCCACATGACCAACTCGCGGCTCACCGATCCGGAGGTGCTGGAGTTCCGTTACCCGGTGCGGCTCGACAGCTACAGCCTGCGTTCGGGGTCGGGTGGAGCGGGGCGCTGGCGTGGTGGTGACGGGGGTGTGCGGCGGGTTCGGTTCCTGGCACCGATGACGGCTTCGATCCTCAGCAATGGGCGGCACCATGGTGCGTTTGGTGGTTCTGGTGGTGAAGCAGGGGTGGTAGGGGTCAATCGCGTGGAGCGGGCTGATGGGAGTGTCGAGGCGCTTGATCACATCGGGCAGGTGCAGATGGAAGCGGGGGATGTGTTTGTGATCGAGACGCCTGGTGGGGGTGGGTGGGGCGCTTTGGGTTGAGGTTGGGGCGGGCGCGCGCCGACGGGGTACTCCCCTCCGCGAATGTCCCCCGGCCTTCGGCCTCCTCCTTGATTTCGCTGCGGGGAGTACCCCGCCGACGCGCGCCAGACGCGCAGCGCTTGATCGGCCGGCACAACCCGAGCGCCTCCGTGCACAGGGCAGTGGGTGCTTCCCGCAGCGAAATAAAGGAGGAGCCGAAGGCGGGGGACATTCGCGGAGGGAAGTACCCGCTGTCCTGTGCACGCGCCCCGAACCTCAACAAGAAAAACCACCCCCAAGCCAACAGAAAAACTGGTTGGACGCGATGGAGCAGCGCCCCTACGCTTGCAAGACCCAGCAAGGATCTCCATGCCAGCCAACGAAGCACCAGATTTCTTCATGACCGACGGCCAGTCGGACTACCAAATGGTGCGCCCCTGGCAGAAGCCTTCACCACGAGGCAATGTCGGTGTGATCAGCCAGTTGGCGCTCGACAGCCGCGGCCGCGTGTTCGTGCTGCAGCGCTCGGCACCGCAACTGCTGATCTACGGACCCGATGGCGAGCTCGACACGGTCTACGAAAACCCCAGGCTCACCAGCGGCCACGGTCTCTTCATCGATGGGGCCGACAACGTCTACCTCGTGTCGTACGACGCCCATCAGGTGCTGGCGCTCGATGCCGCGCTCGAAACGCGTTTCGAACTCGGCCACTTCAATGCGCCGCGCTGGGGTGCGCCGTTCAATCATCCGACCGACGTGGCGGTTGCGCCCGACGGCGAGATCTATGTGAGCGATGGCTATGGCAATGCCTGCGTCCATCGCTTCTCGGCCGAGGGGCGGCATCTGCAGACCTGGGGCGGCGTGGGGCAGGGGCCCGGAGAGTTCTCGACGCCGCATGGCGTGTGGGTGCTGGCCGATGACCGCGTGGCCGTGTGCGACCGCGACAACGACCGCATCCAGCTCTTTGATCGCGAGGGGCGCTATCTGACGCAGTGGGCAGGCCTCTTGCGGCCGATGGACATCTGGTCGAACGGCCGCGAGGTGTTCGTGACTGAGCAGGCGCCGCGCGTGAGTCGGCTCGATCTCTCAGGCGCCGTGCTGGGGCGCTTTCGCACTTTCGGCGTGTATGGCCATGGCCTGTGGGGCGCGGCCGATGGCAGCCTGTTCGTGGCCGAGCAGGGGCACGGCATGCATTGCGTGACCAAGTACGAACGCATCGGGCCGGCGGGGGCGGCTGCGCTACGCTCTCGTGCATGAAAGCGTTGCCTCAGGATTTTCTCGACGTTCTGCGCCTGCCCGTGCTGCACGAGGACGACCTCGATGCGCAGGCGAGCTTCTACGACCGCGATGCGGTGTCCGACTTCTACCGCGCCACGGTGAAGGAAGGCACGGGCGACGAGGTGCTGCAGGCCGCGGCCGCGCTACTGCCCGAACTGCATCCGCTGCGCGCCGCGCTGTTCGCGATCCTCTGCGGCGGGCTGGTGGAGAACGGTGCCGATCCGCGGCTGCTGTTTCCGGCGGCGCTGCGGCGCCTGGCCCAACTGCTCGCATCGCTCGCACCCTATTGCGCCGCGGAGCCGATGGAGGACGATGAAGAAGAGGAAGCGCCCGAGGAGGAACCGGCCGACGTCCTCGCCTGGCGCGCCGCCGAAGCCGCGCTCGAGGCGCTGCCGCCGGCCGAGCGCCTGCAGGTCGAGGCGAGCCGGCAGGCGGTCGATTTGCTGGTGCTGCCGCTGATGGCGATGCTGATGCGCGACGTCCGCAACCATCGCGAACTGCTGGCCGACGAGGCGCTGCGCGCGCGCATCGAGGCGTTGTCGGTCAACGACACCTTGCCCTTCGAGGAACTGCATTTCCTGCACCGCGCCGCCCAGATGGCCTACGAGGACGAACTGGTCGTGCTGCTGCCCGCTTCGAACGCCGGAATGATCGTGCGCGCCCACGGCATCAACAACAACTTCCACGCCTTCTCGCTGTTGCAGGACCTGTTCAGCGAGCATGCCGAGACCTTGGGCATCCGGCAGCCGCTGGCCGATCGTCTCGGCGCCGATGACGAGCCGCGCGACAGCGACTCGGCGCAGTACCTCTGGCTGCAGGCCAAGGCCTATGCCGGTGGTGAACTCGTCGACCGCATGGCCTGGGCCTGGGGTGAAGGCACTTTGCGCGAGAACGCACGCCGGCAGGGACGGCTGGTGCTCGTCGCGCTGGAGACCGAAGACAAGCCCGCGCGCGGCTGGAACGGTTTCAACCAAAACTTCCACTCAGAACAGAAGCCGCAAGTGAGCCTGGTGCGCTTCCTCACGGCCGAAGAGGTAGCCACGTACCTCGTGTGACCCCGACGGCGCTTCCTCGTGCACAGGGCAGTGGGTGCTTCCCGCAGCGAAATAAAGGAGGAGGCCGAAGGCCGGGGGACATTCGCGGAGGGAAGTACCCGCTGTCCTGTGCACGCGCCCCGGACAAGAAACATAAAGGCCCTCCGAAGAGGGCCCAAAGACGCAGACCTTACATCCCCACGTAGTTAGGCCCACCGCCCCCTTCAGGCGTGACCCACACGATGTTCTGCGTCGGATCCTTGATGTCGCAGGTCTTGCAGTGCACGCAGTTCTGCGCGTTGATCTGCAGCCGCTGCTTGCCCGCGCTGCCTTCGTCGGGCACGAACTCGTATACGCCCGCCGGGCAGTAGCGGCTCTCGGGGCCCGCGAACTTCGCGAGGTTGACGTTGACCGGCACCGACGCGTCCTTCAGCGTCAGGTGGGCCGGCTGCTGTTCCTCGTGGTTGGTGTTGCTGATGAACACGCTCGAGAGCCGGTCGAAGGTGAGCTTGCCGTCGGGCTTGGGGTAGGCGATCGGCTGGCATTCCGAGGCCGGCTTCAGGTACTGGTGGTCGGGCTTGGTGCGGCGCAGGGTCCAGGGGATGTTGCCCTTGAGCAGCCATTGCTCGATGCCGTTCATCAGCGTCGCGACCAGCAGGCCCTTCTTGAACCAGGCCTTGAAGTTGCGCGCCTTCTTGAGTTCGGCATGCAGCCAGCTCTTCTCGAAGGCCGCCGGGTAGGCCGTGAGCTCGTCGTGCTGGCGGCCGGCCTGCAGCGCGTCGAAGGCGGCTTCGGCGGCCAGCATGCCGGTCTTGATCGCGGCATGGCTGCCCTTGATGCGGCTCACGTTGAGGTAGCCGGCCTCGCAGCCGACCAGCGCGCCGCCCGGGAACACCGTCTTGGGCAGCGACTGCAGGCCGCCGGCCGTGATCGCGCGCGCGCCGTAGCCGATGCGCTTGGCGGGCTTGATGCCCTTGGCCTCGTCGCCTTCGAGATACCAGCGGATGTTGGGATGCAGCTTCCAGCGCTGCATTTCCTCGAACGGGCTCAGGTACGGGTTGCTGTAGTCCAGGCCGGTGATGAAGCCCATGGTGACCTTGTTGTCCTCCATGTGATAGAGGAAGGCGCCGCCGTAGGTGTCGCTCTTCATCGGCCAGCCGGCCGTGTGCAGCACGAAGCCGGGCACGTGGCGCTTGGGGTCGATCTCCCAGACTTCCTTGACGCCCAGGCCGTAGGTCTGCGGATCCTTGCCCTCGTCGAGCTTGAACTTGGCGATCAGCTGGCGGCCCAGGTGGCCGCGCGCGCCCTCGGCGAACACCGTGTACTTGCCCAGCAACTCCATGCCGAGCTGGAAGTTCTCGGTCGGCTCGCCGTCCTTGCCCACGCCCATGTTGCCGGTGGCGACGCCGCGCACGGCCCCCTTCTCGTCGTAGAGCACCTCGGCGGCCGGGAAGCCCGGGAAGATCTCGACGCCGAGGTTCTCGGCCTGCTGCGCCAGCCACTTGGTGAAGGCGCCGAGGCTGATGATGTAGTTGCCGTGGTTCTGGAAGCAGTCGGGCAGGAAGGCGTTGGGCGTGCGCAGGCTGGCCTTCTCGCCCAGGAACACCATCGCGTCGTCGGTCACGGGCTGGTTCAGCGGCGCGCCGAGTTCCTTCCAGTCGGGCAGCAGTTCGTTGAGCGCGCGCGGGTCCATGATGGCGCCCGACAGGATGTGGGCGCCGGGCTCCGAGCCCTTCTCGAGCACCACGACCGAGACCTCCTTCTCGTGCTGGGCGGCGAGCTGCTTCAAGCGGATCGCGGTCGAGAGTCCGGCCGGCCCGCCACCGACGACGACGACGTCGTACTCCATGGCTTCGCGGGGACCGTACTGGGCAAGGATTTCGTCGTGGGTCATGGGGGTCTCGTCGATATGATGGGAGGCACTGGCGCTTCGTGGCTGCCGGGCATTTTATGCGGGCGCCACGGGCCGCCCCCGCGGGGCGTGTCGCCCGTGTTTTCACGTCGCCTTCGCGACTCCACAGGAACAGCACTCCATGGCGTACAGCATCGATCTCTCGGGCCGCGTGGCCTTCGTCACCGGCGCCTCGAGCGGCCTCGGCGCGCAGTTCGCGAAAACGCTCGCGCGCGCCGGTGCCGCCGTGGTGCTCGCGAGCCGGCGCGTCGACAAGCTCAAGGAGCTGCGCGCGCGCATCCAGGGCGAGGGCGGCGACGCCCACGTGGTCGAGCTCGACGTGACCGACATCGGAAGCATCAAGGCGGCGGTGGCCCGCGCCGAGACCGAGGTCGGCGCCATCGACGTGCTGGTCAACAACTCGGGCGTGAGCACCACCCAGCGGCTGCAGGACGTGACGCCCGAGGACTACGACTTCATCTTCGACGCCAACCTCAAGGGCTCGTTCTTCGTCGCGCAGGAAGTCGGCAAGCGCATGCTGGCGCGTGCCAAGGGCGCGGCGCCGGGCACCTACATCGGCGGGCGCATCATCAACATCGCCTCGGTGGCCGGGCTCAAGGTGCTGCCGCAGATCGGCGTCTACGCCATGAGCAAGGCCGCGCTGATCCAGATGACAAAGGCCATGGCGCTTGAATGGGGCCGCTTCGGCATCAACGTCAACGCGCTGTGCCCGGGCTACATCGAGACCGAGATCAACGAATCGCACTGGAGCACCGAGGGCGGCGCCAAGCTCGTGAGCATGCTGCCGCGCAAGCGCGTGGGCAAGCCCGAGGACCTCGACGGCCTGATCGTGCTGCTGGCCAGTGGCGAGAGCCATTTCGTGAACGGCGCCGTGATCGCCGCCGACGACGGGTTCGCACTCTGAGCCCGCGCGCCTGGTTCGGGGTCGCGGCCGGCCTGGGCGCGGGGGCGCTCTGGGGACTGGTGTTCGTCGTGCCGCGCATGGTCGGGGACTTCGCCATGGTCGACATCGTCTCGGCGCGCTTCGCCGTCTTCGGCGCCGTGTCGGCGCTGGCCGTGTTCGCGCGGCCCGCGGCGCAGCGCTGGCCCACGGGGCGCCAGGCGCTGGCCGCGCTCGGCCTCAGCGTGCTGGGCTTCAGCGGCTATTACCTGCTGCTGGCCTTCGGCATCGTGGCCGCGGGCACCGAGGTGCCCAGCCTCATCATCGGCACCATCCCGGTCTGGATGATGCTGCTGGGCCGCCCGCCGGGGCTGCGCATGGCCGCGCTGCTGCCCGGCCTGCTGCTCACCGGCGCCGGCATCGCGCTGATGATCTGGGGCGCGTGGTCGGCGCAGCAGGGCGGCGCGCACGGCGGCGGGCGTTTCGCCTGGGGCATCGTGCTCTCGCTCGGCGCGATGGCGAGCTGGACCGTCTACGGCCTGCTCAACGCGGCCTGGCTGCAGCGCCACACCGAGATCCACGCGGCCGACTGGGCCAACTGGCTCGGCATCGCCACCGGCCTGGGCGCCGTCGGCCTCTGGCTCGCGGCCGGCAGCGACCTCGCGGCGCTGCGGGCCCAGCCCGACGGCCTGCTGTTCGTCGTGCTGGCGCTCGCGGGCGGCTTCGGCTCCTCGTGGCTCGCCACCATCCTCTGGAACATCGCGAGCCAGCGGCTGTCGGCCAGCCTCTGCGGCCAGCTCATCGTGAGCGAGACGCTGTTCGCGCTGGTCTATTCCTTCGTCTGGGACGGCCGCTGGCCGCAGGCCACCGAGCTGGTGGCTGCGCTGCTGTTCGTCCTCGGCATCCTCGCCTCGATCAAGGCCCACCGATGAGAATCGAAATCCCCGAGAAGAAGAAACTGGTCTATGAAATGTCGATCCCGATCCGCTGGGGCGACATGGATGCGATGGGCCACCTCAACAACGGCACCTACTTCCGCTACCTCGAGACCGCGCGCATCGACTGGATGCATTCGATCGGCTTCGAGCCCGAGCCCGGCGGCGAGGGCATGGTGATCGTGAACGCCTTCTGCAACTTCTACCGCCAGATCGAGTACCCGGGCAACGTGCTGCTCAAGATGTACGTGAGCGATCCGGGCCGCACCACCTTCGAGAGCTGGGCCACGATGGCGCGTGCCGACCAGCCCGATGTGATCTGCGCCGCGGGCGGCGCGACCACGATCTGGGTCGACTTCCCGAAGCAGAAGGCGCTGGCGCTGCCCGACTGGCTGCGCGCGCTGGTCAGCGGCGACTGACCGTGGGCGCCGGCGTTCAGGCCGGCCGCAGCACGATCCGCGCCTCGAAGCCCTGGGCCGCGCCAGGCGGCGGCGAGGCCAGCTCGAGCTTCGCGCCATGCTTCTCGACGATGGTGCTCACGATCGAGATGCCGAGGCCGTAGCCGGCGCGGTCGGAGCTGTGGCGCACATGGCGCTCGCGCAAGGTCGCGAGCTGCTCGGCGCTGACGCCCGGACCGGCATCGCGCACCGCGAGCACGCAGGGCGCCATCACCTCGATCACCACGCGGCCGTCGCCGCCATAGCGCAGCGCGTTCTCCGCCAGGTTGCGCAGCGCGATCGCGAGCGCGTCGACGTCGCCCAAGGCCACCGGCGCGACGCTGTCGGGCACCTTGAGCGCGAGGCGCTCGGCATGCTGCGGGTCCTGCCAGAACTCCTGCGCGACCGTGCCGGCCAGCTGCACCAGGTCGACCCGCGCGCGCGCCAGCGAGGCGCCCGATTCGGCGCGCGAGAGCTGCAGCAGCTTCTCGGCGCGGTGGCTCAGGGTGCGCAGCGCGTCGAGCGCGGCCTGCACGTCGTTGCGCTGCAGGTCGTGCTCGAGCGCGGTCTGCAGCCGCAGCCGCGCGGCCGCCAGCGGCGTGCGCAGCTCGTGCGCGGCATTGGCCGCGAGCGCGCGCTCCACGTCGAGCGAATGCGACAGGCGCTCCAGCAGCAGGTTGACGTGGTCGCCCACGGTGCGCAGCTCGCGCGGCAGGTTGGGCAGGGCGATCGGGCGCAGGTCGGCGCCGCTGCGCTGCTCGATCTCGCCGGTGAGCCGCTGCAGCACGCGCAGCTCGGTGCGCGCCACGTTGCGCAGCACCAGCGCCAGCAGCGGCAGCACCGCGCCGAACGGGATGATCAGGCCGAACAGCGTGCGGTTGAGCGCGCGGCGGCGCTCGTCGAGCGGATCGGCCACCTGGAAGAACAGGCCCAGCGTGGGATGGCGCACGGTGTAGATGCGCCAGTTCGGGTTGTTCGCGAAGCCGGCGGCCAGCGGCACGTCGAAGGTGTCCTCGGGCGCCTCGGCCGAGCGCAGCAGCACGTGCTCGTGCAGGTCGACGATCTGGTAGATCACCGCATCCTCCGAGAACAGCTGCTTGGGCGCGATCAGCGGCGCACGCGGCGGCTCCTGGCCCGGGTGCTGCAGCTTCTCGAGCTCCTGCACCGCCATCGCGAACATGCGGTGCGAGACCTCGACCAGCTCGTTGTCGAAGTTGTGGTTGATCTCGCGGTCCACGTACCAGACCACCGCGAACACGCACAGCAGCCAGACGCCGCCGACCCACAGGATCAGCGTGCGCGTGAGCCGGCCGGCCAGGGTGTCGCGCTCGCTGCGCGCGCGAGGTGCCGCCGCTTCGGTCATCGGCTATTCCTCCTCGTCGGCCGAGAGCCGGTAGCCGAGCCCGCGCAGGGTCTGGATGTGGCTGCGGCCGAGCTTGCGCCGCAGCCGGCTGATGAAGACCTCGAGCGTGTTGCTGTCGGCCTCGTCGCCGAAGCCGTAGAGCGCATCCGCCAGGTTCTCGCGCGTGTGGATGCGCTCGGGCCGCGTGGCCATCACGCGCAGCAGCGCCCATTCCTTCTGCGTCAGCGTCACCGGCTGGCCGTCGCGGCGCACGCGGTCGTGCGCGATGTCGATCTCGAGCGTGCCCAGCTGCAGCACCGGCGAGTTGCCCGCGCTGCGCCGGCGCTCCACCGCGCGCAGCCGCGCCAGCAGCTCGGCCGGGTCGTAGGGCTTGATCAGGTAGTCGTCGGCACCGGCATCGAGGCCGCGGATGCGGTCGGTGACCTGGTCGCGCGCGGTCAGCACGATGACGATCGGCGGTTCGCGCAGCGCGCGCACCTGGGGCAGCAGCGAGAGGCCGTCGCCGTCGCCCAGGTGCAGGTCGAGCAGCACCGCCGCGTACTGCACCGAGAGCAGCGCGCCGCGCGCATCGGCGAGGCTGGGTGCCACGTCGACCACGAAGGCCTTGGCCAGCAGGTAGCCGCAGACGGCATCCGCCAGCGCCACATCGTCTTCGACCAGCAGTATGCGCACGCGGTGGCACTCCTCGGATTCGGTGGGAAAGCCGCAGTCTAGCGTCCGGACCGCGGTCAGCTTCCGCTCAGCCGGCTTCAGCTTCGGTTCAGGTGGCTTCAGCCCTGGTTCATTCGCACGGCCTAGGCTGGCCCCTATTTTTGCCGATGGCCGCTTTTGCTTCGATGACCCGCCGTATCCCGAACCTTCGCCTGGGCGCCTGGACCCTGATCTCGTTTGCGCTGCTGTTGCTCTGGGATGCCGCCGGGGCCGACCTGCCGCTGGCGCGCTGGATGGGCACGCCGATGGGTTTTCCGCTGCGCGAGAACCCGTTCCTGGTCCACGTGATGCACACCGGCGCCAAGAACCTGAGCTGGGCGCTGCTGGTCGCGCTGTTCCTCGCGATCCGCTGGCCCGTGGGCTTCCTGCGGCGGCTCGACCGCGCGAGCCGCGCGCAGCTGGCGCTGACCGTGCTGGCCTCGGTGTTCGCCGTCAGCCTGCTGAAGCACGCGAGCCACACCAGCTGCCCCTGGGACCTGCAGGAATTCGGCGGCATGGCGCACTACGTCTCGCACTGGTCCTGGGGCGTGCGCGACGGCGGCCCGGGCGGCTGCTTCCCGGCCGGCCATGCGTCCACCGCCTTCGCCTACCTCGGCGGCTACTTCGTGCTGCGGCGCGTCGCCCCCCGCATCGCGCTGGCCTGGCTGGCTGCGGCCCTGGTCGGCGGCCTGCTGCTCGGCGTGACGCAGCAACTGCGCGGCGCCCACTACATGAGCCACACCCTCTGGAGCGGCTGGGTCTGCTGGACGGTGGGCCTCGCCATCGACATGGTGATCCGTCGCGCCCGCCGCTCGACGGATGTTGTTGCGTTGCAGCAAGCCTGAACGCTGCCTGAACTGCAAGTTCAGGCTCCTTTCAGGCCCGCTTCCTACATTTGTCGCATGTCTGTCACGCGCATAGAGCCCGCGCCGCTCCGGTCCGGCCTCCCCTCGATCTCCGAATCCTCGTCGGGCCCCGCGTCCGAAACCCCCTGGGAGGCGGTGCGCCAATGGCTGGAGCGGCCGCGATCGGCTCGCCAGATGGTGCTGTGGCTGGCCCTGTACCTGGGCCTGGCCGCCAACTGGCCGCTGTGGAACGAACTGGCCCGCATCGGCGGCGCGCCCAGCACCTACCTGCCGACCATCGCCGCGATGAGCCTGCTGAGCTTCTGCGGCACGGTCGCGATGCTCTCGTTCACCGCCTGGACGCGCTGGATGAAGCCGCTGTGGCTGGCGGTGGCCGTGCTGGCGGCGCTGGTGCAGCACTACATGCTCGAGTACCGCGTGGTCATGGACCCGACCATGATCGCCAACGTGCTGCAGACCGATCCCAACGAGGCGCGCGACCTGCTGAGCTGGCGCATGGGCTTCAACCTGCTGGTGGTGATCGCGCCGGTCGGCTTCGTGCTCTGGTTCGCGCGCATCACGCCGATGCGCCTGATCTCGCAGCTGTGGCGCAACGCCGTGCTGTTGCTGCTCATGGTGGCCGTCGCGCTGGTCGCGGCCGTGGCCATGAACCGGCAACTGGCGCCGCTGATGCGCAACAACGTGCACCTGCGCTACATGATGAACCCGATCGCCAGCCTCTACTCGACCGGCGCCGTGTTCATCAAGCCGCTGTTCAAGCGCAGCGGCAAGCTGATCCCGATCACGGCGGGCACCACGCTCGGTGCCAGCTACGCGGCCCAGCAGAAGCCGCCGCTGTTCGTGGTGGTGGTGGGCGAGACCGCGCGCGCCGACCACTTCGGCCTCAACGGCTATGCGCGCGACACCACGCCCGAACTCGCGAAGCGCGACGTGCTGAGCTACCGCACGGTGTATTCCTGCGGCACCAACACGCTGGCCTCGGTGCCCTGCATGTTCTCGCCGCTGGGCAAGCAGGGCTACGAATCGCGCAAGGACGACTACGAGAACCTGGTCGACGTGCTGCAGGCCGCCGGGCTGGCCGTGTTCTGGCTCGACAACCAGGCCGGCTGCAAGGACGTCTGCACCCGCATTCCCAATGCCTCGGCCCTCGACAACCTGCCGCCCGCCACCAAGAGCGCGCTGTGCGACGGCGAGGAGTGCCTCGACGACGTGATGCTCGAGGGCCTCGATGCGCGCATCGCCGCGCTGCCGGCCGAGCGCCGCGCCAAGGGCGTGGTGCTGGTGATGCACCAGATGGGCAGCCACGGGCCGGCCTACTACAAGCGCTCGGGCGCCGACATGAAGCGCTTCCAGCCCGAGTGCAAGACCAATGCGCTCGCCGAGTGCGGCCATACCGAGCTGATGAACGTCTACGACAACTCGATCGCGCAGACCGACCGCTTCCTCGGCCGCACCATCGACTGGCTCAAGGGCCAGTCGAAGCAGTACGACCCGGGCCTGCTCTACGTGAGCGACCATGGCGAGTCGCTGGGCGAGTTCGGCCTGTTCCTGCACGGCGTGCCCTACAGCTTCGCGCCCGAGGCACAGAAGCACGTGCCCATGGTCACCTGGTTCAGCGCCGGCCTGAGCGAGCGCCGCAAGCTGTCGCGCCCGTGCATGGAGGCCGGCCTCGATGCACCGCTCACCCACGACAACCTTTATCACACGGTGCTGGGCCTGATGGACGTCAACACGCCGACCTACAAGCCCGCGCTCGATGCGCTGGCCACCTGCCGCAAGGGCGGCGCGGCCTGAGCGCCGGCAGCGCCGCTTATTTCTTTTCGCGCGGCAGCCGCCCCATCAGGAAGAACTCGGGATTCGGCTGCATGCCGCTGAAGCTCGCGAGCCGATTGCTCAAGCCGAAGAAGGCGGTGATGGCCGCGATGTCCCAGATGTCCTCGTCGTCGAAGCCGTGCGCGTGCAGCGGCGCGAAGTCGCTGTCGTCGATCTCGTGCGAGCGTTCGCAGACCTTCATCGCGAAGTCGAGCATTGCGCGCTGGCGCGGCGTGATGTCGGCCTTGCGGTAGTTGACCGCCACCTGGTCGGCCACCAGCGGCTTCTTCTCGTAGATGCGCAGCAGCGCGCCGTGCGCCACCACGCAGTAGAGGCACTGGTTGGCCGCGCTGGTCGTGGTCACGATCATCTCGCGGTCGCCCTTGGTGAGCGAGCCTTCCTCCTTGAGCATCAGCGCGTCGTGGTAGGCGAAGAAGGCGCGCCATTCGGCGGGCCGGCGCGCGAGCGCGAGGAACACATTGGGCACGAAGCCGGCCTTTTCCTGCACCGCGAGGATCGCGGTGCGGATGTCTTCGGGCAGGTCGGCGAGTTCGGCGAGGGGGTAGCGGGTGGTCATGGTGTCTCCGGGTGGTTCTGCGCGCCATCATAGGCACGCCGGCCCCGTGGCTACGCGCCTGGCAGCGCCGGCGCACCGCCACCCGCCTCCAGCACCGCCAGATCGCTCTCGTCCTTGAGCCCCACGCCGCTGAGCCCGCGCCGCAGCGCCTCGCGCATCAGCCAGGCCAGCTTGAAGGCCGCGAGTTCGTACGACAGGCCTTCGGGCCGCACGTTCGAGATGCAGTTGCGCTCGGCATCGTGGCGGCCCTTGCGTGGCGCGTGGGTCAGGTAGATGCCGAGGCTGTCGGGCGAGCTGAGGCCGGGCCGTTCCCCGATCAGCATCACCGAGAGCGTGGCGCCGAACAGTTCGGCCACCTCGTCGGCGAGCGCGACGCGCGCCTGGGTCGCGATGACGACGGGGGCGAAGCGGGTATCGGGCGGCAGGTGAGGGCGCAGCGCCGCGAGCAGCGGCGCCGCGTGGCGCGCGACCGCGAGCGAGGACAGGCCGTCGCCGATCACGATGCAGACATCGGCCGATCCGTCGACGTCGGCGCGCAACCGGTCCGCGTCGCCGGCATCGAGCTGCCGCCCCAGGTCCGGCCGCCGCAGGTAGGTGGCGCGGTCCTCGGCGCGGCTGCGGGCACGCACGGCCTGCCAGCCGTCGTGATGCAGCGCGGCTTCGAGCGCTTCGACGTCGAGTGCCGCATGGATCGCATCGCGCGCCATCGCATGGGCCCAGCCGAAGCGCAGCGTCTCGTCGGTCGGCATGCCGGCGCCGGCGCGGCCCAGCGCGAGCCGCGCGGGCGTGGCCGAGCGCCACTGGCCCCAGGGGTTGGGTGTGACAGCGTCGCTCATGAAGACAGCGCCGACAGGGCGCTCATATCGGCCAGCAGCCGGTTGGAAGTGGGCGGCGCGATCCGCCCCGCCGCATCGGTGATCTGCATGCGCTGCAGCCAGGCCTCGAACTCGGGCGCGCGCTTCAGGCCCAGGGTCTGGCGCAGGAACAGCGCGTCGTGGAACGAGGTGCTCTGGTAGTTGAGCATCACGTCGTCGGCGCCCGGGATGCCCATGATGAAGTTGATGCCCGCGGTGCCCAGCAGCACCAGCAGGTTGTCCATGTCGTCCTGGTCGGCCTCGGCATGGTTGGTGTAGCAGATGTCGCAGCCGATCGGCAGGCCCATGAGCTTGCCGCAGAAGTGGTCCTCGAGGCCGGCGCGGATGATCTGCTTGCCGTCGTACAGGTACTCGGGGCCGATGAAGCCGACCACGGTGTTGATGAGCAGCGGCTTGTAGCGGCGCGCCAGCGCATAGGCGCGCACCTCGCAGGTCTGCTGGTCGACGCCGAAGTTGGCATTGGCCGACAGCGCGCTGCCCTGGCCGGTCTCGAAATACATGAGGTTGTCGCCGACGGTGCCGCGCTGGAGCGACTGCGCGGCGTCGTGGGCCTCGGCCAGCAGCTCGGGCGTGACGCCGAACGAGAGGTTGGCCTTCTCGGTGCCCGCGATCGACTGGAACACCAGGTCGACCGGCGCGCCGGCCTCGGCCAGGCGCAGCGTGTTGGTGACGTGCGTGAGCACGCAGCTCTGGGTGGGGATCTCGAAGCGCTGGATCAGTTCGTCGAGCATGTGCAGCAGGCGACCGAGCACCGGCAGGCTGTCGGACACCGGGTTCAGGCCGATCACCGCGTCGCCCGCGCCGTAGAGCAGGCCGTCGAGCGTGGAGGCGGCCACGCCGCGCAGGTCGTCGGTCGGGTGGTTGGGCTGCAGCCGCACCGCGAGGTGGCCGGGCAGGCCGATGGTGTCGCGAAAGCGCGTGACCACGTTGCACTTCTTCGCGACCGAGACCAGGTCCTGGTTGCGCATGAGCTTCGACACCGCCGCCACCATCTCGGGCGTGAGGCCCGGCGCGAGGGCCGTGAGCGCCGCGGTGTCCGCCTGCTCCGACAGCAGCCAGTTGCGGAAGTCGCCGACCGTGAGGTGCGAGACCGGCGCGAAGGCCCGTGCATCGTGGCCGTCGATGATCAGCCGCGTGATGTTGTCGCTCTCGTAGGGGATCAGTGCCTCGTTGAGGAACTGCGCGAGCGGCGTGTCGGCCAGCACGTGGCGCGCGGCCATGCGCTGCTGCGCGGTGGCCGCGCCGATGCCCGCGAGGTAGTCGCCCGAGCGCGCGGGACTGGCCGCGGCCATGACCTGGCGCAGGTCGTCGAAGGAAAAGCCCTGGCCGGCGATGGTGGTGCGGTAGCGCATCGTTCGATCAGGCGGCGGGCGTGGAGGTGGGCGCCGACAGCATCTCGTCGGGTGCGGCCGCATTGCGCTGCGCCGAGGTCGCGAGGAAGTAGCCGTAGGCCAGCGCCATCAGCACGAGGAACAGCAGGGTGAGCATCGGGTTGAACCACACCATCGCGCCGAGGCACACCAGGCCCAGGCCCAGCGCGATGGCGGGAAACACCGGGTAGAAGGGCGCGCGGTAGCTGCGCGGCAGCGCGGGCTCGGTGCGGCGCAGCCTGAACAGCGCGGCCATCGAGACCAGGTACATCACGATCGCGCCGAGCACGGCCATGGTCACGATGTTGGCCGTGAGCGTCTGGCCGCCGAACTGCACCCACTCGTCGCTGAAGATCGCCACCACGCCGACGACGCCGCCGGCCAGCAGCGCGCGGTGCGGCGTGTCGAAGCGCGGGCTCAGGCCCGCGAAGTAGCGCGGCAGGTAGCCCGCGCGCGCCAGCGCGAAGATCTGGCGCGAGTAGCCCATGATGATCCCGTGGAAGGAGGCGATCAGGCCGAACAGGCCGATCCACACCAGCATGTGCAGCCAGCCGCTGTTGTCGCCCACCACGGCCTTCATGGCCTGCGGCAGCGGGTCGTTGATGTTGGCGAGCTTGCGCCAGTCGCCCACGCCGCCCGCGAAGATCATCACGCCGAAGGCCAGCACCACCAGCGTGACGATGCCGGTGGTATAGGCGATCGGGATCGTGCGGTGCGGATCGCGCGCTTCCTCGGCCGCCATGGCCGCGCCCTCGATCGCGAGGAAGAACCAGATCGCGAACGGGATCGAGGCGAAGATGCCCGCGATGGCCGCGCCGTTGAGCACGCTGCCGCCGGCCCAGCCGTTGGCCACGAAGTTGGCCATCGACCATCCCGGTGTGACCACGCCCATGAACACCAGCAGCTCGAAGATCGCGAGCACGGTGACGAACAGCTCGAAGGCCGCGGCGATGCCGATGCCGATCCAGTTGAGGCCGATGAAGATCACGTAGGCGCCGAGCGCGAACCACTTCGGGTTGATGCCCGGGAACTGCACGTTGAGATACGCGCCGATCGCCAGCGCGATGGCTGGCGGCGCGAACACGAACTCGATCAGCGTGGCGAAGCCGGCCACGAAGCCGCCATGCGGGCCGAAGGCGCGGCGCGCGTAGGCGAAGGGGCCGCCGGCGTGCGGGATGGCGGTCGAGAGTTCGGTGAAGCTGAAGATGAAGGTGGTGTACATCGTGGCCACCAGCACCGTGGCGACCAGGAAGCCCAGCGTGCCGGCGGTGTTCCAGCCGTAGCTCCAACCAAAGTACTCGCCCGAGATCACGAGGCCGACCGCGATGCCCCAGAGCTGCAGGGGACCGAGCACTTTCTTCAGGTGGCCGCTGCCGCCGGGGGAGGGCGCCGCGGGCGTGGCTTCGGTGGAAGGCATGGGAGTTCCTCTCTCGGGGGATGTTGACAGTACCCCCGCCGCGAAGCAAGGGCCGTTCCATCGCCGGCTTCGGCGCTTCATGCGCGCTGGCCATAATCGGCCCTTTCCCACCATTCCCTCGAGGTATTCCGTGAAGTCCCTGTTCTGTGCCGCTCTCGTGTCCTTCTGCGCCGTGTCCGCCGCGTGGGCCCAGTCCGCGCCCGTCACCACGGCCAGCGGCCTGATCTACCAGTCGCTCAAGGAAGGCACGGGCGCCTCGCCGGCCGCGACCGACGTGGTCAAGGTGCACTACCGCGGCACCTTCCCCGATTCGGGCAAGGAGTTCGACAGCTCCTACAAGCGCAACGAGCCCACCGAGTTCCCGCTCAACGGCGTGATCCCGTGCTGGACCGAGGGCGTGCAGAAGATGAAGCCGGGCGGCAAGGCCAAGCTGACCTGCCCGCCGTCGATCGCCTACGGTTCGCGCGGCGCGGGCGGCGTGATTCCGCCCAATGCCACGCTGAACTTCGAGATCGAACTGATCTCGGTGACCAAGCGCTGAGCTTCAGATCTGCGCCATGCCGCCGTCGACGAAGAGTTCGGTGGCGTTCACGAAACTGCTGTCGTCCGAGGCCAGGAACACCACGGCCTTGGCGATCTCGTCGGGCGTGCCGACGCGGCCCAGCGGAATGGTCTGGGCCTGCGATTCGATGAAGCCCTCGACCTGTTCGGGCGTGAGGCCCAGCAGCTCGTAGGCCGGGGTCGGCACCACGCCCGGGCTCACCGCGTTGACGCGGATGCCGGCGTCCTTCAGGTCCACGGCCCAGCTGCGCGCGAAGCTGCGCACCGCGGCCTTGGTCGCGCTGTAGACGCTGAAGGCCGGCGTGCCCTTGATGCTGGTGATCGAGGCGTTCAGCACGATCGACGAGCCCTTGCCCATCAGCGGCAGCGCCTTCTGCACGGTGAACAGCAGGCCGCGCACGTTGATGCCGAAGGTCTTGTCGAAGTGCTCCTCGGTGATCTGGCCCAGCGGCACCAGGCTGCCGCCGCCCGCGTTGGCGAACAGCACGTCGAGCCGGCCCTTCTGCGCGCGGATGGTGTCGTAGAGGCGATCGAGGTCGTCGAGCTTCGAGACGTCGCCGAGCACGCCCGTGACGTTGCGGCCGATGGCTTTCACGGCCGCGTCGAGCTCGGCCTGGCGGCGGCCGGTGATGAAGACGTGGGCGCCTTCGGCCACGAAGCGCTGCGCGGTGGCCAGGCCGATGCCGCTGGTGCCGCCGGTGACGAGGGCGATCTTTCCATCGAGCTTGAGCGAAGAGGTGGACATGACTTCTTTCCTTGGGTGGTGCCGCGAGGCGGCGTTGACGATGGAAGGAAGTTTGGGCGCGACCCCCGTGCCGACCAAGACGCCGCGCGCCACTTGTTTATTCACGAATCACTAATAATCGGCCGATGGACCAGATCGCCGCCATGCGCGTCTTCGCCCGTGTGGTCGAGGCCGGCACCTTCACGCGCGCCGCCGACTCGCTGCAGATGCCCAAGCCGACCGTGACGAAGATGGTGCAGCAGCTCGAGACCCATCTGCGCGTGAAACTGCTGCAGCGCACGACCCGGCGCGTGACGGTCACGCCCGAGGGCGCGGCCTACTACGAGCGCACCGCGCGCGTGCTGGCCGAGCTCGAGGACATCGAGTCGGACCTCACGAACGCGCAGGCCAATCCGCGCGGGCGACTGCGCGTGGACGTCGGCTCTTCGCTGGCCAACATGATCCTGATCCCGCAACTGCCGGCCTTCCATGCGCGCTATCCCGAGATCGAACTCGAGATCGGCGTGGGCGACCGGCCCGTGAACCTGGTCGGCGATGCGGTGGACTGCGTGATCCGCGCCGGCCCGCTCGACGACCAGACGCTGGTGGCGCGCCGCATCGCGACCATGCCCTTCGTGACCTGCGCCACGCCCGGCTACCTCGAACGCCATGGCGTGCCGAAGACCCCGGCCGACATCGGCGACGGCCGGCATCGCGTGGTGGGCTACTTCTCTTCGCTGAGCAACCGGCCGGTGCCGCTGCGCTACGGCCGCGGCGAGGACCGCATCGAGATCCACGGCCACACCGTGGTGGGCGTGAACGAGAGCACCGCGCACCTGAGCGCGATGCTCACGGGCATGGGCCTGGCGCAGACCTTCGACCTGATGGCCGCGCCGTATCTCGCGAGCGGTGCCTTGGTCGAGGTGCTGCAGGGCTTTGCGCCCGAGCCCTATCCGCTGCACGTGGTGTACCCGACCAACCGGCACCTGAGCGCCAAGCTGCGCGTGTTCGTCGACTGGGCGGTGGAGCTGTTCGCGCCCTACGACAGGCAGCGCAAGCCGCGCTGAAGGAAGCCCGTCGGCCTCAGCCGGGCTGGTACTGGTACAGCCAGGTCTCGGTCAGTGTCTGGTCGCCGTTCTTCAGGAACAGGCGCATGTCGACCGGCTCGTTGCCCTCGGCCGTGAAGTCGAACTGCGCGCGCCAGTGGCCGGTGACGCCGTTGGGCACCGCCTCCGCGAAGATGTAGGAGAACTTGCCGCGCGAGGCCGTGAGCACCAGCTCGGGCTTGACGCCGAACGGGATGTTGGCGAGCGGCGCGCCGATGAACTCGACCATGAACTTGCGCACGCCCGGCGGCCGCGGCTGGCCCGGCTGGCCGCCGCGCCCGATGCGCGTGGCCACGCAGCGCGCCAGCGGCGAGGGATAGGGCTCCTGGTCGGTCCAGTGCAGCCGGTACTTGAGGTTGTAGCTGGCGCCGGCCTTGGCATCGGCCTTGGGCACCCAGAAGGCGACGATGTTGTCGTGGATCTCGTCGTCGGTCGGGATCTCGATCAGCTGCACCGAGCCCTCGCCCCAGTCGCCCAGCGGCTCGACCCACAGGCTCGGGCGCTTCTCGTAGTACACGCCGTCCTGGAAGTGGTCGAAGGCGCGGTCGCGCTGCAGCAGGCCGAAGCCCTTGGGACCCGTGTCTGCGAAGGCCGAGGCGCGGGTCTGCGTCGGGTTGTTGAGCGGGCGCCAGATGCGCTCGCCCGCGCCGTTCCAGATCGCGAGGCCGTCGGAGTCGTGCACCTCGGGGCGCCAGTCGATCGCGGTGGGCTTGGCGGTCTCGGAGTACCAGTACATCGAGGTCAGCGGCACCAGGCCCAGGCGCGCCACGTCGCGGCGCAGGAACAGGCGCGAGTCGATGTCCATGATCACGGCCTTGCCGCGCTGCATCACGAACTTGAACACGCCGGTGATGCTCGGTCCCTCGAGCAGCGCATAGACCGTCATCGAGTTCGTGTTGCCGGCCGCGGGCGTCTCGAAATAGAAGCGCGTGAAGGCCGGGAATTCCTCGGGCCGGTCGGGCACGGCCACCTCGAGCGCGATGCCGCGCGCCGACAGGCCGTACTGGAACAGCTCGCCGATGGCGCGGAAGTACGAGGCGCCGAGGAAGGCGACCCAGTCGTTCTTCTGCCAGTCGAGCTTGGCCTGGTCGCCCAGGCGGCTTTCCTGCAGGCGGAAGCCCGCGAAGCCGGCGCCCTCGGGCAGCGCGCGCGCGGGGCTGTCGGCGGGCATCGAGAAGTAGGAGGGGCTGTAGAGCACCTCGCGCGCGAAGCCGTCGCCGTCGGAGCTCTCGAGCACGTGCATGCGCACCGGCGTCTGGAAGAAACGGCCGAGGTGGAAGAAGGTGACCGGGAAGGCGCCAGGCCCGTCGCGGAACAGGGCGTTGGCGGGGTCGAACTTGAGCTTGCCGTGCGCGTCGTAGTCGATCTTCTCGAGCACCTGCGGCGCGATCGGCGCCGGTGCCGCGTAGGGCCGGCCGGCCAGCGACTTGGCCTCGGCGACCAGGTTGTCGAACGAGAAGGGCCTCGGCTGGCTCAGCTGCAGCCCGCTGGCGGCCAGCGCTTCGGCGGGCAGCCCGAGGGCGGCGAGGGTGGCGGCGGCGCTGCCGGCGGCAAGGAAGGATCGGCGATCAAGCATGTTTTCTTGAGGGTTGCGATTTCTCTGGCGAGTTCGGGTGAACTCCGGGAGACGGACGAAGGAGGGAACGCACTGGCGCGGTGGCCGGCGCGGCGCCTGTCGGGCGAGCCGGACGATCCTAATGCAGCGCGGAACTCCTTCGTCGCAGGCGCCGGCCTGTGCGGGAGGGCACGGGTTCGGCGGGCGGGACGAGTCTGGAGCTTGCCGCGGCGACGGCCTGCGGCGCGTCAGCCATTCCGCGCAAACGCCATCGGACAAGGCCGGCGATGCGGCGAAATTGTGCGTTTGTGTATCGAGCCGGGTTCAGCCCACGGCGTGCAGCGCATACACCGCGTACATCGGCACGCCGAAGAAGGCGCCGATCGCGCGCGACAGCATGCCGTGCGGAAAGCCATAGCCCGCCATCACCTCGTGGGTGCCCGCGAGCCGCAGCCGCGGATGCGCGCGTGCCAGCTCGGCCGGCCGGCGCAGGCCCCAGCGGAACTGCGCGCCCGTGGGCCGCACCGAGGGATGCCGGTGCGCGCGGCCGGTGGCGAGCCAGCACATGGCATCGAAGGCCAGCACCGAACCCGCGGGCGCGCGCTCGCCGAAGGTGGCGAACACGGCCTCGACCTGCGCGGGCTCGAGGTACATCAACACCCCCTCGGAGAACAGGAACACCGGCGGCCCGTCGCGCACGGGCAGGTCGAGGCCGTCCCACCAGTCGGGAGCCGTGAGGTCGAGCGGCCGCACCTCGTGGCGTGGCTCGTCGTCGGCCAGCAGCGCGCGGCGCACCGCGAGCACTTCGGGCAGGTCGGCATCGGTCATGCGCGCCTTGCCGTCGTCGAGCCATTGGAAGTAGTGGCTCAGGCCGCAGCCGAGGTTGACCACGTGGCCGCCGGTATGCGCCTGCAGGAAGTCGCGCGCGAGCGCGCGGAAGCAGCGCGTGCGCGCCAGCACGCCATAGACCGTGGCGCGGTCGCGCGGCAGCGGCGGGGCCTGGTCCTCGAGCATGGCCAGCAGGCGCGCCGCGCTCGCATCGCCGATCGCCATGCGCGGAAACATCGCATCGCCGAAGGCGCGCGCGGCCAGCGGGATGCGCAGCGTCGAGGGCACGGCCGAAAGGCCGGAAGCGGACAGGGCGGCGTCGGAGGGCATGCGGGGACTGGAAGTGAGGGCGGGGGCGAAGTCTCTCGCCTGCTGAAGAGACGGGCAAGGGCGCGCGCTGTTCGGTCGCGGCGGAAATTGGTCGTTCGCCGTATCCATACATGCACAGTGATGGATCGCATACGAATAGAGCTATTGGATTCGAATGAATTCGCTATGTAAGAATAAACATATCGAAAAACATGGAGACGAGGTGGATATGAAACATTGGTCCGCGGGCGTGGTGTCCGGTCTGGTGGCGGTCGTGGTCGCCGGTTGCGGCGGTGGTGGCGATGGCGGGGTGTTCCTGCCGGTGGTGCCGCCGCCCGCGCCCGCGCCGCCTTCTCCTCCACCGCCGCCGCCCCCCGCGCCGCCGGCGCCCACGGTCAAGCTCGAAGGCGCCATCGACCGTCCCGCCGACTACGCCGAGGCCGACCTGGCCGCGCGCGCCGCCCTCACGCAGACCGTGAACTTCAACAGCGGCAGCACGCCACAGACCCGCACCTACACCGGCACCAGCCTCTGGTCGCTGCTGTCCGACGCGGGCCTGCAGGCCGACGCCGCGCACAAGAACGACCTGCTGAGCCGCCACGTGCTGGCCACCGGCGCCGACGGTTACCGGGTGGTGTTCGCGCTCGGCGAGCTGAGCCCCGACTTCGGCAACAAGCCCGCGATCGTGGCCTATGCCGAGACCACCGGCGCCGGCTCGGGGCCGCTGGCCGCGGCCGACGGGCCGTTCCGCGTCACCGCGCCGGGCGACATCAAGGGCGGGCGCTATGTCTCGCAGCTCGTGCGGCTGCGGGTGCAGCCCTCGGCCGCCACCGCCGCCGGCACGGGCGGCGGCGTGTCGACGAGCTTCGCGGTGTCGGGCGCGGTCAGCACGCCGCTGAGCTTCGACCTCAAGGCGCTGCAGGCGATGGTGCCGGTCACGCAGACCGTGGGCGCCAACGTCTACACCGGCGTGAGCCTGTGGACGCTGCTCAACGGCCTGGGCCTGCGCCTGCCTGCGGGAAAGAACCCCAGCCTGTCGATGTATGCCGTGGCCACCGGCAGCGACGGCTATCGCGCCGCGGTCTCGCTCGGCGAGATCGATCCGGGCTTCGGCAACAAGGGTGCGATCGTCGCCTACGACATGAACGGCGCGGGGCTCGGTGCCAACGGCGTCGCGCGCCTGGTGGTGCCGGGCGAGGTCAAGCAGGGCCGCTCGGTGTCGAACCTGGTGGCGATCGAGGTGTTCGCGGCGGACACGCCCTGAACTGCGGGTCGACGCGCGGCCGTCTCAGCCGGGCCGGCCGCGCGCGTTCACGTAGGCCCAGGCCTCGAGGCCGGAGGCCAGCCGCACCCGTTCGCGCCGGTAGTCCTCGACCTCGCAGGCATCGGACTGCGTGAGCTCGGCCGGCGTGATCGCGAACACCGCGCCGTCCACGCAATCCTCCGCGCGGCCGGTGGGCGCGATGATCGGATGGTGGCTCTTGCCGCTGGTCGCGAGCACCGCCGGGTCGCGGATCGCGAGCCGCTCCAGGCGGTAGCCGGGCAACTGGTCGAGCTGGCCCGCGAGCAACCGGCCGAAGGTCGCCAGTTGCACCGATTGGAGCTGCAGCGTGCCGTAGGAGAACAGGCGCTCGGTGGCGCCGTGGTCCGTGCTCATGGCGACGAGCGTCCCGCGTCGCCGGCATGCGGCAACAGCTGCTCGCGCGGCGGCGCCCAGGCCGACCAGACCTCGCCGGGCAGCGCGTGATCGCGCGCGGGCGGTGCCTCGGCCACGCTGCCGAGGCTCACGAAGCCCGCGAGGAATTCCTCGGGACGCACGCCGAGCTCGCTGGCCAGCACCGGATCGAAGCAGCGCTCGCCGCTCAGCACGATCGCGCCGAAGCCCAGTTGATGCGCGGCATTGAGCAGGTTGCCGAGCGCGGCGCCGGCGGCCAGCCATTGCTCGCGCGCGGGCACCTTGCTGCGCGCGCGCGGCACGACCACGAAGGCCAGCAGCGCGGGTGGGCGTGTCGCATGCTCGCGCGCGCGGCGCCGGTCGGAGGCCGAGGCCAGCGGATCGCGGTGCAGCTTCTCGGCCTCGAAGCGATCGGCCAGCGCGGCGCGCTGCGCCTCGCGGAACTCGATCACGCGCCACGGATGCAGCCCGCCATGGTCGGGCGCGCGCAGTGCCGCCTGCAGCATCGCATCGATGTGCTCGGCCGTGGGCGCGGGCGGGCGCAGCCGCTTGGGCGAGACCGAGCGGCGCTCGAGCAGCGGCGCCAATGCGGCCTCGGTGCGCGAGGCCTGGAGTTCGTGGCGCAGCGCTTCGCTCTGCGCGAGAAAGCCGCGTGCCCAGGCCAGCACCCGTTCGCCCTGCGGCGTGAAGCCCTCGAAGCGCTGGCCGCGTTCGGCCGGCGGCGCCGAGGTGCGCAGCAGCGCATGGCCGTACTCGGCTTCGAGCGCCTGGAGGGCCTGCGCGAGCTCGGCCGGCGACATGCGGCTGGCCTGCGCCGCGCGGCCCAGGTGGCGCTCGTCGGCGAGCGCGAGCAGGCCGTGGAGAGGGGTGGTGCTGATCATGGGGAACACGGGACGTGAAAAGGGCGGGAGATTCGCGAGCGGATTCGCTATATTTTAAAAAGCATAGCGAAAGCCATGGCGGGAGCGGGACATCGCCAGGCTCAGCCGCCCGGTCGCCGGCCGCGCTCGCGTGCCAGGTGCCGGTAGACGGTGCTGCGATGGATGCCGAGCCGGTGCGCGGCCTCGGCCACGTCGTGCCCGCAGTCCTGCAGCGCCTGCGCGATCGCCTGCCGCGTGATCGCCACGAGCGGCGGCGGGCCGCCGAAGCCGGGGCTCGTGGTGTCCGGGACGGGGGCGGCCGGCATGCCGGGCATCGCGCGCAGGTTCGCCGGCAGCGCGTCGAGGCCGATCGCATCGCCGGGCTCGGCCAGCGCCACGAGCGAGCGCAGCACGCTGCGCAGCTCGCGCACGTTGCCGGGCCAGGGGCAGGCCGCGAGCGCCTCGAGCGCCTCGTCCTCGAGCCGCAGCCCACGCGCGGCCGCACCCGATTCGAGGAACAGCCGCGCGATCAGCGCATGCCGGTCGGCGCGCTCGCGCAGCGGCGGCAGCGCCACGGTGAAGCCGGCCACGCGGTACATCAGGTCGGCGCGAAAACGCCCGGCCGCCACCAGCGCCGGCAGGTCGCCGTGCGTGGCGCAGGCCAGGTCGAAATCCACCGCCACGCCCTGGCCGCCGCCCAGCGGGCGCACCGTGCGTTCCTCGAGCACGCGCAACAGCCGCGTCTGCAGCGCCAGCGGCATCTCGGCGATCTCGTCGAGGAACAGCATGCCGCCATGCGCCTCGCGGATGCGGCCCGGCGCGCCGCGGCGGCGGGCGCCGGTGAAGGCGCCGTCCTCGTAGCCGAACAGCTCGGCCTCGATCAGGGTCTCGGGCAGCGAGGCGCAGTCGACCGCGACGAAGGGCCCGGCGCTGCGCCGGCTCGCCGCATGCAGCCGGCGCGCGAACACCTCCTTGCCGCTGCCGGTCTCGCCGTTGACCAGCACCGGCACGCCCTGGTTCAGCACCCGCACCGCGCGCTCGAGCAGCGGCTGCACGTCGTCGGGCGGCGGCGCGGCGGCCGAGTCCTCGGGCGTCCATTGGCGCCGCGCGCCGCGCGACAGCGTTTCGCCGGGCCGGGCCGAGCGCTCGAGCACGGTCGCGATCTGGCGTCCGCCCGGCAGCGTGAGCAGGCTGCGGCGGCGCTCCATGCGCGCCCAGTCGCGGCCGAGGAAGGTGGCGGCGTCGAGGTCGAGCAGCTCCTGCCACGAGTGCCCGAACAGTTCGAGCGCCACGTGGTTGGCCGCGGCGATGCGGCCGTCGACGATCACCATCAGGCCTTCGCGCGCGGTGCCGATCAGCGAGGGCCGCGGATGGAAGCGCAGCAGGTGGCCGCTGGCCTCGCTGAGCATCATGCGGTGGCCGACCTGCTGCGCCGCCATGCGCACCAGCCCGAGCGCATGGCTGTTGACGCGCACCGTCTCGCCCGAGATGTCGAGCGCGCCCGCCACCTCGCCGCGGCCGGTGAAGATCGGCGCCGCCGCGCAGCCCAGCGTGCCGTTGCGCGCCAGGTAGTGCTCGCCGCCGAGCACCATCAGCGCCTCGCGCTCGGCCAGCGCGGTGCCGATGGCATTGGTGCCGCGCTGGTGTTCCGACCAGCCGGCGCCGGGCCGCAGCGCGAGGCGCTCGGCCTTGGGCAGGAAGTCGGGGCTGCCGATCTCGTCGAGGATCAGGCCGCTGGCGTCCGACAGCACCACCACGCAACCGTTGCCGGTGGCGTGCTCGGCCAGGCCGTCGAGCTCGGGCTGGGCGCAGTCGAGCAGCCGCATCGCCTGTTCGCGCCGCTCGCGCAGCAGCGCCACCGCCATCGGCTCGCACTCGCCGCCGCGCGGATCGACCGGCAGGCTGCGGCGCCACGAGCGCGAGATGTGCGGCGCGATCCAGGGCTCGGGGTCGCGGCCCTGCACGAAGAAGAGCTCCCGGGCCTGTTCCACCTGCGACGAGGGCGATTGCGAGTCGGTCATCCACGGCTCCAGTCGGTTCGGGGTGCGAGCCGGTTCGCCCGGTTCGCCTTTCGCGACATGCTAGCCGTCATGTTCGCGTGGATATGTCGCAGATTGCGAAAGAAAACCCTTGCGACACGGCGGCGCCCTGGAGGGGCACCTTCGGGATTTCACCGAGGCCGGCGGGTACGGGCCTTGCAGACCTTCGTGCGGGACGCCGCATGTCGCGGCGCCTGCAACACACATGGAGACACGCATGGACATGCTCGAACCGGGCAAATTCGGTACCGCGGTGCCGTTCAAGAAGCGCTATGGCAACTACATCGGCGGCGAGTGGGTGGCGCCCGTGGACAACCAGTACTTCGAGAACATCACGCCGGTGACCGGCCAGGTCTTCTGCGAGGTGCCGCGCTCGAGCGCCGCCGACATCGACCGCGCCCTCGACGCCGCGCACAAGGCCAAGGCCGCCTGGGGCCGCACCTCGACCACCGAGCGCGCGAACATCCTCAACCGCATCGCCGACCGCATGCAGGAGAACCTGGCCGTGCTCGCGGCCGCCGAGACCTGGGACAACGGCAAGCCGATCCGCGAGACCACCGCGGCCGACCTGCCGCTGGCGATCGACCATTTCCGCTACTTCGCCGCGTGCATCCGCGCGCAGGAAGGCGGCATCAGCGAGATCGACCACGAGACCTTCGCCTACCATTTCCACGAGCCGATCGGCGTGGTCGGCCAGATCATCCCGTGGAACTTCCCGCTGCTGATGGCGGTGTGGAAGCTCGCGCCCGCGCTCGCGGCCGGCAACTGCGTGGTGATCAAGCCGGCCGAGCAGACGCCGGTGTCGATCCTGGTGCTGATGGAGATCGTCGGCGACCTGCTGCCGCCGGGCGTGCTCAACGTGGTCAACGGCTTCGGCGTGGAAGCCGGCAAGCCGCTGGCCTCGAGCAACCGCATCGGCAAGATCGCCTTCACGGGCGAAACCACCACCGGCCGGCTGATCTCGCAGTACGCGAGCCAGAACCTGATTCCCGTCACGCTCGAGCTCGGCGGCAAGTCGCCCAACATCTTCTTCGCCGACGTGCTCGACAAGGACGATGCCTTCTTCGACAAGGCGCTCGAGGGCTTCGCGATGTTCGCGCTCAACCAGGGCGAGGTCTGCACCTGCCCCTCGCGCGCGCTGATCCAGGAATCGATCTACGACCGCTTCATGGAGCGCGCGCTGAAGCGCGTGGCCGCGATCCGCCAGGGCAGCCCGCTCGAGATGGAGACCATGATCGGCGCGCAGGCCTCGAGCGAGCAGCTCGAGAAGATCCTGTCGTACCTCGACATCGGCCGGCAGGAAGGCGCGCAGGTGCTGATCGGCGGCGAGCGCAACACGCTCGCGGGCGACCTCAAGGACGGCTACTACGTGAAGCCGACCGTGTTCAAGGGCCACAACAAGATGCGCATCTTCCAGGAAGAGATCTTCGGCCCGGTGGTGTCGGTCACCACCTTCAAGGACGAGGAGGAGGCGCTGGCGATCGCCAACGACACGCTCTACGGCCTGGGCGCGGGCGTCTGGAGCCGCGACATGAACCGTGCCTTCCGCATGGGCCGCGGCATCCAGGCCGGGCGCGTGTGGACCAACTGCTACCACCAGTACCCGGCGCATGCGGCCTTCGGCGGCTACAAGCAGTCGGGCATCGGCCGCGAGAACCACCGCATGATGCTCGACCACTACCAGCAGACCAAGAACCTGCTGGTGAGCTACGGCGAGAACAAGCTCGGCTTCTTCTGATCCCCTTGCCGCAAGGCACGCCCCGCGCGGCCCGTGACGGGACGCGCGGGGCGTTCGTGCATCTTCGAAGGAAGGCTTTCCATGACACAAGAAGTCCTGCGCGTGACCGCGACCGACGCGGCGCTGGCGCTGATCGACAGGCTTGCCGCGAAGCACGGTGCGCTGATGTTCCACCAGTCGGGCGGCTGTTGCGACGGCAGCGCGCCCATGTGCTATGCCCAGGGCGAGTTCATCGTCGGCGACTACGACCGGCTGCTGGGCCACATCGGCGGCATGCCGTTCTATATCAGCGGCCCGCAGTTCGAGTACTGGCAGCACACGCAGCTGATCATCGACGTGGTGCCGGGGCGCGGCGGCATGTTCTCGCTCGAAGGGCCCGAGGGCGTGCGCTTCCTGACCCGCTCGCGGCTGTTCACCGACGAGGAATGGGCCGTGCTCGAGGCGCGCGAGCGCGACGGCGCCAAGGCCTGAGCCTTCCCGCGCTCCCGGGCGGAATCCGGGGCGAAAGCCCTGGCGCTTGGCTTTCGCTATGTTGCGTCGTATATTGCGGTGTCGTTTTCGCCAGACCGCGCCGTCGCGCGCCCCGCCGATGCAGCAGCCGCCTTTTCGTCTTCTCGCCGCCGCCGATGCCGCGCTCACGCGCGTCGATCGCGCGGATTCGCCGCTGCGCTATGCCGCGGTCGACTGCTGTGCCACGCCCGAGCCCGAGGCGCACGAGGCCGTCGCGGCCGGCCGCGCGCGGCTGGTGGACCTCGACCACCACCTCCATTGCTCGGTGATCGGCACCTGCCTGAGCACGGCCGAGCTGCGCAAGCTGATGGCGCGCTTCGCCGACGTGAAGGGCGCCAGCGACCTCGACATCCACCACGACGCGGTGCGGCAGACCTCGCACGACCCGCAGGTCGCGAAGGCGCTGCAGAAGGCGCTCGACCACCGGCATGCGCCGGCGCTGCAACGCGCCTCGAAGCTGGCCGACGCCGAGGCGCTGACCGCCTACTGGGACGAGTCGCTGCACCAGGGCGAGGTGCCCGGCGCCTACTGGGCCGTGCTGACGCACCGCAAGACCACGCCGGCGCTGCGCCAGCGCGTGTTCGGCGACGTCCACATGCTCTCGCACCTGGTCGGCGCGGCCAACCGTGCCGACATTCGCCGTCTCGTGGCGCTGGAGCGCGACAACGCGGAGTTGCGCGAGAAGCTCGACCGCCAGCAGCTGCGTTCGCAGGAACTGATGGAGGAGCGCGACCGGCAGATCGCGGCGCTGCGGCGCGAATTGATCGAGGCCGCGGCCGCCGCGGCGCCCGAACGGCAGGACCGCGTGGAGGAGAGCGACAGGGCCGAGAAGGCGGCCGCGCTGATCGCCCTGCAGACCGCGCGCCGCGAACGTGCCGAGCAGACCGCCGCCGCCGCGCAGGCCGAGGCCGCGCAGCTCGCCGAGACGTTGGAACACCTGCGCCGCCACACCCAGGCACTGGGCCGCGAGCTCGGCGCCGCCGAGCTGCAACTAAGGCTCAACGCGGACGACGGCGGGCGCAACGACCAGTCGGCGCAGCTCGATGCGCAGCTGCAGGGCCGCCGCATCCTCTACGTGGGCGGCCGGCCCAGCACCTATCCGGCGATCCGCGACCTGGTGCTGCGCCACGGCGGGGAATTCCGGCGCCACGGCGGCGGCCTCGAGGACCGTGCGGGCCTGCTGGCCGCGGCCGTCTCCTGGGCCCATGTGGTGGTGTTCCCGGTCGACTGCATCGACCACGAATCGGTGGACAACCTCAAGCGGCTGTGCACGCGCCAGCAGGTGCGCTATATGCCGCTGCGCAGCGCGGGCATCGGCTGCTTCGCCGCGGCCTTCTCGGGGCCGGCGGAAGGCGCGCAGGCGCAGGGCGAGGGCAGGGAGGACGGGCCGTCCGGCACGTCGCCGATCTGCCCGCGCCACGGCTGAGCCGGGCGCGCGCCTCGCCCCGATGTTCATCCGCCAGCTGAACTACGTCGTCGCGCTCGCGCGCGAACAGCACTTCGGCCGTGCCGCCGCCGCCTGCAACGTTTCGCAGCCCGCGCTCTCGGGGGCCATCCGCAGCATCGAGGAAGAACTCGGCGTGGTCATCGTGCAGCGCGGCCGGCGCTTCGAGGGCTTCACGGCCGACGGCGAGCGCGTGCTGGCCTGGGCGCGCCGCGTACTGGCCGACTGCGAGGGCCTGCGGCAGGGCGCGCGCGCCGGCGGCAACGACCCCGTGGGCGTGCTGCGCATGGGTGCGATCCCGGCCTCGCTGCCGCTGGTGCCGCGGCTCACGCAGGACTGCCTGCGCCGGCATCCGCGCCTCAAGCACGAGGTCTACACGCTGTCGGCCGCCGAGATCCTGCGCAAGATCGCCGACTTCGAGCTCGACATCGGCCTGAGCTACCTCGACGACGACCGGCTCGGCGCCTTCCAGACCTTGCCGGTGTTTCGCGAGCGCTATGTGCTGGTGGCGGCCGACGAGGCCATGTTCGAGGGTGCGGCCTCGATGTCGTGGTCGGATGCCGCGAGCCTGCCGCTGTGCCTGTTCACCACCAACATGCAGTGCCGCCGCGGCATGGACGCGGCCTTCGCCGCCGCCGGCGTGAAGGCCGTGCCGCAGGTCGAGACCGACTCGATGACGGTGCTCTACGCGCATGTGCGCCAGGCCGGCCTCTACGGCATCCTGCCGCACAGCGTGCTGTGCCTGGCCGAGGGCGCCGAGCAGTTGCGCTGGCGGCCGATGTCGCCGCAGCTGCAGCGCGACATCGGCCTGGTGGTGCTGGCGCAGCAGCCGCACGCGCCGGTGCTCGATGCCGCGCTGCGTAGCTTCCGCGACCTCGACTTGCAGGGCTGGGTCGACGGGCTGCTCGGCGCGCCCCTTACTTCCTGAAGCGCGCGGCCTCTTCCGAACCGCCGGTGGCATTGCCCGCGCTGTACGAATGCGCGCCCACGCCCGCGAGCTGGCCGCCCTGCACGATCAGGTACTCGTTGCGGATCGGCCGGTTCTCGAAGTAGCACTCGAGGATCTCGCGCGTGCCGGCCGCATAGCGCGACTGCGCCGACAGGCTGGTGCCCGAGATGTGCGGCGTCATGCCGTGGTGCGGCATCGTGCGCCACGGATGGTCGGCCGGCGCCGGCTGCGGGAACCACACGTCGCCCGCATAGCCCGCGAGCTGGCCGCTCTCGAGCGCCGAGGCGATCGCGTCGCGGTCGCACAGCTTGCCGCGCGCCGTGTTGATCAGGTAGGCGCCGCGCTTGAACTTCTTCAGGCTGTCGGCATTGATCATGTGCTCGGTCTCGGGATGCAGCGGGCAGTTCAGCGTCACCACGTCGCAGACCTGGGTCAGGCTCTCGAGGCTGGTGTGGTGCGTGAGGTTGAGCTCCTTCTCGACCGACTCCGGCAGGCGATGGCGGTCGAGGTAGTGCAGCTTCACGTCGAAGGGCCGCAGCAGCCGCAGCACGCGCAGCCCGATGCGCCCGGCGGCCACCGTGCCCACCTGCATGCCCTCGAGGTCATAGGAGCGCGCCACGCAGTCGGCGATGTTCCAGCCGCCTTTCACCACCCAGTTGTACGAGGGGATGTAGTTGCGCACCAGGCCCAGCGTCATCATCACCACGTGCTCGGCCACGCTGTTGCTGTTGCAGTAGGTGACCTCGGCGACCGTGATGCCGCGGTCGATGGCGGCCTGCAGGTCGGTGTGGTCCGAGCCGATGCCCGCGGTCACGATCATCTTGAGCTTGGGCGCCTTGGCGATGCGCTCGGCCGTCATGTAGGCGGGCCAGAAGGGCTGCGAGATCACGATCTCGGCGTCGTGCAGCTCGCGGTCGAGCACGCTTCCTTCGCCGTCCTTGCTCGAGGTGACCACGAGCTGATGGCCGTTGGCCTCGAGGTACTTGCGCAGGCCCAGCTCGCCCGAGACGCTGCCCAGCAGGGTGCCGGGCTGGAAGTCGATGCGCCGCGGCGTGGGCAGGGTCTGCCCGTCGGGATAGCGCTCCAGGTGCGGCAGGTCGTCGCGGGCATAGGTGGTGGGATAGCCCGTCACGGGGTCGTCGTAGAGCACGCAAACAATCTTGGCCAAAGTCATCTCCTGGTTGATGCGGCAGCACATCGCTGCACGGGAGAGATGGTTTCGCGAACGGCATGGCGGCGCCAATCGTTTGATCCGATGCGGCGATAGGCGAGGCTTATCGAAAGAACTGCGCGCTACCATGCCCCCGCGCTTCGGCGGCGCGCATCGCGACCGTCGAGGGCTTTCACATCCAACCAGGAGCACCCATGAAGATCAGCGCACGCAACGTCCTTTCGGGCAAGGTCATTTCCATCGTCCGCGGCCCCGTCAGCACCGAGGTCACGCTCGAGATCGCGCCCGGCGTCCAGGTCGTCTCGACCATCACCAGCAACTCGGCCGATTCGCTCAAGCTGGTGGAAGGCCAGACGGCCTATGCCGTGATCAAGGCCTCGAGCGTGATGGTGGGCACCGACTGAGGCGCGGCGCGTCAGGCGGGCGCGGCTGCCTGCGCCGCGGCGAACCAGGCCGCGGGCGCCGGTGACCATTGGCGATCGGGTTGCCGCTCGAGCAGGGCGCACGCCAGTGCCCCGAGGTCCGCATCGAAGACCTCGAGCGCCGCCTCGGCACCGCCGTCTTCGCGACGCGCGCTCGAGGCGAAGCGCGCGAAGGCGTTCCAGTCCCGGGCCAGCTGCTCGACCAGGATGCGGGCGAGTTCGTACGACAGCAGGTTGCCGTCGTCGGTCCGGAAGAAGGATTCGCCCGACCAGAACTGCTGGATCTGCGCCTCGCCCCAGAACGCGAGATGCTTGCGCCGCAATTCCTGCGGCGTGTGCATCGCGGGGCCGGCGCCCGCGAGCCGGCGCTCGGTGTTGACCGCGAGGCCTTCGTCGAGCCATCGGGGCAGGTCCAGGTGCGACAGGGCGTTGTGCGTCATCTCATGCGCGATCACGGGCTCGATGGCCGAGAGGTCGGCCCGCTTCGCGAGAAAGTGCGGGCAGCCCGCGTCGATGAACATGCCGCCGCTGAAGGCGAATTCGCCTTGCTCCGGGTAGTAGCCCGAAACGTAGCCGTAGTAGCTCTCCTCGTCGTCCACGACCAGCAGGATGCTCCTGTCGCCGGCTTCGAACAGGGCGATGCCGGCCAGGACCTGCTGGATCCGCTTGCGCGTGGCGACCACATAGGCCGCCGTGGCCGCCGCGACCACGGGCTCGAGCGAGGACAGCACCCAGGCCTGTTCCGATTCGTACAGATGGAAGTGGGGGCCCAGGGCATCCCGCAGATGCAGCAGCCATGCGCGCCGTCCCCGCGCGAGCGCTTCGCGTCGAAGGCCGGGATCGTCCTGCGAGGAGGCCCAGGCTTCGAGCGCTTGCCAATCCAGCAGCGGAAGACCCTGCGTCGTGTCCATGTTCGCGGACAGGGAGAACGCCGGCGCAGCGCCGACGGCAAGCTCGGCCGGTGCCGCTTCGGCGACGAAGCCGTGGGGCAGCGCGGCATCGTCCGCGTCCTTTCCCGCGCCTCGCGGCAATCTCGGCAAGTGGGTCCATGCGATCAGCGCACCCATGAAGGGAACGAGCCAGGCCATCGCGATCAGCAGATTCCGGCGCAGCGCGGTCTCATCGATGGCCCGGATGCGCCGCGTGATCCACGCGTTGAGCGCGAGCAGCGAGGCGAGGGTCGCGACGAGGAGGAGGGTGTCCATCGTCGAATTCTAGGGAGCGCGCCAGTGCCCAAAGTCATGGTCATGGGCCAAAAGATTTTTTGACATGTTATGTCGGCGGCCCTATAGTGAACCCACCGAGGCAAGAGCGCCTTCACGTCACTCAATCACCAGGAGGGGTATGCAAACGCTGCTGAATCAACTCGAGGGTCTGGACGTTCTGGCGGGGGCCGCGATGGGCGGCGTGACGGTGCAGCTGCAGCCGATCCCGGGCCAGACGCCCGTGATCCAGGTGAGCATCGAGGGCCGCGACGAGCTCCCGATCTTCGTGACGAGTTCCGACATGCAGATCATCTGCATCTGTTACCTGTGGACCGAGGCCGACGTCAAAGCCGAGCGGCGCACCGAGCTGCTGGAGTCCCTGCTCGACCTCAATCCCTCCGTGCCGTTGTCGTCCTTCGGACGCGTCGACGGCCGCTACGTGCTCACCGGTGCGCTCGGGCGCGATGCGCGCGTCGAGGACATCGCGCGCGAAGTCGCGGTGCTCAGCGACAACGCGCTCGATGCACTCGATGCGTTGTCCGAATTCCTGAACTAAGCGAGGTCATCATGACGGTCATCAAGAAACTGGTCACCCTGCTGCGCGGCAGCGCACGCGAGATCGGCGAGAGCGTGGTCGACAGCAACGCGACCCGCATCTACGAACAGGAAATCATCGACGCCAAGCACAGCATCGAGAAGGCCAAGGGCGACCTCACGGGCGTCATGGCCAAGGAGATGCAGTCGGCCCGCGAGATCGAGCGCCTCAAGAACGAGGTAGCGCGCTACGAGGGCCTCGCGCTCGAGGCGCTCAACAAGACGCAGGAAGGGCTGGCGCTCGACGTGGCCGCGCGCATCGGCACCATCGAGCAGGAGCTCGAGGAGCAGGCCAAGGCCCATGCCTCGTATGCGCTGCAGGTGAGCAAGCTCAAGGAGCTGATCCGCTCGGCCGAGGCGCGCATCCGCGAGCACGAGCGCGAGATCGGCATCGCCAAGACCACCGAGAGCGTCTACCGCGCCACGCAGTCGATCTCCGAGAACATCGGCAGCGGCGGCTCGCGGCTGGCCAATGCGCGCGAATCGCTCGAGCGCATCCGCAAGCGCCACGAGGACCTGTCCGACCGCATGACGGCCAGCGAGTCGCTCGAGAACGAGCTGGGCCACGCCGCGCTCGAGAAGAAGCTCGCGGCGGCCGGCATCGGCAGCGATGCCAACCGCACCGGCAAGGTCATGGACCGCATCCGCGCGCGCCAGGCCGGCGCGGCCGGCGGCGGCACGCCGGAGTCCGGCGCGCAATGACCGTGCGGGCCAAGCCGGCACGCTGGCAGGGCTCGGACGACGCCATTCGCGCGGTGCAGGTGGCCTTCGACGTCGAGGAGGCGGTGCTCGAGGCGGTGCGCAAGGCGGCGTTCGACCGGCACGTGTCGACCTCCGACCAGATCCGGCAGGTGCTGGGCCTCACGACCACCGCGGGCCCCAAGCGCCCGCGGCTCACGGTGTCGCTCGGTGCGGCAGACTACGAGTTCCTGGCGGCGCGCTACGGACTGGCGGCCGACGACCGGCTCGCCATCAAGGAACGGGCGACGCGCGACCTGATCGCATTCGCGGGCGGTGGGAAGGCCGCGGCGAAGAGCACGACGAAGAACGCGATGAAGAGCACTGCGAAGAGCGCCGCCAAGAGCGCTCCCGAAGGCGTGAAGCAGAGCGCCCGCACCGGCAAGCCGGCGCGGCGATAACAACAACGCAGAGACCACCGGCTGGCCCGGGGGAGGATCGATGGGCAATTTCATGGAAGCGGTCACGGGCTACCCGACCGCGATCTACACGGTGCTGCTGGGCGTCGTGCTGGTCTACTGGGTGCTGGCGATGCTGGGCCTGGTCGACATCGAGCACCACGGCATCGACGTCGACCTCGCGCACGCCGACGGCGATGCCGAGGACGTCGGCGACCTCGCGAGCTACGTGGTGGCCATGGGCCTCAACGGCGTGCCGTTCTCGGTCGCGGTGAGCCTGCTGGTGCTGGTGGCCTGGGTGGTGTCGTGCCTCGGCGGCGAATGGCTGCTGCCGCTGGTGCCGACCACGCTGCTCAAGCTGGTCGCGGGCACCGCGCTGCTGGTGGCGAGCGCCGTGGTGGCGATCCCCGTCACGGCGGTGGCGATCCGTCCGCTGCGCGGCCTGTTCGTGAGCCACACGGCCGTGAGCAACGCGGCACTGGTCGGCCAGACCTGCAAGGTCGTCACCGGCGTGGTCAACGAGAAGGACGGCCGCGCCGAAGTGGCGCGCCGCGGCGCGAGCCTCAACATCCGCGTCTGGGCACCGGTGCCCAACACCCTGAAGCGCGGCTCGATCGCGCTGATCCTCGAATACGACGAGGTGGCCGCGCGCTACCTCATCGCCGCGCACGACGACCTCGCGTCCTGAGCGCGGCGCCCCGCCCGATCCCCTGTTTTCCGCTTCAAGTACTGGAGAAAAAAGATGGAGCCCATCCTCATTGCCGTCGCCGTGCTGGCCATTGTCATCCTCGGCCTGTTCGCGATGTTCGCCAAGTTCTATCGCAAGATCGAACAGGGCCACGCGCTGATCGTGAACACGCTGCGCGCGGAACCCGAGGTCACCTTCACTGGCCGCATGGTCTACCCGATCATCCACAAGGCCGAGCTGATGGACATCTCGGTCAAGACGATCGAGATCGACCGTTCGGCCAACGAGGGCCTGATCTGCCGCGACAACATCCGCGCCGACATCAAGGTGAAGTTCTTCGTGCGCGTCAACAAGACGGCCGACGACGTGCTCAAGGTGGCGCAGGGCATCGGCTGCGCGCGCGCCTCGAACCACGAGACGCTCGAGGAGCTGTTCTCGGCCAAGTTCTCCGAGGCGCTCAAGACCGTGGGCAAGTCGATGGACTTCGTCGATCTCTACCAGGCGCGCGACAACTTCCGCGACCAGATCGTGAGCCAGATCGGCAACGACCTCTCGGGCTACGTGCTCGAAGACGCGGCGATCGACTTCCTCGAGCAGACGCCGCTGTCGGAGCTCGATGCCAACAACATCCTCGATGCGCAGGGCATCAAGAAGATCACCGAGCTGACGGCGGTCGAGCACGTGCGCACCAACGAGCTGCGCCGCAACGAGGAAATGCAGATCAAGAAGAAGAACGTCGAGACGCAGGAAGCGCTGCTCGAGCTCGAGCGCCAGCAGGCCGACGCCACCTCGCGCCAGCACCGCGAGATCGCCAGCGTGCGCGCCCGCGAGGAAGCCGAGACGCTGAAGATCCAGGCCGAGGAGCGCACCAAGTCCGAGAGCGCGCGCCTGCTCTCGGAGCAGACCGTGGCCGTGCAGCAGGAGAACGTGCAGCGCGAGAAGGAAGTGGCCGAGAACAACCGCAAGCGCGCGGTGGCGATCGAGGAAGAAAAGGTCACGCGCGCCCGCGATCTCGAGATCGTCGACCGCGAGAAGGAAGTGACGCTGCAGCGCATCGAGAAGGACAAGGCCGTCGAAGTGCAGAAAAAGGCCATCGCCGACGTGATCCGCGAGCGCATCGTGGTCGAGCGCACCGTGGCCGAGCAGGAAGAGGCGATCAAGGAGCTGCGCGTGGTGGCCGAGGCCGAGCGCACCAAGAAGTCGGTGGTGATCATGGCCGAGGGCCAGGCCGACGAGAAGATGGTGCTCGACGTGAAGGCGGCCGAGACGCAGGAGAAGCGCGCACGCCACAAGGCGGCCGAGGAACTGACGCTGGCCGATGCCAAGCTCAAGGTGGCCGAGCGCGACGCCGAGTCGAAGAAGCGCGAGGCCGAGGGCGTGGAGGCCATCTCGGCCGCGCCGGGCCTCGCGGCCGCCAAGGTGCAGATCGCCACCGCCCAGGCCAAGCTCGCGAGCTTCGAGGCCGAGGCCACGGGCAAGGAGAAGATCGGCTTGGCCGACGTGCACGTGCGAGCCGCCGACGCCGATGCGATCCTCAAGGCCGGCCAGGCCGACGCGCAGGTGATCGAGGCGCGCTCGCAGGCCGAGGCCGCGGGCATGCGCGCCAAGTTCGAGGCCGAGGCCACGGGCAAGGAAAAGCTCGGCCTGGCCGAGGTCAACGTGCGCACGGCCGACGCCGAGGCCACGCTCAAGTCGGGCCAGGCCGATGCGCAGGTGATCGAGGCGCGCTTCGGTGCCGAGGCCAAGGGCCTGCACGAGAAGTTCGAGGCCATGAAGTCCATGAGCCCCGAGACCCGCGACCACGAGGAATTCCGCATGCGCCTCGAGAAGTCGCACATCGAGACCCTCAAGGGCATCGAGGCCCAGACGGCCATCGCCAAGGAGCAGGCCGAGGTGCTGGGCACCGCGCTGTCGAACGCCAAGATCGACATCGTGGGTGGGCAGGGCGACTACTTCGACAGCTTCGTGCGCTCGCTCTCGGTGGGCAAGGGCATCGATGGCGTGATCTCCAAGAGCAACGCGATCCAGGTCGCGTTCAAGGACCAGCTCTCGGGCAACCGCGACGTGGTGCAGGACCTGCGCGACATCGTGGGCGCGCTCGGCTCGTCCTCGGGCGAGATCCAGAACCTCAGCGTGGCGGCGCTCGTCAACAAGATCGCCACCGAGGGCAGCGAGACCCAGAAATCGGCGCTGCACAACCTGATCTCCACCTTCCGCAACTGAGCGCGGGCTGACCCGCACGGCACCCACCCATGGACACCAACCAACCGGGCCATCCGCCCGGTGCCGCGGCCGATGCGACCGAGGCCCTGGTCTCGGGCAGCGGCAGCTACGACCTGCTGAAGAAGCGCCTCGAGACCCAGGGCGAAGGCCTGCTGAAGAAGGCGCGCGCGCTCAACGAGAAGCGGCTGGCCGAGTTCGGCCGCTCCGAGCAGTCGCTGGTGCTGCGCACCCGCGCGCGCACCGAGAACAACGCCGTGGCGCGCGACATCGTGCGCATCGGCGACCTGCTGCTGTTCGGCTACAACGTCTTCATCGGCCTGCGCAAGGAAACCGCCGTCGGCGACGTGTTCGGCCTCTACCGCATGGCGCAGCTCGGCGCGCCCGATGCCGACGAGCTGCAGCCGGTGCCGATCGCCGGCACCTTCCTCGAGGACGCGCGCTTCGCCTCCGACTTCCGCGAGCTCTACGCCTACTACAAGCAGGCCACGCTGCTGCAGCTGCGCGTGACGCAGGACAAGCTGCTGGCCGCGTTCCAGATCGGCCAGCAGCTGCACGACGTGCGCGTGTTCCGCTGGGCCATCGAGCGCGACGGCGGCATCCACTACATCGACAACCGCGGCGAGCGCGACATCGCACTGCCGGCCAGCCACGACTTCGAATGGACCGTCGCCACGCGCGAGGACCACGTGGGCGGCAAGCATCCGCATGTGAACGTGCTCGACACCGTGTTCGTCGAGACGCTGGGCGGCGACCTCACGATCAAGGTCGAGAACAACACCGAGACCGGGCTGGGCATCTACAACGAGCCGGTGGAGGACCGCAGCCAGTCGCTGACCGACGCCGAGATCGCCTGGGCCAAGCTCGGCATGCTGATCCTGCTGCGCGTGAAGCCCTACCGCGAGCAGGTCACGCGCTACCTGGTGTTCAACATCCGCACGCAGCAGGTCGAGCGCATCGATGCCATCGGCGGCTCGTGCGTGCAGCTGCCCGAGGACCACGGCATCATCTTCCCGGGCGGCTACTACCTGCAGTCGGGCGAGCACAAGCGCTTCGACCTGCCGGCCGACATGGTGGGCAGCCTGCGCTTCAAGCGCATGCTGCGCTCGCCCAACGGCGAGGACGTGGCCTATGTCTTCTACGACCCCAAGCCCGGGCGCTACGCGCTGTTCAACTACAACCTGATCGACAAGACGCTGGCCACGCCGATCGTCGCCAACGGCTATGCGCGTTTCGCCGACGGGCGCATCCTGGTGTTCAACGGCGACGAGAACGAGCCGACCCGCGTGCACCCGATGCAGCTGTGGCAGACGCCGTTCGCGAGCGAGGAGCATGCCGGTGCCCAGCCGCCGGCCACCGGCTTCTTCGGCAAGATCGGCAATGCCGAGCTGGTGCGCGGCGTGTCCGACCTGATGGGCATCGCGCGCGCGGTGCGCGAGCAGGCGCCCACGCGCGCCGCCTACGAGGACCTGATCCGCCAGTGCACGCGCGTGAGCGATGCCTACTTCTGGCTCGACTCGCCCGAGACCGACAACCTCTCGGGCGAGCTGCGCAGCATCGCCGAGGTGGCGCGCGGCACGCTGGCCGAGTTCGAGAAGGTCGACACCATCCGGCGCGAAACGGCGCGCGCGCTGGCGCAGGCCGAGGCCGAGCAGCATGCGCTGCTGGTCGACATCGCCAGCACCTTGTGGCGCGCGCCCGACGACTTCGTCAAGGCGCTGGCGCGGCTGCGCGAGCGCCGCGGCCAGCTGCAGATGCTCAAGGAGCTGCGCTACGCCGACCTGCCGCGCATCGCCGCGATGGACGCCGCGCTCGAGACCGAGCAGCAGCGCATCGGCGAGCGCGCGATGCAGTTCCTGGCGGCCGACACCGCCTTCGACGGCCAGCGCCAGGCGCTCGACAAGCTCGCGCTCGAGCTGCCGCAGCTCGGCACCTCGCCGGCGCTCGGCAAGCTGCTCGCCACGCTCGACGAGCAGGCCGCGGGCCTCGACCTGCTGACCGAGCAGCTCGGCAGCCTGCCGGGCGGCGACGCGGTGGTGCGCACCTCGATCCTCGACCGCATCTCGCTGATCTACGCCGACATCAACCGCATGCGCGCCGACGCGCGCTCGCGCCGCAAGTCGCTGGGCGCGAACGAGGCGCGCGCCGAGTTCGGCGCCCAGTTCAAGCTGTTCGGCCAGGCGGTGGAGAACGCGCTCGAGTTCGCCGACACGCCCGAGAAGTGCGACGACGCGCTCACGCGCCTGCTGGCCCAGCTCGAGGAGATCGAGGGCCGTTTCGCCGAGCAGGAGGATTTCCTGGCCGATATCGCCGAGAAGCGCGAGTCGGTCTACGAGGCGCTGTCGGCGCGGCGCCAGACATTGGTCGAGGGACGCCAGCGGCGCGCCAAGGGCGTGATCGACGCGGCCGGCCGCATCCTCGACGGCATCGCGCGCCGCGTGGCGCAGTTCGGCGAACTGGGCCAGGTCCACAGCTACTTCGCGGCCGATCCGATGATCGCCAAGCTGCATGCGCTGATCGCCGACCTGCGCGCGCTCGGTTCGGCGGTGCCGGCCGACGAGCTCGACACGCGGCTGAAGACCGCGCGCGACCAGGCGCTGCGCGCGGTGCGCGACAAGCGCGAGCTGGTGAGCGAGGGCGGCGACACGCTGCGGCTGGGCCGCCATGCCTTCACCGTGCACCGGCAGCCGATCGACCTCACGCTGGTGGCGCATGGCGAGGGCCTGGCCTACCAGGTCACGGGCACCGACTACCTGAGCCCGGTCAACGACGAGCGCCTGCTGCCGCTGCGGCGCTACTGGAACCAGGCGCTGGTGTCCGAGACGCCCGCGCTGTCGCGCGCCGAGTACCTGGCCGGCTGCCTGCTCGAGGCGCTGCTCCAGGGCCGGGCCGAGCGCAACTGGGCCGAGCTGCTGGCGCTGCTGGCCGAGAACCCGCTGCATCCCGAGCTGCTGGAGCTGGTGCGCCGCTTCGCCGCGCCGCGCTACCAGGAGGGCTACCAGAAGGGCGTGCACGACGAGGACGCGCTGCGCCTCCTGGCCGCGCTGGTGCCGATGCAGGACGAGGCCGGCCTGCTGGCCTGGGGCCCGACCGAGCGCGCGCTGGCCTTGCTCTACTGGCAGCACGGCCACCTGGTGGCGATGCGCGAATCGATGCAGCGGCGCGCGCGCGCCGCGCTGCAGATGCAGGAGCTGTTCGGCCGGCGCGATGCGCTGGCGCAGCTCGAGGCCGACATGGCGCGCGTGCTGCGCCACTTCGCGCAGGAGTTCCTGCCCGACCTGCTGCCGCTGCCCGAGCCCGCCGCCGACGACGCGGCGCTCGAGGCGCACCAGGACGAGGTCACCACGCTCTGCGGCCGCGCCGGCGCCTACCTGGTGCGCGAGCTCGCGAGCGCGCAGGGCGGCGAGCACTGGGTGGTGTCGGGCGCGGGCGAAGACCTCGCGGCCGCGCTGCTGCGCGAGCTCGAGCGCGGCGGCCGGCGCGAGGCCTGGCAGCACGACCTCGACAGCGCGCCGCCGCCCGAGCGCTGGCGCCTGGCGCGCGACTGGGTGCGCGCCTATGCGCTGCACCAGTCGCCGCAGTCGCTGGCCTGGGTCGACGACGCGGCCAGCGTGCTCGCCATCCCGGTGCAGCGGGTGCGCGTCAACGCGGCGCTCGACCGCACGGTCGAGGGCCTGCGCGGCGAGCATCCGCGCGTGGCCGAGGGCCGCGTCACGCTCAACCTCAACGACTTCTGGCGCCGCTTCCAGTTCCATGCCGCGCACGCGGTGCCCGACTTCCAGGCGCTGCACGTGCTGCGCCACGAGCTGCTCGCGCACGAGAAGACGCGGCTCAAGCTCGGTCAGTTCCAGGCCAAGCCGCTGTCGACCTTCGTTCGCAACCGCCTGATCGACGAGCTCTACCTGCCGATCGTGGGCGACAACCTCGCCAAGCAGATCGGCGCGGCGGGCGAGGGCAATCGCACCGACCGCATGGGCCTGCTGCTCTTGATCTCGCCGCCGGGCTACGGCAAGACCACGCTGATGGAATACGTGGCCGACCGGCTCGGGCTGATCTTCGTGCGCATCAACTGCCCGGCACTGGGCCATGGCGTCACGGCCGTCGATCCGGCCAGCGCGCCCAACAGCGCGGCGCGCCAGGAGCTCGAGAAGCTCAACCTGGGCCTGGCGATGGGCAGCAACGTGATGCTCTACCTCGACGACATCCAGCACACCAGCCCCGAGTTCCTGCAGAAGTTCATCGCGCTGGCCGACGGCACGCGCCGCATCGAGGGCGTGTGGAACGGCGAGCCGCGCAGCTACGACATGCGCGGCAAGCGCTTCGCGATCGTGATGGCGGGCAACCCCTACACCGAGTCGGGCGACGTGTTCAAGATCCCCGACATGCTCGCCAACCGGGCCGACATCTACAACCTCGGCGACGTGCTCTCGGGCCGCGAGGCCGCGTTCGCGCTGTCCTACATCGAGAACAGCCTCACGGCCAACGCCACCCTGATGCCGCTGGCCTCGCGCGACCCGAAGGACGTGCAGCTGCTGGTGCAGATGGCGCAGGGCCAGGAGGTGCCGAGCAGCGCGCTGTCGCATCCCTACAGCGCGGTCGAGCTCGAGGAGATCAAGGGCCTGCTGCAGCGCCTGTTCCGCGTGCGCGACCTGCTGCTCAAGGTCAACCTCGCGTACATCGAATCGGCCGCGCAGCAGGAGCACTACCGCGCCGCGCCGCCATTCAAGCTGCAGGGCAGCTACCGCAACATGACCAAGCTCGCGGGCAAGGTCACGGCGCTGATGCGCGACGACGAGCTCGATGCGCTGCTGCGCGACCACTACCGCGGCGAGGCCCAGACGCTGACCACCGGCGCCGAGGAGAACCTGCTGCGGCTCGCGCAGCTGCTCGGCAGCCCCACGGCCGAGGAGGCCGCGCGCTGGAGCGCGATCTGCGAGGAGTTCGTGCGCCGCCGCAAGCTCGGCGGCGACGATACCGACGCCAGCCAGCGCATCACCAGCGGCCTGCTCGACGTGGCGCGCGCGGTCGATGCGCTCAAGCCGCCGCCGCCCGAGGCGCCGGCCGAGCCGCTGCCGGAGCCGCCGAGCGAGAGCCAGCGCCTGGCCGAGGCCATGCTGCAGATCGCCGTGACCTACCGCGAGCTGATCCTGCCGCTGGTCACGGCCACCGAGCGCCGGCTCGAGCTCGACCGCACCATCCGCCACGACATGGAGCGCCTCGCGGCCGAGATGCAGGGCACGAAGGCCGCGGCGAAGCGCCCCCCGGGCAAGCCGGAGAAGGACCAATGAGCACCTCGCCTTCCGAGCGGCACGACGCGCTGCCGGTGCTGCTCGCGCAGCTCGATGCCGCCATGGCCGACCACCGCCTGAGCGACGACGAGCGGCGCGTGCTGGTGCACACGCTGCGCGAGGCCTCGCCGCCCGAGGACGGCCTGCGCCAGCTGCGCAACCGGGCCTTCGACCTGGTGCGCGCGCGCACCGCCGATCCGCAGCAGCTCGGGCTGCTCAAGTGGCTCGAGGGCGTGGTGCGCGCCATCGACGTCGGCCGCTCCCCCGGCACCGCCGACGGTGCCGCGCCGCGCTCGCAGGTGTTCTTCAGCCCGGGCACGGCCTGCCTGCAGGCCATCGTCCAGCAGCTGCGCGGCGCGCGCCGCAGCGCCGACCTCTGCGTCTTCACGCTGTCGGACGACCGCATCAGCGACGAGGTGCTCGCGGCCCATCGGCGCGGCCTGCGCGTGCGGCTGGTGACCGACAACGACAAGGAATACGACCTCGGCAGCGACGTGGGCCGGCTGCGCAACGCGGGCATCCCGGTGGCGGTCGATCGCACCGATGCCCACATGCACCACAAGTTCGCGATCTTCGACGGCGCCTGGCTGCTCAACGGCAGCTACAACTGGACCCGCAGCGCCAGCGAGTTCAACGAGGAGAACCTGGTGCTGAGCAACGACGCCACCTTGCTGCGGCGCTTCGCCGACGAATTCGACACGCTGTGGCGCGAACTGCAGGAAGACCGATGAGCCGACGCATCGACTACGACTGGGAGCTGCCGCCCGCCATGCTGCAGCGGCTGGGCCGCGACAGCTACGGCGCGCAGCGCATCGTGCACGAGGACGGCCACCTGCTCGTGATCCTGCACGAGCCGCCCGCGGGCAGCGGCAGCGAACGCCGTCATTCGGTGTTCCTGCGCAAGCCCGATGGCGGCTGGTTCCACAAGGGCAGCACGCCGGGCGAGCGGGCCTTCGCGAAGCTGCTCGAGAGCTACCGCGCCGCGCTCGCCACCTTCGAGCAGCGCCACGAGGCGGCCGCGGATGCTGAGGCCCTGTTCCAGATCCTCGGGCCGCTGATCCCGCTGTCGCGCGCGGCCGCCAACCTGCAGGCCACCTTGCAGGCGGCGCGCGAGGCGGTGAAGGACGACCCGCTGCTGGTCGACCTGCGCGACCGCGCGGTCGAGATCGCGCGCGGGCTCGAGCTGCTGCTGGCCGACACCCGCATGTCGCTCGACTTCCGCCTCGCCCATGCGGCCGAGGCGCAGGCGCGCGCGGCCCTGGAGGCCACGCGCGCGCAGCACAAGCTCAACACCATCGCCGCGCTGACCTTTCCGCTGATGGCGATCGGCGCGGTCTTCGGCATGAACCTGCACAGCGGCGCCGAGAACCTGCCGGCCTGGGTCTACTGGGCGATCTTCCTGGCCGGCCTGCTGATGGGGCTGATGCTGCGCGGCTGGGTCAAGGCGCCTGAAGCAGCCGGGGCGGCCGCGTCGGCGGACGGCAAGGCGAAGGCCTCGATCGCGTCGAAGAAGAAGTAGAGCACAGCCGGGGCGCTCAGTCGCGCCAGACCATCTCGAAGGTCTCGCACAGCACCGGCATGCGCAGGTCGGGCGTGCGGCCGATGCGCTCGCACTCGCCGCTGAAGTACTGCCAGTGGCCCTCGCGCCAGTAGCGCAGCGAACCGTCGCCCTCGGCCTCGATCGCCGCGAAGTCCGCGCCGACCTCCTCGAAGGGCATCACCACCACCGCGCGCGTCTCGATCACGCACAGGGGCCGGCCGTGCCAGTCGGTCACCACGCTGAGGTCGCCGGGGCGCGGCCGCGGGCGGCCCGTGGCGGCGAAGGACCATTCGAGGCTGGCCGTGCCGCGCTTGCGGCCCTCGAGCACGAGCTGCGCGAGCTCGGTGGCGCCGGCCTCGTTGTCGTCGAAGTGGAAGGCTTCGCAGAAGCGCGAAGCGGCCTCGCTGCCGAGGGCGGCCTCGAAGCGTTGCCAGAAGGGAAGGATCTCGTCGGGGATCGCCATGCGCGTGCCTGCCAAAGGGGGCAGAGCATAGCGAAGAATGAGCGCTGAATGAGGGGCGCCGTGGGCGCATCCTGCGATGCGTGGGGCGCGGCGCCTCTCGTTCAGCCCTGGCGTGGCGCCAGGGTCAGGCGCGCACGCCGAGCACCGACAGGATGACGGCGGCCAGCGTCAGCGCGACCGGTGCCTTGTGCACGGCGAGCACATGGGCATGCGCGGCCAGGCGCGATTGCAGCAGGGCCTTTTCGGAATGAAGAGCTGTGGTCATGAGACGACTCCTTGAACAGTGACGCGGACACCGTGTCCGCATGACTGCAACGATAGTCCTGCGAAAGCACCATGGTTCGTGCCTTTCATCGACACGGCGTTTCCGTTTCGGCAACGATCCAAAGGAACCCGGCGCGCGCGAAACGATCGGGCGTGGTGCCGGGAGCATCGCGGTCAGCCAGGGGTCAGCCAGCGATCAGCTTCTGCACCAGTTCCGCCGTGGTGGCCGCCGCGTACTTGCGCATCAGCCGCGCGCGATGCAGTTCCACCGTGCGGTGGCTGATGCCCAGCGCCTTGCCGATCTCCTTCGAGGTCAGGCCGCGCATCACCTGGGCCGCCACCTCGCGCTCGCGCGGCGTGAGCTGGGCCTTGGCCGCGCGGCGCGAGCCCAGGTCCTCGAAGGTCCAGATGCCCGACTCGTGCGGGATGGCCCGGTTCATCGCATGGCCGGTGACATGGCACCAGAAGGTCTCGCCCGCGATCGCGCCATGCAGGTTGCCGAGGCGGCGCATCATGCGGTTGTCGGCATAGTGCCCGCTGGCATTCATGATCGGCTCCATGCGCTTGCCGATGCGCTCGAACTCGGCGAGGCTGGGGTAGAGGATGCTGAACGAATGCCCCACCAGCGCGGAGGGCGTTGCGCCGAAGATCTCGCACACGCGCTGGTTGCAGGCCACGATGGCGCGGTGGCGCGACACCACCATCCCGACCGGGGCATGCTCGAAGGCCAGCCGGTAGTCGATGTCGGGCGTTGCCGCCTCAGCCTTGCGATCGGTCGTCTCCTGCATCGGGGGTCACCATTACGAAATACTACGTATGCGGGTACGTAGTATCGTTCAGGGCTTTCCCACCCACTCTCGACACAGCCAATCAAGGAGCACGAGTGAACAAGATCTATCCCTCCGCCGAGGCGGCGCTCAAGGGGGTCGTGGCCGACGGGCAGATGCTCGCGGTCGGCGGCTTCGGCCTGTGCGGCATTCCCGAGGCGCTCATCGAGGCGCTCAAGGATTCCGGCGCGCAGAACCTCACCGTGATCTCGAACAACGCGGGCGTCGACGGCTTCGGCCTCGGCAAGCTGCTCGAGACGCGCCAGATCAAGAAGATGATCGCCTCCTACGTGGGCGAGAACAAGGAATTCGAACGCCAGTACCTGGCGGGCGAGCTCGCGCTGGAATTCACGCCCCAGGGCACGCTGGCCGAGAAGCTGCGCGCCGGCGGCGCCGGCATCCCGGCCTTCTTCACCAAGACCGGCGTGGGCACGCAGGTCGCCGAGGGCAAGGAACTGCGCGAGTTCGACGGCGAGACCTACGTGATGGAGCATTCGCTGGTGCCCGACGTGGCGCTGGTCAAGGCCGACGTGGCCGACAAGTCGGGCAACCTGCGCTTCCGCCTGACGGCGCGCAACTTCAATCCCGCGGCCGCGATGGCCGGCAAGATCTGCATCGTCGAGGTCGAGAAGATCGTCGAGGTGGGCGAGCTGGCCCCCGACGACATCCACCTGCCGGGCATCTACGTGCACCGCCTGGTGCTCAACGCCACGCCAGAGAAGCGCATCGAGAAGCGCACCGTGAGCGCCGGCGTCGATGCCGCGGCCGCCAAGGTCGAGGCCCAGACCGCCATCGCCCAGGCCGCCGCCGGCAGCGAAGTGCCGGCCAAGGTCGTCAACAAGAAAGAAGGAGCCTGAGATGCCCTGGACCCAAGACCAGATGGCGGCGCGCGCCGCGCAAGAGCTGGAAGACGGCTTCTACGTCAACCTCGGCATCGGCATCCCGACGCTGGTGGCCAACCACACGGGCACCAAGGAAGTCTGGCTGCAGAGCGAGAACGGCATGCTGGGCATCGGCCCGTTCCCGACCGAGGACCAGGTCGACGCCGACCTGATCAACGCCGGCAAGCAGACCGTCACCACGCTGCCGGGCTCGGCCATCTTCGGCAGCCACGACAGCTTCGCGATGATCCGCGGCGGCAAGATCAATCTCTCGATCCTCGGCGCGATGCAGGTGAGCACCCAGGGCGACCTCGCCAACTGGATGATCCCCGGCAAGATGGTCAAGGGCATGGGTGGCGCGATGGACCTGGTGGCCGGCGTCAAGCGCGTGATCGTGCTGATGGAACACGTGGCCAAGAAGAAGGACGGCACCGAGGACTTCAAGATCCTCGAGAAGTGCACCCTGCCGCTGACCGGCGTGGGCGTGGTCGACCGCATCATCACCGACCTCGCCGTGATGGACGTGGTGCCCGAGGGCCTCAAGGTGATCGAGCTCGCGCCCGGCGTGAGCTTCGATGCGCTGCAGGCCAAGACCGGCGCCAAGCTGATCCAGTAAGGCGAAGGCCGCAACGACGAACGAAGGGCAGGGCCGCGCGAGCGGGCCCTGCCTTTCTTCCTTGGAGAGAACGAAAGATGAGCGCGAGCGACATCCTCCACGACCTCTGGCGCCAGGCCGGCCTGCCGGCCGACGCATTGCCGCTGGCGCGGCTCACGGGCGCCGACCCGGTGCTGCCGTCGTCCTTCGCGGTCGGCGCGGCGGCGCAGGGCAGCATCGCCGCGGCCGCGCTGGCGGCCTGCGAACTCGGCCGTGCGCGCGGCGTGCCGCGCCAGGCGGTCGCGGTCGACATGCGCCATGCCGCGCTCGAATGCACCGGCTGGTTCAGCCTCGACGGCCGCGTGCCCGAACTCTGGGACGCGTTCTCGGGCCTCTACCGCACCTCCGACGGCTGGGTGCGCATCCATGCCAACTTCGCGCACCACCGCGAAGGCGCGCTGCGCCTGCTGGGCCTCGATCCCGCGACGGCCGTGCGCGCCGATGCCGAGGCCGCGCTGGCCGGCTGGCGTGCGCTCGACTTCGAGGAAGCCGCTGCCGCGCGCGGGCTGGTGGCGACCGCGCTGCGCCGCTTCGACGAATGGGACGCCACGCCGCAGGGCCGCGCGATCGCCGCGCAGCCGCTGTTCACCATCGAGCGCATCGGCGACGCGGCACCGCTTGCATTGCCGCCGCTGCGCGAGGACCAGCGGCCGCTCGCGGGCCTGCGCGTGCTCGACCTCACGCGCATCCTGGCCGGCCCGGTCGGCGGGCGCGCGCTCGCGGCCTATGGGGCCGACGTGCTGCTGGTCAACTCGCCGCGGCTGCCCAACATCGAGGCCATCGCCGACACCAGCCGCGGCAAGCTGTCGACGCATGTCGATCTGCGCACCGACGAAGGACAGGCGGCGCTGCGCCGGCTGGCCGGCCAGGCGCATGTGTTCGTGCAGGGCTACCGGCCCGGCGGCCTCGAGGCGCTGGGCTTCGGGCCGGCGCAGCTCGCGGCGCTACGGCCCGGCATCGTCTGCGTCTCGCTCACGGCCTATGGCACGCAGGGCCCGTGGGCCGGCCGCCGCGGCTTCGATTCGCTGGTGCAGACCGCCATGGGCTTCAACCAGGCCGAGGGCGAGGCGGCCGGCGACGGCAAGCCGAAGCCGCTGCCGATGCAGATCCTCGACGAGGCCACGGGCTACCTGATCGCCTTCGGCGCGGCCGCCGCGCTGCATCGCCAGCAGCGCGAGGGCGGCAGCTGGCAGGTGCGCGTGTCGCTCGCGCAGACCGGGCACTGGCTGCGCGGACTCGGCCGCGTGCCCGGCGGGCTCGCCACGCCCAGGCCCGACATCGCGCCCTATGTGGAAACCGAGCCCTCGGGCTTCGGCGAACTCGCGGGCCTGCGGCACAGCGCGCTGCTCGCGCGCACGCCGGCCGCATGGCCGCGGCCCTCGATGCCGCCGGGGAGCCACCCCGCGGAGTGGCCTTAGGCCCCGAGCGCTGCGCGCACCTTGTCGCCTAAGCCGCGCAGCCGCTCCACCGGCTCGTTCGAGAACACGAAGCGCAGGTACTGCGCGCCATGCGTCTCGCCCCAGCCCTGCATGGCGGTGGCGCAGACGCGCGCCTTCAGCAGCCGCTCGGAGAGAGTCTGGCCGTCGATGCCGAAATCGCTGGCGCGCAGCAGCATCGACCAGCCGCCGGCCGGCATGCCCACGGGCAGGCCGCGCAGTTCGTCGAGCAGCGTGTCGCGTCGCCGTTCCAGCTCGGCCACGTAGGGCGCCAGCGTGCGCGGCGACTGCGCGAGCGCGGTGGCGACCGCGTCCTGCGCGATGCCCACCGGCACCACCACGTTGGCGAGCGACACCGCCACCAGGTCGGGCATATAGCTCTCGGGCGCCACGGTCCAGCCCACGCGCCAGCCGATCATGCGCAGCTCCTTGGCCGACGAGCCCACGGTGATGGTGCGCTCGGCCATGCCGGGCAGCCCGGCTGGATGGATGACCTGGCGGCCGTCGAACAGCAGCCGTTCCATCGCGGCGTCGAGGATCAGCGTCAGGTCGTGCTGCACGCACAGCGCGGCGATCGCGCGCCAGTCGTCGGCGTCGAAGAAGCCGCCCGAAGGCATCGAGGGCGACATCAGCAGCATCGTGCGCACGCGCGGGCCCATGGCGGCGCGCAGCGCCTCGCGGTCGAGCTTCCATTCGCCGCCGGGCGTGAAGCGAAACGGCACGTACTTCGGCGTGCCGCCCGCGAGCCGGATGCGGTTGAGCAGGCCGGCATAGGTCGGGTCGGTCACCAGCACCTCGTCGCCGACCTCCACCGTGGCCAGCAGGGCATTGAGGATGCCCGAGAGCCCGCCGGCCGAGATCACGCAATGGCGCGCCTCGTAGGCCACGCCCGAGAGTTCCGACACATGGCGCGCCGCGACTTCGCGCAGCCGCGCCTGGCCGACGAAGGGCAGGTAGCTGTTGTCGGCGTCCTCGGTGGCGGCGCGCACGGTGCGCGCCACGGCTTCTGCATCGGGCGGGATGTCGACGTCGAGGTTCTCGAGCCGTAGGAAAGGCGGGCCCTCGGCGTCGTCGGCGATGGCGCCCATGCGGTCGACGCCGATGCCGGCGATGTGGGTCAAGCGGGCGGGGCGGTGGCGTGGCATGCGGGCGTCTCCTGGCAGGCGTTGTCTGCGCATTCTGCGGCCGGCGCGCGCGCGTTCACACCCCCAGGCTGGCCGCGAGTTCGTGGAAGATGCGGTAGAGCGCGGGCTGTTCCTCGAAGCCGATGCCCGGCGACTCGGGCAGGGTGGCGCGCCCGTTCTCGATGCGGACCTCGCGGCTGAAGCCGCCGAAGGGGCCGAACAACCCCGGATAGGACTCCGCGCTGCCGAGCCCCAGCCCCGCGGTCGCATGCAGCGACATCAGGTTGCCGCCGTGCGGCACGATGTTCTCGCGCGCGACGCCGTGCGCCCGTGCCAGCGCCACGATGCGCTGCAGCTCGAGCAGGCCGTAGGCCAGCGGCGGATCGGGCTGCAGCACGACGCGGCCTTCGAAGCCGCCGTAGCGCAGGAAGTTGGCGACCTCCTCGTGCGAGAACAGGTTCTCGCCGCCGGCCACGGTGCCCGCGTAGGCCTCGCTCACCGCGCGGTAGGTCTCGAAGTCGGCCGGGTCGCAGGGCTCCTCGAGCCAGCGCAGGCCGTAGGGCGCGATGGCGCGCGCGAAGGCCAGCGCCTCGTCGCGCCCGAAGGCGCAGCTCGCGTCGAGCGCCAGCCGCGCGCCCGAGCCCACCAGCGCCAGCACCGACTCGATGCGCCGCAGCTCCGCGGCCAGCGGCAGGCCGCCGGCCTTGATCTTGAGCTCGGTGTAACCGGCATCGAGATGGCCGCGCACCTCGTCGCCGAGCCGGGCCAGGTCGTCGTGGTCGCGGTAGAAGCCGCCGCCCACGTAGCAGCGCACCGAGCGCGCGGGTTCGATGCCGGGCTCGCCCATGCGCTCGGCCAGCACCCGGTACAGCGGCAGGCCGCGCATCTTGCCGACGATGTCCCAGAGCGCGAGTTCCAGCGTGCCGACCGCCATCGAGCGTTCGGCATGGGCGCCGGCCTTCTCGCGCCGCAGCATCAGGTCGAGCGCGCGTTGCGGGTCGACGATGCCGCTGGCGGGGTCGTTGAGTTCCCCGGGCGTGGCGCGCAGCAGGCGCGGGATGAAACGTTCGCGCAGCGGTCCGCCGCAGCCGTAGCGGCCGAAGGAGTTGAAGGCATGGCCGACGACGCGGCGGCCGTCGCGGAACTGGTCGGTGACGACGGCCACCACGCTGGCGGTGATTTCGCTGAAATCGATGCGCGCGTTGCGCAGCGAGGAGGCGATGGGAACGGTGCGTTCCGCGATGCTGACGATCTTCATGGGCGGTGCGGCATCAATCGACCACGGCGCCGGTGCTCTTCACGATCGGCCCCCACTTGTCGTGCTCGGCCTGGATGAAGGCGCCGAAGCGCTCGGGCGTGCCGTGCACGGGCGCGCTGCCGAGCCGCGCGATCTGCTCGCGCACGGCGGGCGTGTCGAGCGCCTGGCGCGTGGCCTCGTTGAGCCGCTCGACGATGGCGCGCGGCGTGCCCGCCGGCGCCATCAGGCCGTACCAGGCGAGCGCCTCGTAGCCGGGCACGCCGGCCTCTTCCATCGTCGGCACGCCGGGCAGCAGCGGCGAGCGCTGGCGGCCGGTGACGGCCAGCGCGCGCAGCCGCCCGGTCGCGAGGTTGGGCATGGCCGAGACCATGCTGTCGATCGCGAAGTCGATCTGCCCGCCCATCAGGTCGGTGGCCATCGGCGCCTGGCCCTTGTAGGGCACGTGCGTGAGCGCCACGCCGGTCATCGAACCGAGCAGCACCGCCGACAGGTGCTGCGGCGTGCCGTTGCCGGACGAGCCGAAGCTGTACTTGCCGGGGTTGGCCTTCAGCAGCCGCAGGAACTCCGCCGCGCTGCGCGCCGGGTTCGCGTCGTTGACCTCGAGCACCAGCGGCACCGCCGCGAGCTGCACCACCGGCACCAGGTCCTTGAGCGGGCGATAGGGCAGCTTCGGATAGAGCCAGGGGCTGATCGCCAGCGGCCCGCTCGAGGACAGCAGCAGCGTGTAGCCGTCGGGCTTGGCCTTGGCCACGAAGTCGGTGCCGATGTTGCCGCCGGCGCCGACCCGGGCCTCGATCACCAGCGGCTGCCCGAGCGCGGCCTGCAGGCGCGGCGCGAGCAGGCGCGCGAGGGCGTCGGAGGGACCGCCGACCGGGTACTGGATGACGACGCTGATGGGCTTCGAGGGATAGGCCTGCGCGGCGGCCGGCGGGCTCGCGGCGACGGTGGCGAACAGCGCGAGCGCGGTGGCCAGGCGGGCGAGGGGGCGGGGATGGGTCTTCATGCTTGTCTCCTTTTTGGTGTCGATGGAAAAGCGTCAGCGGTGGACGCGGGGATTCGTGGTCTCGATGGCCTGCACGAGGCGCGCGATCTCGTCGTCGTCCGTGAGGTAGTGCGGCGTGAGCCGCAGCACGCCCGGCAGGCCCGCGGCCTCGAGCGCCCAGCGCGCGTGCTGCGGGCCGACGAAGGAGGCGTGGACGCCCGCGTCGGCGAGGCGGCGGACGAAGGCCGCGCCATCGCCGAAGGCCTCGGGCAGGCGGTAGGTCAGCAGCGCGCTGCGATCGGGCTGGCCGGCCTCGAGCGGCTGCCAGCCGAAGCGTTCCTGCAGCGCATGCGCGAGGCGCTGGCGAATCAGCGCGTTCTGTCGCGCGATGCGCGCCGGGTCGACCGCGAGCGCGTAGTCGCAAGCCGCGCCCAGCGCCAGCCGCAGGCCCGGATGGAACTCGTGGCCCTCGAAGCGCCGCGCATCGGACCAGGGCTGCAGGCGCTCGGCCTCCAGCCACTGCGCGCCGGCCACGTCGATGGCATCGGGCGTGCCCAGCGCTTCGAGCGCGCGCTGCGACAGGCACAGCACGCCCGCGCCGCGCGGGCCGCGCAGCCATTTGCGCGTGGGGAACACCAGCACGTCGCAGCCCAGGGCCTGCATGTCGACCGGCCCCTGGCCCACCGCATGGCTGGCGTCGAGGAACAGCAGGCCGCCGTGCGCGTGCACGCAGTGCGCCACGCCGTCCATGGGCGTGGCCGCGCCCCAGGCGGTCGGCACGGCGGCGAGCGAGACCACGGGGCGGCGGCCGGCGGGTGCGTGGCGCAGCGCATGGTCCAGGCGCTGCGTCAGCGGCGTCGCGCCGGGCCGCGTGCCGATCACCGAGAAGCCGAGCCGCCGCTGGCGCGCCGCATTCAGCAGGTAGAGCGCGTTGGCGCCGTATTCGTCGTGGGTCGTGATCACGTGGGTGGCCTGGGCCGCGCCCATCGCGGTGGCCCAGGCCTGGCTCGCGGAGCCCAGCAGCGCGACCTGGTGCGGCTGCGCATTGACGAGCCGCGCCACGCTGTCGCGCACCGCATGCAGCGCGTCCGCATGCCGTTCGGCGGCGCGGTGCGTGCCCTGCTTGCGCTCGGCCTCGAGCCAGGCCTGCCATTGCGCGTAGACGGGTTCGGGCGGCAGGCTCGCCGAGCCATGCGCGAAATGCGCGAGGTGCGCGCCGGCGCCCCAGGCGGGCGTGTCGCGGCGCAGGCGCGCGAGCTCGGCCTCGGTGAAGGGCGCGGCCGCGTCCGGCTCAGTGGCGATCGCTGGCATCGACGTCGAGTGCGGCGAGATCGAAGGCCTGGTCGCGCAGCGCCAGCCGCAGGGCCTCCTGCCGCTGCGCATCGAGCGCCTCGAGCGGCGGCCGCACGCGCGCCCATTGCGCATCGCCCGTGGCCATCGCGATGGCCGACTTCATGGCGGGAATCAGCGGATGGGCCGCGAACTTCGCGCGCACCGCATTGAGCGCCGCCTGCCGCGCATCGGCATCGGCGTCGCGCCACGTCTCGAACAGGCGCACGATGGCGCGGGGATTGACGTTCGCGGTGGCCGAGATGCAGCCCGCGCCGCCGTGGCGCAGGGTGTCGAGCAGGAGGGTCTCGGTGCCCGCGAAGACGTCGAGCCCCTCGGGGCCGAACTGCGCGATGGTGCGCGCGGTGTAGTCCCAGTCGCCGCCGGTGTCCTTCATGCCGGCGACCGTGCCCGGGTAGCGCTTCAGCAGGCGCTTGACCAGCGCGTGGGAGAAGCCCACCTGCGCCACCGGCGGGATGTGATAGAGGTACAGCCGCAGGCCGCTGTCGCCGACCCGCTCGATCACCTCGCTGAAGAAGGCGAACAGCCCGTCGTCGGTGACGCTCTTGTAATAGAAGGGCGGCAGCGCCAGCACCCCGGCGCAGCCGTGGTCGACCGCGCAGCGCGTGAGCCGCACCGCGTCGGCCAGCGAGCAACTGCCGGTGCCCGGCAGCATGCGCGCGGCCGGTACGCCCGCGGCCACGGCCTGCTGCAGCAGCTCGATGCGCTCGTCGACCGAGAGCGAGTTGCCTTCGGAGTTGGTGCCGAACATCGCGAGCCCGCAGTCCTGCGCCACCAGCCAGCGGCACAGCCGCAGGAAGCGGGCGGCGTCGGGCTTCAGCGCGGCGTCGAAGGGGGTGAGGACCGGGGCGAGCACGCCGCGAAGGCGTTGGGGGGTGGAGGGCGGCATCTGGATTCCAGCAAGGGTTCGGGGTGCCGGAATTCTTGGGGCGCGCGGGCTCCAGCGGGTTGCCGATCGGGCGTCTGGTTTTGCGAAAATCGCAAAGGATCGGGATGCCGGAGTGCCCAGGCTACAGCCGAGCGAAAGTAGACTCGGGTGGCCGCCAACTTTTGAGGAAACCGCAAATGATCGACCTGGTCAGCCTGAAGGATTTCCTGGTCCTGTGCCAGACGCGCAGCTTCAGCCGCGCCGCCGAGCGTTGCCATGTGTCGGTGTCGGGGCTGAGCCGGCGCATCCAGGGCCTCGAGCAGTGGATCGGCGCGCCGCTGTTCGACCGGCGCACCGCGGCGCTCGAGCTCACGCAGCCCGGCGAGCGGCTGCAGGCGATCTCCTCCGAGGTGGTCTATGCGCTGGCGGGGCTGCGCAAGTCGATCAAGGCCGATGGCGAGGACCGGCAGCAGCGCATCCGCTTCGCGGCGCCGCACATCATGTCGGCCGTGTTCTTCCCCGACTGGGTGCCGCGGCTGCACAACGACTTCCGGAGCGCCAAGTTCAGCGTCAGCTCCGACAACCTGCCCGAGTGCTTCGAGATGCTGGCCGAGGGCTCGGTCGACTACGTGGTCGCGCTGTTCGACGAGGCCGGCGCCGTGGCCGCGCGCGCGGGCTCGGCCTGCGAGGCGGGCGACTGCCTGGTGCTGGAACTGGGGCGCGAACGGCTGGTGCCGGTGAGCGCGCCCAATGCCGCGGGTGGGCCGCTGTTCGACCTGCGCGATCCCGGCGGCGCGCCCGTTTCCTTCCTTGGCTATGCCGAGGAATGCCACCTCGGCTGGTCGCTGGCGCCGCTGCTCGAGCGCCACGGCGAGCTGCGGTTGCAGCGCCACCACGAGGCCAGCCTCACCGACGGGCTGCGCTTCATGGCGCTGTCGCGGCTGGGCGTGGCCTGGCTGCCGCAGGCGCTGGTGCGCGAGGACCTCGATGCCGGGCGCCTCGTGCGGGCCGGCGGCCCTTCGCTCGAGGTGCCGCTGCGCTTCATGCTGATGCGCCGGCGCGCGCCGCTGGCCGAGCAGGCCGAGCGGCTGTGGCGCCATCTGGGCGAGCTGGTGCGGGCCGAAGCGCCCGCGCCGGGCGAGCCGGTGCTCGAGGGCGTGGCGTAGGGGCGTTGCGGCTCAGGCCCGCGCGCCGGCATCGGGCAGCAGCAGGTCGCGCTGCGCCTGCGCGGTCTGCTGCAGGAACTCCCAGGTCGCCTGCATGCGCGCGAGGTGCTTGGTCTCCGCCGGCATCGACATCCAGAAGGTGCGCGTGAAGTTGGCCTGGCCCGCGAGCACCGGCTGCAGGCTGCCGTCGCCCTCGGCCAGGAAGGCCGGCAGCACCGCGATGCCCGCGCCCGCCGCCACCGCGCGGTGCTGCGCCAGCACGCTGGTGCTGCGCAGCGCGAAGCTGTCGGGGCGGTGCAGCTCGTCGAGGTACTGCAGCTCCTTGCTGAACAGCAGGTCGTCGACATAGCTGATGAAGGTGTGGCCGCGCAGGTCCTCGCGCGTGGCGATCGGCTTGTGCGCCGCGAGGTAGGGCTTCGAGGCGTAGAGGCGCAGCGTGTAGTCGCTGAGCTTGGTGACCAGCACCGGCCCGCGCGCCGGCCGCTCGAGCGAGATCACGATGTCGGCCTCGCGCCGCGACAGGTGCACCAGCCGCGGCATCGCCAGCAGGTCGATGGTCAGCCGCGGATGCTGGCGCGCGAACAGCGCGAGTTGCGGCGCCAGCACCGCGGTGCCGAAGCCCTCGGTGGCGCCGATGCGCACCAGGCCCGACAGCCCTTCCTGCGAGGCCGGTGCCGTGCTCTCGACCGCGAGGAAGGCGCTCTCCATCGCCTCGACCTGCGGCTGCAGCCGCCGGCCGGCCTCGGTGAGCCGGTGCCCGCCGGCCTCGCGCGCAAAGAGCGGCGCGCCCACCTCCTTCTCGAGCGCCTGGATGCGCCGCGCCACCGTCGTGTGGTCGACCTCGAGCCGGCGCGCCGCGCTCATCAGCGTGCCCGAGCGCGCGAGTTCGAGAAAGAAGCGAAGGTTGTCCCAGTCCATGTGTTCCTCCGGGCGGCGCCGTGGTGCGGGCGATCTGCATTTATGCAAAACCCCAGCGCAATTTTGTCTATTGTCATAGCAAAACTGCAAAGCTACGATGCCCGCTGTTCCGCCGCCTTCGGCACCGCATTCACAGGAGACAAGCACATGGACGCCAGCACCCAGCCCTCGACCCAGATCGCCACCGTCAAGCTCTTGATCGGCGGCAAGTTCGTCGAGTCGAAGACCACCGAATGGCGCGACATCGTCAACCCGGCCACGCAGCAGGTGCTGGCCCGCGTGCCCTTCGCCACGCAGGATGAACTCGACGCCGCCGTCGCTTCGGCCAAGGACGCCTTCAAGACCTGGCGCAAGACGCCACTCGGCGCGCGCGCCCGCATCTTCCTCAAGTACCAGCAGCTGATCCGCGAGAACATGGCCGAGCTGGCCGCGATCCTCACGGCCGAGCAGGGCAAGACCCTGCCCGATGCCGAGGGCGACGTGTTCCGCGGCCTCGAGGTGGTCGAGCACGCCTCGAACATCGGCAACCTGCAGCTCGGCGAGCTGGCCAACAACGTGGCCAACGGCGTCGACACCTACACCCTGCTGCAGCCGCTGGGCGTGTGCGCGGGCATCACGCCGTTCAACTTCCCGGCCATGATCCCGCTGTGGATGTTCCCGATGGCCATCGTCACCGGCAACACCTTCGTGCTCAAGCCCTCCGAGCAGGACCCGATGGTCACGATGCGCCTGTGCGAGCTCGCGCTCGAGGCCGGCATCCCGGCCGGCGTGCTCAACGTGGTCCATGGCGGCGAGGCCGTGGTCAACGGCATCTGCGACCACAAGGACATCAAGGCGATCAGCTTCGTCGGCTCGACCAAGGTCGGCACCCACGTCTATAACCGCGCCACCCTGGCCGGCAAGCGCGTGCAATGCATGATGGGCGCGAAGAACCACGCCATCGTGATGCCCGACGCCAACAAGGAACAGACGCTCAACGCGCTGGCCGGCGCGAGCTTCGGTGCCGCGGGCCAACGCTGCATGGCGGTGTCGGTGGCGGTGCTGGTGGGCGACGCGCGCAAGTGGGTGCCCGAGCTGATCGAGAAGGCCAAGACCCTGAAGATCGGTGCCGGCACCGAGAAGGGCGTGGACGTGGGCCCGCTGGTCTCGTGCGCGGCGCACGACCGCGTCAGCAGCCTGATCGAACGCGGCCTGGCCGATGGCGCCGAGCTCGTGCTCGACGGCCGCAAGCCCAGCGTGCCCGGCTACGAGAAGGGCAACTTCGTCGGCCCGACGATCTTCACCGGCGTGAAGCCCGGCATGACCATCTATGACCAGGAGATCTTCGGACCGGTGCTGTGCGTGGCCGATGCCGAGACCATCGACGAGGCCATCGAGCTGATCAACAGCAACCCGAACGGCAACGGCACCGCGATCTTCACGCAGTCGGGCGCCGCGGCGCGCCGCTTCCAGGAAGACATCGACGTGGGCCAGGTCGGCATCAACGTGCCGATCCCGGTGCCGGTCCCGATGTTCTCGTTCACCGGTTCGCGCGCCTCCAAGCTCGGCGACCTGGGCCCGTACGGCAAGCAGGTCATCATGTTCTACACCCAGACCAAGACCGTGACGGCACGCTGGTTCGACGACAGCACCGTCTCGCACGGCGTCAACACCACCATCAGCCTCAAGTGAGGAAGCGCCTTCGCGTCGCGGCCTGGGGCGCGGTGGCGACGCTCGCGCTGCTCGCTGGCGGCGCGCGGGCGGCCGCCGACGCCGGCGCGGACGACTGCGATCCCAACGGGAACCAGCAGCAGATGAACGCCTGCGCGGCGCGCGATTTCCGCGCCGCCGATGCGGCGCTCAACATCCGCTATGGCGAGGTGATGAAGACGCTGTCGCCGCAGATGCGCACCGCGCTGCGCAACGAGCAGCGCGCCTGGCTCAAGGGCCGCGACCCGGCCTGCAAGCGCGCCTCGAAGGCCAACGAGGGCGGCTCCATGTGGCCGCTGGTATTCAATTCATGCCTGGAGAAATCGACCCGGAAACGGACCGCCGAACTGGATCGCTGGAAGGGTCGCGAACAATGAACTTCGAACTGTCCGAAGAGCAGAACGCCTTTGCGCAGACCGCGCGCGATTTCGCGCAGGCCGAATTCGCGCCGCATGCGGCGCAGTGGGACGCCGAGGCCTTCTTTCCGAAGGAGGCCATCGCCAAGGCCGGCGAGCTGGGCTTCTGCGGCCTCTACGCGCCCGAGCGCATCGGCGGCCTCGGCCTGCCGCGGCTCGATGCGGCGCTGGTGTTCGAGGAGATGGCCGCGGTCGACCCCTCGACCACGGCCTTCATCACCATCCACAACATGGCGACCTGGATGCTCGGCACCTGGGCCACCGATGCGGTGGCCGAGCAATGGGGAGAGGACCTCACGAGCGGGCGCAAGCTGGCCTCGTACTGCCTCACCGAGCCGGGCGCCGGCTCGGACGCGGGCTCGCTCAAGACGCGCGCCGAGCTGCAGGGCACCGAGTACGTGATCAACGGCGGCAAGGCCTTCATCTCGGGCGCCGGTTCCACCGACGTGCTGGTGCTGATGGCGCGCACCGGCGGCGCGGGCGCCAGCGGCATCTCGGCCTTCGCGGTGCCGGCCGACGCGCCGGGCGTGAGCTACGGCAAGAAGGAACACAAGATGGGCTGGAACAGCCAGCCCACGCGCACCATCAATTTCGACAACGTGCGCATCCCCGCCGCAAACCTGCTGGGCAAGGAAGGCGAGGGCTTCCGCATCGCGATGAAGGGGCTCGACGGCGGGCGCATCAACATCGCGACCTGCTCGGTGGGCGCGGCACAGGGCGCGCTCGACGCGGCGCGCCGCTACCTGCACGAGCGCCAGCAGTTCGGCAAGCCGATTTCGAGCTTCCAGGCGCTGCAGTTCAAGCTGGCCGACATGGCGACCGAGCTGGTGGCCGCGCGCCAGATGGTGCGGCTGGCCGCGAGCAAGCTCGACGCCGGCCATGCCGACGCCAGCACCTATTGCGCGATGGCCAAGCGCTTCGCGACCGATGCGGGCTTCAATGTCTGCAACGACGCGCTGCAATTGCACGGCGGCTACGGCTACCTCAGCGAGTTCCCGCTCGAGCGGCTGGTGCGCGACACCCGCGTGCACCAGATCCTCGAGGGCACCAACGAGATCATGCGCGTGATCGTTGCGCGAAAATTGCTGGAAGGGGACAGCGATATCCGCTGACGCCCCGTATCCGGAACCCCTCAAGACAATGACCGACTCCGTAGTTCTCTTCGACGAAATCAAGACCGCCGGCGGCCAGCGCTTCGGCGTCGCCACGCTCAACGCACCCGCCTCGCTCAACGCGCTGTCGGTGGACATGGTGCGCCTGCTCACGCCCCAGCTGCGCAAATGGGCGAAGGACGACGGCATCGTCGGCGTGCTGCTGCAGGCCGCGGGCGAGAAGGCCTTCTGCGCGGGCGGCGACCTGCGCCAGCTCTACCAGACGCTGCTCGAGTGCGGCCCCGAACGCAACACCTACGCCGAGGACTTCTTCCGCGAGGAGTACGAGCTCGACCACCTGATCCACACCTTCCCGAAGCCCTTCCTCTGCTGGGGCCACGGCATCGTGATGGGCGGCGGCGTGGGCCTGATGTCGGGCTGCTCGCACCGCGTGGTGACCGCGCAGAGCCGCATCGCCATGCCCGAGATCAGCATCGGCCTGTACCCCGACGTGGGCGGAAGCTGGTTCCTGCGCCGCACGCCGGGTCGCACCGGCCTGTTCCTCGCGCTCACGGCCGCGAACCTCAATGCCGCCGACGCGATCTTCTGCGGCCTGGCCGACGTGCTGGTGCCGCAGGAGCACAAGGGCCAGGTGCTCGAGGCCATCGCCGCCGCGAGCTGGGCCGGCGAGGGCAAGGCCGACCGCGCCACGCTGTCGCGCATCCTCGCCAAGGCCGGCGAGGGCGCCGAACTGCCGGCGTCGAAGGTGCGCGAGCACTACGACACCATCAACGCGCTGATGGCCGGCGACGACCTGCTCGACATCGCGCAGCGCCTGCGCGGGCTGCAGAGCGACGACGCCTGGCTGCAGAGCGCCGCCAAGACCTTCATGAAGGGCGCGCCGAGCTCGGCCGCGCTGAGCTTCGAGCTCTGGCAGCGCGTGCACCGCATGTCGCTGGCCGAGGTGTTCCGCCTCGAGTACTGGGCTTCGCTGGGCTTCTGCGCGCACAAGGACTTCGCCGAGGGCATCCGCGCGGTGCTGATCGACAAGGACCGCAATCCCAAGTGGTCGCCCGCGAGCATCGAGGAGATCTCCCAGGCTTTCATCGACGACCACCTGCGCCCGCGCGGCGAGATGCCGGCGGAGCTGGCGACGCTGAAATAAAGACACTCAATCCTTCGGAGACAACACATGAAGATCGCATTCATCGGCCTCGGCAACATGGGCGGCCCGATGGCCCTCAACCTGCTCAAGGCCGGCCACACGCTCAGCGCCTTCGACCTCTCGGCCGACGCCTGCCAGAAGTTCGCGGGCGAGGGCCTGCCGATCGCGAAGTCGGCGGCCGACAGCGTGGCCGATGCCGAGGTCGTGATCAGCATGCTGCCGGCCAGCGCGCACGTCGAGGGTCTGTTCCTCGGCGGCGCGGGCAAGCCCGGCCTGCTCGAGAGCATCCAGGCCGGCGCGCTCGTGATCGACAGCAGCACCATCGCCGCCGCCACCTCGCGCAAGGTGGCAGAGGCGGCGGCCGCCAAGGGCATCGCGATGATCGATGCGCCGGTGTCGGGCGGCACGGGCGGCGCCATCGCGGGCACGCTGACCTTCATGGTCGGCGGCGAGACGAAGGACCTCGAGCGCGCGCGGCCGGTGCTCGAGAAGATGGGCGCCAACATCTTCCACGCGGGCGCCGCGGGCGCGGGCCAGACCGCCAAGATCTGCAACAACATGCTGCTCGGCATCCTGATGATCGGCACCTCGGAGGCGCTCGCGCTCGGCGTTGCCAACGGGCTCGATCCCAAGGTGCTGTCGGAGATCATGCGCCGCAGCTCGGGCGGCAACTGGGCGCTCGAGAAGTACAACCCGATGCCCGGTGTGATGGAGACCGCGCCGGCCTCGAAGAACTACGCGGGCGGCTTCGGCACCGACCTGATGCTCAAGGACCTGGGCCTGGCGCAGGAGAACGCGACCGCGGTGCGCGCCTCGACGCCGCTCGGCGGCATCGCGCGCAACCTCTATGCCGCGCACAGCCTCGCGGGGCATGGCGCGCTCGATTTCTCGAGCGTGCTGAAGCTGTTCCAGAAGCCCTGAGCCGGCGCGGCTCGATGACCGACAGCGGCCTCAGTGCCGCTGTTTGCGCTTGTGGGCGGTCTTCTCGGCTTTCTCGAAGGCTTCGTCGCTGGGCGCGCCTTCGCTGCCCGGCTTGCGCATGTGCTCGCCGCTGCCGTGCTTGATGCGCTCCTGCTTGGCGTGGATGTTGGCGTAGAGGCCCTTGGTCTTTCGGGTCGGCATCGCTGGCTCCTTGCGTTGGATCTGTCAGCGTGGTCACCGTGCATGGGCCGCCCGGCGCGCGCAGGCCGCGTCGCAGCGTAGGACATGCCGCGCGGCACGTCGTTGCCGCAGCCGGGCGCGGGGCCTTTGCGCGCATCGTCAGAATGGGGGCATGCCCCATGCCACTTCACGTCTACCGCATCGCCTGTCGTACCGCGCATCGGCGAGCCTGCTGCTCGCCGCCTTCATCGCAGGCTGCGCCGCGCCGCCCGCGCGCATGCAGACCCAGCCCGCGCCCACCGCGCCACGCACCGCCGCGCCTGCGCCCGTCGCGCCGGTCGCACCCGCTGCCGACGAGGCCCGCATCCAGCAGGACTTCGAACGCTGGGTCGCGCAGTTCCGCACCCAGGCGCGCGCCGCCGGCATCGAGGAGGCCACCTTGCACGGCGCCTTCGACGGCGCGAGCTACCTGCCGCAGGTGGTGGAGCGCGACCGCAGCCAGGCCGAGTTCGTGCGCGCGGTCTGGGACTACCTCGACACGGCCGTCTCTGCCCAGCGCGTGGCACGCGGCCAGGAGCGGCTGCAGGCGCTGCGGCCCCAGCTCGATGCGGTGGCCGCGCGCTACGGCGTGCCGGGCGAGATCGTGGTCGCGATCTGGGGCATGGAGAGCAACTACGGCGCCAACTACGGTGACATCTCGACCATCGACGCGCTCGCCACGCTGGGCTTCGAGGGCCGGCGCGCCGGCTGGGCGCGCGAGCAGCTGATGGCGGCGCTGAAGATCCTGCAGCGCGGCGACATCCCGCGCGACCGCATGATCGGCTCCTGGGCCGGCGCGATGGGCCAGACGCAGTTCCTGCCGACCGTGTTCCTCGCGCATGCGGTCGATGCCGACGGCGACGGCCGGCGCGACATCTGGGACAGCATGGCCGACGTCACGGCCTCGACCGCGAACTTCCTCCAGCACTCGGGCTGGCAGGCCGGCCAGCCCTGGGGCGTGGAGGTGCGGCTGCCGCCGGGCTTCGACCTCGCGCGCGCCGACGGGCAGCAACGCCAGTCCGCGAGCCAATGGGCGGCCGAGGGCGTGCGCGCCATGGACGAGGGCACGCCGCTGCCCGCGCTGGCCGATGCCTCGATCCTGCTGCCGGCCGGCGCGCGCGGGCCGGCCTTCCTGGTCGGACCGAACTTCCGCACCATCCTGCGCTACAACAACGCGACCAGCTATGCGCTGGGCGTGGGCCTGCTGGCGCAGCGCCTCGCGGGCGGGCCCGGCGTGCGCGCCGACTGGCCGCGCGACCTGCAGCCGCTGTCGCGCGCCGAGACGATCGCGCTGCAGCAGGCGCTCAATGCGCGCGGCTTCGGCGCGGGCACGGCCGACGGGCTGCTCGGCCCGGCCACGCGCGATGCGATCCGGCGCTGGCAGCGCAGCGTGGGCGAGCCGGCCGACGGCTATCCGACCGTGCAGCTGCTGCAGCGCCTCGCCACGCCCTAGCGCTCATTCGCGCTCATTCGTCGGAGGTTGCGAGCGTGGCCTTCTGGCGCCGCGTCGCCCCCGCGCGCCACAGCGTGAGCTCGACCGCGTCGCCGGGCTGCAGGCGCTCGAGCACGGTCAGCACGTCGTCGGCGCTGGTGACGGCCGCGCCGTCGATCGCGGTGATCACGTCGCCCGGCACGATGCCGCGCTCGCCGCGCGCGAAGGCCCGCAGGCCCGCGCGCGCGGCCGGGCTGTCGGGCTGCACGCGCAGGATCGCCACGCCGCGCGGCAGGTCGAGCGCGCTGTTGAGTTCCTTGGGCGCGTAGGTCAGGCCCAGCGCAGGCCGCACGAAGCGGCCGTCGCGGATCAGCCGCGGCACGATGCGGTTGACCTCGTCCACGGGGATCGAGAAGCCGATGCCCGCGCTCGCGCCCGAGGGGCTGAAGATGGCGGTGTTGACCCCGATCAGCCGGCCCGCCGAATCGAGCAGCGGGCCGCCCGAGTTGCCGGGGTTGATCGCGGCGTCGGTCTGGATCGCGCCGCGGATGGTGCGCCGGTTGACCGAATCGATCTCGCGGTTGAGCGCGCTCACGATGCCGGTGGTCAGCGTCTGGTCGAGCCCGAAGGGATTGCCGATGGCGTAGACCTTCTGCCCCACCTGCAGGTCGGCGCTGGTGCCCAGCGGCAGTGGCCGCAGCTTGGCCGCGGGCGCATCGATGCGCAGCACCGCGAGGTCGCGGTCGGGGAACACGCCCACCAGCTGCGCGCGGTAGCTGCTCTGGTCGGCCAGCGTCACGCGCGCGGCGGCCGCGTTCTGGATCACGTGGTAGTTGGTGACGACGTGGCCCTGCGTGTCCCAGACGAAGCCGGTGCCCGTGCCTTGCGGCACCTGCTGCACGTTGAGCGAGAACAGGCCGCGCTCCAGCCCGATCGAGGTGATGTTGACCACCGCGGGCGAGGCGGCCTTGAACACGGCGATGTTGTTCTGCTCGTCGGCGCCGAGCGCGCCGCGCGCGGCGATCGGGCGCGGCGCGGCCTCGGCGCGCGGCTGGGCATGGCCGGGGAGGGCGAGCAGGGTGGTCAGCAGGAGCGGGAGGAGGAAGAGGGTTCGCATGGCGCGGTGGGCATTGAGCGGGAGCGGGGCGGACTTTAGCGGGCCGCGGTGACCGGCGATGGATTGCGATCCTCGCGGCGGCGTTCGGTTCGGCGCGCGGCGGGATTTTTCCGGCGCGCCCGGCTGGCGCTCGTCCGACGCGGCCCCACCGGGTGGGCGCCAATAATCGCGCCATGCTGTCGTTCCTTCGCTCCCGTTGCCTGTCCGCCCTGGCCCTCGGCCTTTCGCTCTCGCTGCTGCTGGCCGCCGCGCCCGCCGCGGCCCAGGACCGCGCGCAGGCGCTGCTGCAGTTCGAGGGCGTGCCGGCGCGCTACCAGGCCGCCTACGCACCCGGCGCCGTGGCGCGCGGCGCGAAGCAGCAGCTCGATCCGGCCGACGAGGCCATCGCGGGCGGCGCGCTCAAGGCGCTCGATGCCGCCTCGGCCCATGCCTTCGACGCGCATGCCGCGCTGGCCGCGGTGCAGGCGGCCGTGGCAGCGGCCGGGCAGGGCGGCGCGGCGCCGTCGCCCGCGGTGCTGGGCGCGGTCGCGCACCTCGCGAAGGTCCGCGCCGACTATGGCGCGATGGACGACGCGGCGCGCGCCGACTTCATCAAGCGCCAGCAGGCCAACCCGCCGGGGCCGGCGCGCACCGGGCTGCTCGATCGCATGGCGGTGGCCGAGCTGCGCGAGGTCGACTTCTCGAGCGAGCTGCTGATGAGCGCCGTGGTCAAGCAGCTGGCGCGCGGCAACGCGGCCCAGTTCACCTCGCTGCCCGAGGCCACGCTCGAGGGCGCCATCGACTCGCTGTGGTCGCGTGGCGTGACCTCGACGCGCCAGCGCAACCTGCTGACCGTCGCGCGCGAGCTCGAGCGGCAGCTCACGCTGGTCTGGCTGTCGGCGCTCGGCGACGAGGAGATCGCCGCGCTGGCCGCCTGGCGCGGCGATGCGCAGGCCGATGGCGAGCGCGAGGCGCTGGTCGGCAGCTACCGCGCCGAGGTCAAGGCCGGCGACACGCGCGCGATCCGCGCGGTGCTGCGCGCCTGGCCGCGCTAGGCGGAAGGTATTCGGCGCGCGGGCGGAAAGCCCGGCGAATCGGCGTCGAATGTAGCTATTTGGGCGTCGTCGTCTGAAAGTTCCCGGCCATTGTTTCAATTTCGTGAACACCGTGATTCATTGGAGCAAGGGTTTTCCCTGGTTTGATGAGGCAAACTCCGCCTCACCCAAAAGAAGACCATCCAAAGGAAAGACACTCATGAAGACCTCGAACATCCTCGCTGCCGCCGCCCTGTCGCTGATCGCCGTTGCCGGCGCCCACGCGGAAACCTATGAAGGCGTGCATTCGGTGACCTCCGGCTACAGCCGCGCCGACGTGGCGCCCCAGGCCGCCGCCGCTGCCCGCGAAGGCAACATCTACGCCGACGGCGCGACCGCCAACCTGGCACCCGTGGTGGCCGGCAACACCGACCGCGCCGTGGTCCGTGGCGAAGCCGTGGCAGCCGCCCACGCTCCCGGCCAGAACCTGCGCCGCGAATCGTTCCCGGGCAGCGTGATCCCCGCGCAAGCCCGCACGCTGACGCGTCAAGCCGGCCTGTGATGCCGGGCGGCGCAAGCCGCTTTCGCTGAAGAGAATTGGTTAGGGAAACCGGGCCACGCGACGAGCGTGGCCCGGTTTTTCGTTGGGGCGGACATAAAGCAGGGAGAAAACGCGGCGCAGCTTGTAAGATAAGAATCATTCCCATCTTCAAGCCGCGCGGGCCCGCGCCCGTCCGTGACCGTGTCCCTCCCGCTCGCCGACCTCCCGCTGCAGACGCAGGTTGAAGTCCTGTACAGCCACCACCACGGCTGGCTGTGGCGCTGGCTGCAGCGCCGGCTCGGCGACGGCCACCGCGCCGCCGACCTCGCGCACGACGTGTTCGTGCGGCTGCTGGCGCGCGAGGAGCTGCTGGCGATCCAGGAGCCGCGCGCCTTCCTCACGACCGTGGCGCAGCGGGTGCTGGCCAACCACTGGCGGCGCCAGCAGCTCGAGCAGGCCTACCTCGAGGCGCTGACCCTCGTGCCGGCCGAACTGGCGCCTTCGCCCGAGGAGCGCGCGCTGCTGCTCGAGGCGCTTGCCGAAATCGATCGCCTGCTCGACGGCCTGCCGCTGGCCGTGAAACGCGCCTTCCTGATGACGCGGCTCGATGGCCTGAACCATGACGAGGTCGCGCAGGCGCTCGGCCTGTCGGTCACCACGGTCAAGCGCTACGTGCTCAAGGCCGCCCTGCAGTGCTATTTCCCGGACGCGCTGCCGGCGGGCCGGTGAGCAGCTTTCCTCCTCCCGGCATCGCCGAGCCGCCCGTCTCGGCCGAGGTCGCGCGCCGCGCGGTCGAGTGGATGCTCGAACTCCAGGGCGAATCCGTGCCCGCGCGCGTGCGCGACGAGTGGCGGCGCTGGCGCTCGGCGCACCCCGAGCACGAGCGCGCCTGGCGCCGCATCGAGTCGGTCGACGCCGCCCTGGGCCCGCTGGCCGCGCCCGGCCATGCCGCGATCGCGCGCGCCACGCTGGAAGCGGCCGCGCCGCTGCGCCGCCGCCAGGCGGTGCGCGCGCTGACCGCGCTGCTGTTCACCGGCGGTGGCGCCTGGCTCGCCGCCGAGCAGACCCCCTGGCGCGAATGGACCGCCGACCACCGCACCGGCACCGGCGAGCGCCGGCGCATCGTGCTCGACGACGGCACGGCGCTGGTGCTCAACAGCGGCAGCGCGGTCGACATCCGCTATGGCGCGGCCGAGCGGCGCATCCGCCTGATCGCGGGCGAGGTGCTGGTGACGAGCGCCAAGGACGCGGCCGCGCGCCCGCTGCTGGTCGAGACCGCGGATGGCGAGGCGCGCGCGCTGGGCACCGTGTTCTCGGTGCGCCGGCTGCCCGAGGCCAGCCTGCTCGCGGTGTTCGAGGGCGCGGTCGCGCTGCGGCCGCGGCAGGCCGCCGGCGACACGCGCGTGCTGCAGGCCGGCGAGGCCACCCGCTTCACGGCCACCGGGGTCGATGCGCCGCATGCGCTCGAGACCGGCAGCGCGGCCTGGACCGAGGGCCTGATCGTGGCGCGCGGCATGCGGCTGGCCGACTTCCTGGCCGAGCTGAGCCGCCATGCCGCGCAGCCGATCCGCTGCGACCCGGCGATCGCGGGCCTGCGCATCTCCGGCACCTATCCGCTGGCCGACATCGACAAGGTGCTCGACACCCTGAGCGCCACCCTGTCGCTCGAGATCCAGACCGTCACGCGCTTCTGGGGCCTGCGCGCCACCGAGGTGCTGCTGGTGCCCCGGAGCAGCACGGCGCGCGCGCCGCAGCGTTGAAAAAACGCGCGGGCGAAAAAAAAGTTGCCGCGACCTGGTCCGTTTCGCTTTTTCGCGGGACATGGAAGGTGAACAGCCATCTTCCATGGCCGCGAAAGGTCGAAATTCCATGAGTCAGACAGAACAACGGGCGCCGCTGCGGCTCGCCCTCGGCCCGGTGGCGCTCGCCGCCGCGCTGGCCCTCGGCGCCGTCGCGTCCCTGCCGGTCCGCGCCCAGGCCGCGGCACCGGCCCACGGCTACGACATTCCCGCCGACACGCTGGAGAACGCGCTCAACCGCTTCGGCCGCGAGGCCGGCATCCTGCTGTCCTTTCCGACCGAGCTGACCGCCGGGCTGCGCAGCAACGGCCTGCGCGGCAGCTACACGGTGCAGGGCGGGCTCGACAGCCTGCTGGCCGGCAGCGGCCTGCAGGCCGCGCGCCAGCCCAACGGCAGCTTCATCCTGCAGCGGCGCGCCGCGGCACCGCAGGCCGGCAGCGGCAGCCTGCCGCCGGTGACCGTGACCGCCGGCACGCAGCCCGAGACCGCGAGCAGCCATGTCGAAGGCTATGTGGCCAAGCGCAGCGCCACCGGCACCAAGACCGACACGCCGCTGATCGAGACGCCGCAGTCGATCTCGGTCGTCACGGCCGATCGCATGGCGGCCATGGGCGCCGCGCGCCTGCCCGACGCGCTGGCCTACACGCCCGGCGTGAAGGCCTTCGACGGCTACGACAGCCGCTACGACTGGCTCTCGCTGCGCGGCTTCGACGCCTACTCGCCGGGCTTCTACCTCGACGGCATGCAGATGCGCAACAACGCGGGCTACGCGGTCTGGCGCATGGAGAGCTACGGCGCCGAGCGCATCGAGGTGCTGCGCGGTCCCTCGTCGGTGCTCTATGGCCAGACCGGCCCGGGCGGGATGGTCAATGTCGTCAGCAAGCGGCCGACCGAGGAGCCGTTGCGCGAAGTGCAGGTGCAGGCCGGCAACCGCTCGCTCAAGCGCGTGGCGGCCGACTTCTCGGGGCCGCTCGATGCGCAGGGCCAGTGGCTCTACCGCCTCACGGCGATGTCGCAGGACAGCCAGACCCAGGTCGACCGCGTGGGCGACCGGCGCCAGTTCCTCGCGCCCTCGCTGACCTGGCGGCCCTCGGGCGACACCTCGCTGACGGTGCTGGCCCACTACGCGAGCATCCGCGCCGGCAATGCCTACGGCTTCCTGCCCGTGACCGGCACGCTGCTGAGCACGCCCTACGGCCGCATCCCGAGCTCGACCTTCGTCGGCGAGCCCGGCTTCGACCGCTACAACCAGAACCAGTGGGACCTCGGCTACCTGTTCGAGCACCGCTTCGACGACACCTGGACCGTGCGGCAGAACGCGCGCTATGGCCGCATCAAGACCGACTACCGCCAGATCTACGCCAACGGCTTCGTCACCAACGATCCCGACAACGTCTTCGATCCGTCGAACTTCCACACCATCAACCGCTCGCTGTTTGCCAGCAGCCCCGAGCGTGGCAAGACCTTCACGCTCGACAACCAGGTGCAGGCCAAGCTTCGTTCGGGCGACTGGCAGCACACCGTGCTGCTGGGCCTGGACTACCAGCGCAGCGTGTTCGACCAGGTGATGTACTTCGGCGAGGCGCCGCAGCTCGAGGTCTTCGCGCCGGTCTACGGGCAGTCGTTCTCGATGCCCGCGCCCAACACCGACTCGCGGGTGCGGCTGTCCCAGACCGGCATCTACCTGCAGGACCAGATCAAGTGGAACGAGCGCTGGGTCGCCACGCTCGGCGGCCGCTACGACCGCGCGCGCGTCGACACCGACAACCACCTCGACCAGAGCACGACGCGCCAGTCCGACCACAAGTTCACCGGCCGCGCGGGACTGGTCTACCTGGCGCCCGGCGGCCTCGCGCCCTATGTCAGCTACTCGGAGTCGTTCTCGCCCTCGACCACCATCGATCCCGACACGCGCCAGCCCTTCAAGCCCGAGACCGGCAAGCAGTACGAGGTCGGCCTGCGCTACCAGCCCGTGGGCACGCGCGACAGCTATAGCGCGGCCGTGTTCGACCTGCGGCGGCAGAACATCGTGACCTTCGACCGCGACTTCGTGCCGCGCCAGACCGGCAAGGCGCGCGTGCGCGGGCTCGAGCTCGAGGCGGCCTTCGAGCCGATGCCGCGCTTCAACGTCGTGCTGGCCTACAGCTGGACGCCGTCCGCCAAGGTCGTCAGCGACAGCAACCCCGACCGCATCGGCAAGCAGCTCGTGGGCACGCCGCGCAACCAGGTCTCGGCCTGGGCCGATTACCGCTTCGGCAACGGCGTGAAGGCCGGCCTGGGCGTGCGCTTCATGGGCTCGACGCACGGCGCCAACGGCACGGCGCCCGCGAAGATCCCGTCGTACACCGTGTTCGACGCAATGCTGGGCTACGACTTCGAGCATTGGGCGCTGGCGCTCAATGCGCGCAACCTCACCGACCGGATCTACCTCGGGCGCAACTGCGACGCCTACAGCTGCGGCTACGGCGAGCGGCGTTCGCTCGTGGCCACCGCCACCTACCGCTGGTAGCGCCGCGGGCTCGGCTATCGTCGGAGGATGTTCGCTCTTCGAGGGAGATCCTCCATGCCCCACCGTCTTTCGCTGCCCGTGCTTTCCATCGGCTGCGCCGTGCTCGCCCTCGGCGGCACGGCCTTCGCCGACACGCTCAAGAAGCCCGCCCTCGACCAGCTCGCCGCGCGCTGGCAGGCCGGCCAGACCGCGAAGGACTTCAATGCCTTCCTGGCCCAGGCCGTCGCCGCGAACCCGGCCCACAAGGAACTGGCCACCGCCGTGTCCGCGTATGGTCAGCGCCAGCCGCTCGCGGGCGATGCGCTGGTCGACATCGCGCGCCTGCTCGGCCTGTACAACCGGCTGCAGAACCAGCAGGCGGCGATCGCGAGCATTGGCGCCATGGTCGCGATCCCGACCGTGCGCAACGTGCAGGTGCCGCCGCACGAGAGCCCCGCGATCCTCGACTTCGGCCGGCTGGTCGAGAAGATGGCGAAGGACTTCGGCCTGTCCTGGCGCAACGTCGACAACCGCATCTTCGAGGTCAGCCTCCAGGGCCGCGGCAGCGAGGAGTTCGGCATCCTCACGCATGCCGACGTGGTGCCCGCCGTGCTGTCCGAATGGGTGCTCGACGACGGCACCCGACTCGATCCCTTCACCATGACCCGCGTGGGCGACTTGCTCTACGGCCGCGGCACCATCGACGACAAGGGCTCGATCGCCGCCGTGCTCCATGCGATGAAGGCGGTCAAGGACAGCGGCCTGCCGCTCGAGCGCGGCATCCGCCTGATGATCGAGACCACCGAGGAGACTGGTGGCGACGCGATGCTCTACTACCGCAACAAGACTGCGCTGCCGGCCTACAACATCGTGCTCGACAGCAAGTACCCGGCGGTGGTGGCCGAGAAGGGCTCGGGCGCGCTCAAGGTGTTCTTCCCAGCGCAGCCCGCCGACCCCGCGGCCACCACCATCGTCGCGATGGCCGGTGCCGCCTCGGCCAATGCGATCGCGCAGACCGCCACCGCCACGCTCAAGAGCGGCGACCTCGGCGCCGCGGCCGCGACGCTCGAGGCCGCGAAGGCCGGCTTCCTGCGCAAGTACGAGGCCCAGGGCGGCAAGTTCGCCATCGATATCGCGCGCGGCGCCGACAGCATCGAGCTCAAGGTCACCGGCGTCTCGGCCCACGGCTCGCGGCCCGAGGAGGGCGTGAACCCGGTGCCGCGCCTCGCGCTGTTCCTCAAGGAATCGGGCCTGGCGCTCGCGCCCAACGGCTTTCGCCAGGCGGTCGACTACCTCGATGCGCTCTACGGCACCGGCTACCTCGGCGAGAAGCTGGCCCTGGGCTATGCCGACGACTTCATGGGCCCGCTGACCTTCTCGCCGAACCTAGTGCGCGCGGGCGCCGACGGCCGCGTCGAGGTCACGGTCAACGTGCGCATGCCACGCGGCCGCACGCCCGACGAACTCAAGGCCCAGGTCACCGCGAAGGTGCAGGCCTGGGCCGATGCGGCCAAGGTCCCGCTCGAGCTCCAGTACGACCAGGGCAACTGGATGGCGCGCGACCCCAAGGGCGCCTGGCTCTCGACGCTGCTGAACATCTACGGCGACACCACCGGGCTGGAGGCCAAGCCCGTGCCCACGGCCGGCAGCACCACCGCCAAGCTGATGCCCAACGCGATCAACTTCGGCCCCGCGATGCCCGGCAAGAAATACACCGCGCACAACGCCAAGGAATACAAGGAAGTGCCCGACCTCGACGCGGACATGCAGATGTTCACGGAGATGCTGGTGCGGATCGGCAATCTGCCGCAGATGCAGTAGCGGCAAAGCCCCGGAGCTCGACCAGCTCGTCGAGGATCGGGCACGCCGGCCGGTGGTCGCCCCGGCACAGGTCCGCGAGCCGTTCGAGCACGCGCTTCGTCGCCTGCAATTCCTCGATGCGCGAATCGAGCGCTTCGGCGCGGCACAGCGTGAGGCGCTTGACCTCGGCGCTCGTGCGTTCCTCGTCGCGCCACAGCGCCACCAGCCGTTCGATCTCGTCCATGGCGAAGCCCAGCGCCAGCGCACGGCGCGCGAAGCGCAGCACGGTGACATGGGCGTGCGTGTAGCGGGGCTCGGCCGCGGCGATCAGGCCACGCGCCTCGCATTGGCGCAGCAGCCGTTGCGAAACGCCGGCGCGCGCGAGCGCGGCCTCGAGGTCGAACCGCGGCGCGGTGTCGGCGTGGACGGGCGATGGAAGGGTGCGAGGGGTCATGCGGCCTCCTGTGGAAGAGGCCCGAAGTCTTCGGTCTCGCACGGTGTCAAGGTCAAGCCGCGGCGCGGCTTTTCCTTGCGGCGCGTGGGCCTATCGCAGGCCGTGCGCCTGCAGCACCGTCTTGAGCCTGCGCACCTCGTGCTGCAGGTCGAGGATCAGCGCCGCGGCATCGAGGCCGACGCCGAAGTCGCGCTCGAGCCGCCGTGCCTCCAGCGCATGCTGCAGGTCGGCGCTCGAGAAGCGCCAGCGCTCGGGCTGCGCTTCCTCGGTCTCGATGCGCACGATGCCGACCTCGACCAGTTGCACGACCCAGGCGGTGTCGGCGCCGCAGGCATGCGCGAGTTCGCTCGCGGCCAGCGGATGCAGTTGGCCGACGGCGGTGGTGGTGATGGAAACGGTCGCCATCTCAGACTCCCAGGTGCTGGCGTGGGTTGAAGGAGGCCGAAGCCTTCGCGAGCGCCTCGTAGGCACTGCGCGTGGCCTCGCTGTCGGCGGGCGGCAGCGCGATGTCGAGCAGCAGGTAGAGGTCGCCGGGCGTCTTGCCCGCGAGGCCGCGGCCCTTGAGGCGCAGCTTGAGGCCGCTCTTGGCCTGCTTCGGCACCGTGACCTCGACCGCGCCGCCGCCGGGCAGCGGCACCTCGACCTGCGCGCCGAGCGCGGCCTCGGTGGGCGTGACCGGCAGGGTCATGTAGAGGTCGCGCGCCTCGACGCGGTAGAGCTTGTGCGGCGCGATGCGCACCTCGAGGTAGAGATCGCCGGCCGGCTCGCCGCCATGGCCCGGCAGGCCCTGGCCCGCGAGGCGGATGAACTGGCCCGGATGCACGCCGGGCGGGATCTTCACGCTCAGGGTGCGCGTTTCCCAGCGCGGCTGGCCCTGCGCGTCGAGCACCTGCGAGCGCAGGCTGATCTCGCGCTCGGCGCCGCCGATGGCGTCCTCGAGCGCGATCTCGATCGCGGCATGGTGGTCCTCGCCGCGCGCGCGGAAGTTCTGCCGCGCGGCGCCGCGGCGCTCGGCCTCGCCGAACATCGAGGAGAAGAACTCGCTGAAGTCGGCATGGTCGGCCGGGCCCTGGCGCGGTCCGCGGTGGAACTCGAAGCCGGCGTCCCAGCCCGGCGGCGGCTGGAAGTCGCCGTCGGGGCGGCCGCCGCGCGCCACGCGGTCGGCCAGGGCGTCGTAGGCGGCGCGCTTCTCCTTGTCGCCGAGCACGTCCTTGGCTTCGTTGATGTCGCGCATGCGCTGCTCGGCGTCGGGCTCCTTGCTGACGTCGGGGTGGTACTTGCGCGCGAGCTTGCGGTAGGCCTTGCGCACCTCGTCGTCCGACGCGGTGCGCTCGATGCCCAGGGCGCTGTAGTAGTCCTTGAATTCCATGGTCTTGGTGTGGGGTGTGGGGACGGCTCGCGCGCGGCGCTCGGAGAACCCTAGGCCAGCGCGGCGTCGCCGTCGGCATGCCGCAGCAGCGGCGTCACGGCCCATGTGGGGCCGCTGCGGTCGAAACGCAATGGCTGCGCGTTGCCCAGCAGCCCCAGGTCGACCGGCACGCCCAGCAGCGCGGCCAGCGCATAGAGCGTGCCGCCGTGCGCCACTACCAGCACCGGCGCGGGCTGGGCCAGGGCCTCGGCCAGCGCGGCGCGCTTGCGCGCGACGAACTGGGCCAGGGTCTCGCCGCCCTCGGGCTCGCAGGCCCAGTCGATGTTGGCCGAGGAGGTGCCGATCAGCGCGCCGAAGTTGCGCTCGCGCAGCACGGCCTGCGCCGTGGGCACCAGCTTGAGCGCGCTGCCCACGGCGTGCGCGGTGTCGAAGGCGCGCCGCGCATCGGAGCATACGATGGTGCGGATCGGCTCGCCCGCCAGCAGTTCGGCCGCGCGCGCGGCCTGCTGCAGGCCGAGTTCGCTCAGCGGCTCGTCGGTGGCCTGGAAGATGCGCTGCGCGTTGCGGCCGGTCTGGCCGTGGCGCAGGAAGTAGAAGTGGTCGCAGGCCGGCGCCAGCGGCTGCGCGGCGGCGAGGGCGATCAGCTGGTCGAGGCCCGAGGGCCGGTGGCCGGAGGCGGAAGGAGTGGCGGCAGTGGTTTGGGACATGGCGTCGATTCTGCGCAATCCATGTGTCGCAGCGGCGGGCTCGGGTTTGCTCGATCTCAGTACGCGAACTGCAGCGGCCGTCCCTCGCGCTGCGCCTCGACGTCGGCGCGGTGGAAGGGCAGCGCGTGCCACTGCTTGGCCGCGAACAGCGGCAGCTGGTCGTAGGCGCGCGGCGAAGCGAGGTCGCTGCTCTGGCCGTAGGTCAGCAGGCCCTGCGCCACCGGCCCGCGCTCGTCGAAGCCCACCACCTGGATGTAGCTGCTGCCGTAGTTGACCTGGTAGCCCTTCGGGTCGATCAGCGACTGGCCCTGCGACTCGAGCTTGTTGAGCACGCCCTCGAACTCGTCGCCGCCATGCAGCGCGATGCGCTGGCCGCGCACCTCGCGCGACTGCGGCACGCCCAGCGGCACGTCGGCCGCGAAGCCCGCGGTGCGCAGGATGCCGACCGCGTCGCCCAGGGCCTTGAAGACCGCGGCGCGGGTGGCGGGCGCGGCCATGTCGAGGCCGGCCGGCGTGGTCACGGGCTGCGCCGGATCGAAGGGCAGGCGCCAGACCTTCGGGATGTCCTTGGCCTTGCGCCAGAACTCGCGGAACAGCGCCGCGCCCTTCGCGTCGGCGTTGCTGGTGCGGTCCCAGGCCGCGAGCACGCGGCAGCCCAGCGCCTGGTCGACGTCGAGCGCGCCGCCGGCGGCCGCGCAGGCGGCCTGCAGGTCGTCCATCACCAGCAGGCCCGCGAGGTTGCGGTCGCGGAAGATCACGCTGCGCAGCTCGGCCGCGCCCATGCGGTTGCCGGGCAGGCCGTCGGCGCCCGCGAGCCGGCCCTCGATCTCGAGGATGCCGCTGCGCGTGCGCAGCCGCTGCGGCACGCCCACCGGCCCGACCAGCGGCGACACGCCCGCCATCGGCGCGATGCGCGGGTTGCTGAGCCAGTAGCTGTCGTTGCTGTTCTGCACCCAGTCGGGCGTGACCACGACCGGCATGCGCACGGGCGCGATGAGGCCCGGCGACGCGGCCGTGGCGTCGCGCTGCCAGGCGCAGGCGGCACGCGAGCCGTCGAGCACGGCGAGGCCGGCCGCGTTGAGCAGCGCCGCGGCGCCCGGCGAGGGCACGCAGGCGCGCAGCTGCTCGGCCGAGACGTCGGGCACCACCGAGAGGTCGGCATACATCGCATTGCCGTCGCGGTCGGCCGCGATGGTGTTGATCCACGGCATGCCCTGGTTGCCCATCGCGGCGCGCAGCTCGGCCACGTTGCGCGCCTGGGCCATGCCCATCCAGGCCTCGGCCGAGCGCACGTTGAGCGTGTTGGCGTCGCGGATCGCATAGGCGCGCTGCGCGGTCCAGCCCAGGCCGGCCTTGGGCAGCGCGATCAGCGGGCCCCATTCGCTCTCGTAGAAGGTGTGCTGCAGCGCCGGCGCGCCATCGCTCGCCGGCAGGGTCACGGTGCGCGCCGTCATGCGGCGGCGCTGGCCGTCGACGATGTAGACGGTCGGGTCGGCCGGATCGAGCTGCAACTCGTAGAGCGTGAAGCGCTTGCCGGTCGACACGGTGTGGGTCCAGGCCACGTCCTTGTTGAAGCCGATCGCCACCACCGGGCTCAGGCCGCCGGTGGCGCCCATCACGTCGACGCGGCCGGGGATCGTCAGGTGCAGTTGCCAGAAGCGGTTGGTGCCGGTCCACGGGAAGTGCGGGTTGCCCAGCAGCAGGCCGCGGCCGTCGGGCGTGGCGTTGCGCCCGAAGGCCCAGCCGTTGGAGCCGAGCTCGCCGCCCTCGGGGTTGGCGTTGAAGCTGTGGCGGCCGATCTCGGCCACGGCCTGGTCGAGCGGCACCGGCGCCGCGCCCGTGCGCGCGCCCGGCACGGGCGGCACCGCCTCGAGCACCGCGCCCGCGAGCGCGCCCAGGCCGCCCTGGATCATCGATTGCTCGGTGGCGCGCGCCAGGTCGGACGCCGTCATCGGCCGCACCCAGGGCTTGCCGCGGCAGGCCGCGGGCAGGCCGTTGGGGCCGGCGTCCTGCAGGTAGCGGTTGTAGCCGGCCACGTAGCCGCGCATCATGGTCTGCACCTCGGTGCTGGTGGTGGCACCGGCGCGCGCGAGCGCGGCGTCGTCCATGTGGTAGCGCACGAACAGGTCGATCTGCGCGTTGGGCATCAGGCCCAGGCCGAAGGCGCCGCGCTCCTGCGCGCCGAAGAAGCGCGAGCGCTCGCCGCGCATCGTCACCAGGTGCTCGGCGGTCTGGCAGACGTTGTCCTGCGCATGCGCGTAGGCGGCGCCGAAGGCCAGGCCTTCGTAGTCGGGCGCGGTGACGTGGGCGATGCCGTAGGTGGTGCGCTCGATCGTGACCGCGCGCCCCGAGGGTGGCGGGGCGCTGGCGCAGCCCGCGAGCAGCAGGGCGGCGGCGAGCAGGGAAAGGGGAAGGGTGGCTGCCTGTCTCTTGGTGTTGTGCATGGTGGTGCGGCGCGAAGCCTTCGTTGGAAAACAGCGGGGGACCGAGCGTAGGCCCGCCTCTGCCGCGCCACCTGTCGCCGGCGCGGCAGCCGGCGCCGGAACGTCTCGCTTCAGCCGAAGCGCATGCCCTTCGGGCGTGCCTGCAGCCGCTCGACGTAGGCGTCGATCCGGGGCCGGTTCGAGCGGCCGCCGAAGGCGCGCAGGTAGATGAACATCGAGCCGATCATCACGTCGGCCGCGGTGAATTGCGCGCCGAACAGGTAGGGGCCGTCGCCGAGCTCGCGCTCGACCGCGTCCTTGGCCTCCTCGAAGTCGGTCCAGCCGCGCGCGCTGTTGTTGCTGCGCAGCCTGAGCATGCTGTCGCCCATCGCGGGCTCGAGCTGCGCGGTCGAATAGACCATCAGCGACAGGAAGCGGCCGCGCGCGGGCGTGCCCACGGGCGGCGCCAGCTTCTTCGCGGGGTACTTCTCGGCGATGTAGAGGCAGATGGCCGCGTTCTCGAACAGCCGCGTGCGGCCGTCGACCAGCGCGGGCAGCTTGCCGGCGGGGTTGATCTTGCGGAACTCGGGCGTCTTGTGCGCCTTCTCGCGCAGCAGCGTGGGCACGATCTCGTAGTCCACGCCCGCCTCGTCGAGCATCCACTTGGCGACCTGCGCGCGGCTGTGCGGGTCGAAATACAGCTTCATGGTCATGAGGGTGTCTTCTTTGGGTTGGTGCTGGCTCAGAACTTCGGGATGCGCAGCGTCTTGCTGATCATCAGCGTGCCCGAGAGCGCGAACAGCAGCGCCATCGGATGCAACTGCCACGGGCCCACGCTCCAGGCGCCGCCCCACAGCGCGTCGCCCAGGCGGCCCTGCGAGGCGGCCCAGGCGAGCACGCCGACCAGCACCACGCTGGTCGGGATCGGCGTGCCCTCGAAGTACTTGACCTTGTCGCCGCCGGCCGAGAGCGATTCGGCCGTGACGTTGAAGCGCGCGAGCCGGCTCACGCCGCAGCAGACGAAGTAGACCAGCGCCACGCAGTCCCAGCCGCCGTCGAGCCCGGCCGCGAAGCCCAGCGCGGCCGGCGCCACGCCGAAGGAGATGATGTCGGCCAGCGAATCGAGCTCGCGCCCGAGCGCCGAATGGGTCTGGCGCCAGCGCGCGATGCGGCCGTCGAACACGTCGAACACGAAGGCCGCGGGCGCGAGCGCGGCGGCCCAGTAGAAGTGGGTGAGCGACTGGCTCGCCATGTAGGCCATCGCGAGGAACACGCCGCCCACGCCGCAGGCCGCGTTGCCGAGCGTGAACACGTCGGCGAGGTGGAAGCCGCGGATCATCGAGAAGTGCTTGCGCACGGGAGCGGGGCGGTTCATGGAGCCTTCTGGAACTGCGGAAATGCGCCGAACCTTAACCGAAGCGCCGAGGCCCCGATGTAGTCGCGCTCCGACGCGCGGGCGCGGACGGCGTCAGCGGCGTTCGCGGCCGCTCGGCGCCACGCCGAAGCGCTTGCGGAAGGCGGTCGCGAAGTTCGTCGCGTGGCGGTAGCCCACGAGCTGCGCGGCCTCCTGCACGCTCAGGCCCTGCGCCAGCCGTTCGCGCGCGAGCGCCATGCGGCGCTCGTGCAGCCATTCGAAGACCGAGCACTGGTAGGCGGCGCGGAACTTCAGGCGCAGCGTGCTCTGGCTCATGCAGGCGAGGCGGGCCAGCGCCTCGAGCGTGTGGTGTTCCTCGGGCGCGTCGTGCAGCCGTTCGCGCACGCGTTCGAGCAACTGGCGCTCGCGCGACGAGGGCAGCGGTGGCGCCGCGGGTGCTGCATCGGCCAGCGCATGCGCGAGCATTTGCAGGCCCACGCCCTGGCACAGCAGCGCCTGCAGCGGGCCCTGCCACTGGCCGCCGAGCACCTGCTCGATGGCCTGCACGAGGTGCGGCGGCACCGCCCAGTGGCGCGGTCGCCCGGCCGGCGAGCGTAGCGCGGCGGCGATCAGCTCGTCGAGCTGCGCGTCGCCCGTGCCGAGCGGCGCGGCGGCCGACACGTTGATGCTGCGCAGCCGCTGGCGGGCCGGGTGGATGCCGGTCATCGACAGCCCGTCGCCATAGGCGGCGCTGAGGCCGCCGTGCGTGCGCATCGGCACGCTGTCGCCGCGGCCCAGCGCGGCCTGTGCCTGGCCCTGCAGCACCACGATGGCCGAGAACCGGGGGCTCGCCTGCGAGGTGGCTTCGTAGTGGTGGTGCACCACGATGTCGGAGGCGGCCAGCGTCAGGCCCGGGCCCAGCGCATGCGTCTCGACGCGACCCTCGGCGATGCACAGCGCCTCGGGGTCGCGCGGTGCGCCCGACAGGTAGGGCAGGCGATAGCGGAAGCCCGCGTCGCGGCCGAGCCGGTCGAAGTCGGCGGCGCTGAAGCAGCACGGCGAAACGCCGGGCGCGAGGGGCGCTTCGCTTTCGGCGCCCGGCATACGTTTGCCGCGCTTCGGCATAGGTCGGTGCATCGCCAGATGGTAACAATTCTCATTTGTCGTTAAACCCTTTGTCCTCACCGCCGCCATGCCGACTGCCTTCCGTTCTACCGCGCCGTTCCGGCGCCATTCCCTGAGCCTCCTGTTCGGCGCGGCGCTGCCTTCGATGTCCGCGCTGGCGCAGGCACCCGATGCCGGATCGGTCGCCGCGTTGCCCGCCATCGAGGTGACCGGCACGGCCGTCACGCCCACCACCGAGGGCACGCAGTCGTACACCACGAAGGCCGCGCGCACCGCGACCGGCCTGCAGCTCTCGCCGCGCGAGACGCCGCAATCGGTCAGCGTGGTCACGCGCCAGATCGTCGAGGACCAGGGCCTGCAGACCACCGGCGACATGCTGAACAGCGTCACCGGCATCTCGATCACGCGCAGCGACGCCAACCGGCTCTCGGTGTCGGCGCGCGGCTTCGCGATCGACAGCTACCAGTTCGACGGCCTCGTGAGCCCGGTGCTGTCGCCCTGGTCCTTCGGCGAGAGCAACCTCGACACCGCCATCTACGACCGGCTCGAGGTGGTGCGGGGCGCCACCGGCCTGATGACCGGCGCGGGCAATCCGTCGGCCGCGATCAACTTCGTGCGCAAGCGGCCGCTGCGCGAGTTCGCGGCCTCGGCCGGCGTGTCGGTGGGCAGCTGGAATTTCCGGCGCGCCGAGGTCGACATCTCGGCGCCGCTCACGCAGGACGGGCGCATCCGCTCGCGCCTGGTGGCGGCCCATTCGGACGGCGACAGCTACACCACCTTTCTCGGCAACCGCTCGAACACCTTCTACGGCGTGCTCAGCGCCGACCTGACGCCGGCCACCGAGCTCACGCTGGGCCTGAGCAAGCAGGACACCGTCACGCGCGGCTTCGGTGCCGGCTTCCCGCTGTTCTACACCGACGGCCGGCGCACCGACTTCGACCGCTCCGTGGCCAGCAACACGGCATGGACCCGGGCCGAGACCGACACCACCACCGCCTTTCTCGACCTCACGCACCGCTTCTCCAACCGCTGGACCGCGCGCCTGGCCTACAGCCACGCCAGCACCGACATGATGATGAAGCACCTCTACCGCGGCGGCGCCGTCAATGCCTTCACCGGCGCGATGAGCGTGGCGCCGTCGTACATCTACTACGACGGCGAACTCAAGCGCAGCGCCGCCCATGCCACCCTCGGCGGCCCGTTCCGCCTGCTGGGCCGCGACCACGAGTTCTCGCTCGGCTGGATGCGCTTCGACGACCGGCTCGACCTGCCGCAGTACCGCGCGCTGAACCAGCCGCCGATCGGCAGCTTCTTCGACTGGCGCGTCGACCGCATCGCCGAACCGCTGTGGTCGAGCGTGCCCTCGCAGGCCGACACCATGCGCGCGCGCCAGGACGGCACCTATGCCGTGGGGCGCTTCTCGCTGGCCGACCCGCTGCACCTGATCGTGGGCGCGCGCGTGAGCAACTGGAAGACCGACCAGAACTATTTCGGCGCGATCCGCAGGTACGAGCACCGCGACCGCATCACGCCCTACGCGGGCCTGCTCTACGACATCGACGACACCTACACGGCCTACGCCAGCTACACCAGCATCTTCAAGCCGCAGAACAACCGCGACGCGGCCGGCGAGATCCTCGACCCGGTGACCGGCAAGAGCTTCGAGCTGGGCCTCAAGGCCGCCTACGCGGACGGCCGGCTCAACGGCGCCCTCGCGCTGTTCCAGACGCGCCAGGACAACCTGGCCGAGGCCATCGCCGGCCAGACCGCGGGCGGCGTGCCCAACACCCAGGCCTACCGCGCGGTGGCCGGCGCGAAGGTGGAGGGCGTGGACCTCGAGCTCAGCGGCGAGATCGCGCGCGGCTGGAACCTCGCCGCGGGCTATACCCACTTCCGTGCCCGCGCCGCGAACGGCACGCCGATCAACACCGGGCATCCGCGCAGCCAGCTCAAGATCTTCAGCAGCTACCGGCTGCCGGGCGACTGGAGCGCGCTGACCGTGGGCGCGGGCGTGAACTGGCAGGGCCGCGCCTACGAGACCGTCATGGCGCCGCCGGCCAACCGCTCCACCGTGGTCGCGCAGTCGGGCTATGCGCTGGTGAGCCTGATGGCGCGCTACGAGATCCGCAAGAACGTCTCGGCCACCCTGAACATCAACAACCTGACCGATCGCAAGTACTACTCGCAGGTGGCCTTCTTCAACCAGGGCTGGTACGGGTCGCCGCGCAACGCGACGCTGTCGCTGCGCGTGCAGTACTGAGGCGCGACCAGGCTCAGAGGCCCTGTCGCGCCTCGGCGATGCGCGCGAAGCGGCCGAGCAGTTGCGCGGAATCGCCGGTGGCCTGCACGCGCTCGCGCAGCGCCTCGGGGTCGAGCCCGGCCGTCTTCAGCGGGCCGGCCAGGCGATCGATGTAGTCGCGCATCGCGTGGGCATCGAACTCGGGATGGAACTGCACGCCCCAGGCGCTGTCGCCGACGCGGAAGGCATGCACCGGGTCGTGCGCGCTGCCGGCCAGCCGCACCGCGCCCTCGGGCAGGCGCAGCGCGCTCTGCCAGTGCACCGCATGGGCCGCGAAGCGCGCCGGCAGGCCGCCCAGCAGCGGGTCGGCGGCGGCGGCCTCCTCGAGCACGACGCTGACCGTGCCGATCTCCGGGCCGCGCGGATGGTCGCCGGCCTCGCCGCCGAGCGCATGCGCGAGCAGCTGGTGGCCATAGCAGATGCCGAGCACCGGCGTGCCCTGCGCCACGGCGCGCGCGAGCCAGCCGGCGGTGTGTTCGCTCCAGTCCTCGCGGTGCGACACCATCGCATGCGAGCCGGTCAGCACCGCGCCCGCGATGGCGGCGGGATCGGGCAGCGTGTCGCCGCGGCGCGGATCGATCACGGCAATCGGCAGCGTGTCGCTGGCCAGGCCGTCGGCGATCCAGTGCTCGAAGTCGCCGTGCGTCTCGCGCAGGGCGTCGAAGGTGTCGCCGAGCTTGACGATGACCAGGGGGAGAGGGTGCGCTGTATCCATTCCCCGATGATGCCAAAGCCTCAGGCCAGCACCACGCGCTCGCAGGCGCGGCGCAGCGCCGGCAGCGCCGGCATGTCGCGCGAGGCGGCATCGGTGACGACCACGTCGATGTCGGCGCTGCGCGCATAGGTGACGCGGCTGGCCTGGCCGATCTTGGCGTGGTCGGCCAGGATCACGAGCTGCTGCGCCTGCTCGGCCATGGCGCGCGCGATCGCCGCCTCGTGGTGCTCGAAGCTCATCGCGCCGTGCTTGGGATGCATCGCCACCGGCGACAGCAGCGCCACGTCGGCGCGGTAGCGGCGGATCTCCTCGACCGTGCCGGCGCCGCAGGTGGCCTGGGTCTTGACGTCGATCTCGCCGCCGAGCAGCACGGTGCGCCCGCCGGTGTCGCGGCCCTCGGCCGCGCCCGCGAGCTTGAGCGCGATGCTCAGCGAGTTGGTGATGACCGTCATGCCGCTGAGCGTGGCCAGCGCCTCGGCCAGCAGCGCGGTGGTGCTGCCGGTGTCGAGGAACACGGTCTGGCCCGGTTCGAGCAGCGCGATCGCGGCCTTGGCAATGGCGCGCTTCTCGCGCTGCCGCGCCACCAGCCGCACCGCCAGCGGCGGCTCGGGCTCCGCGCCCGTGGCCACGGCACCGCCATGCACCCGCCGCAGCTCGCCCAGGCCCTCGAGCTCGAGCAGGTCGCGGCGCACGGTTTCGCGCGAGACCGCGAGGTCCTGCATGATCCGCTCGACGCTCAGGCGCGAGAAGGTGGCCAGCAGGCTGCGGATGCGCAGGAATCGTTCTTCTTGAAGCATGGGATGCCGATGGGAGAGGGAGCGATGGCGCCGGTGGCGGACCGGCGCCATTGTGCGGGAGGCGTGCGGGCGGCGCGTGACGCTCAGGCCGCCTGGCCCATCGCCGGATCGCTGATGCCGTGGCTGCCGTTCTCCACGCGGCCCGCGAAGCGGCGCAGGTAGCTGGTGCCGTCGTCCACGTTGGCCGTCACGCTGAAGTCGTACCAGTGCTTCGCCGGTGCCAGGTCCCACTTCTGCACGACCACCTGGCCCGGCGCGAGCGCGAAGGACCACGGGCCGTCGGTGCGGTAGGCATTCGGCGCCACCGTGACGGTGCAGCTGATGTTGCCGAGGTTGTGCATCTCCAGGTGGACGTCGCCGTTGGCGGCGTCGTAGCAGACGCGCACCTCGGGCAGCGCCGTGCCGCCCGCGAGCGCGGCCGGCAGCTTGCCGCCGAAGCGCCGGAAGTAGCCGTTGGGGCCGAACACCGAGAGGTCGTAGCGCCCGCCGGCCGCCACCGCCCAGGCGTCGTTGAGCAGCTTGCCGGGTTCCACCGTGTAGCGGCGCGGCACCTTGTCGAGCGCGAGATGGTCGTAGACATGGAACACCGCGCCGGCGCCGCCGGTGTTGCCGAACACCAGCCAGAACTTCTGCTGCGCCACGTCGGGCCGGCCGCTGGTGTGCAGCTCGTAGGGCAGGGCGCGCGAGTAGCGCACGCCGGTGGCCTGCTGGGGCAGGGTGCCGGTGCCTGGCGCGGGCGCGACCGGGGTGGGCAGCAGCAGCTGCTTCGCGATGGCATCGTCGGCCGCCTTGCCGTCGATGTGCGGCAGCGCGGGCAGCGCCGCATTGGGCGTGGCGAAGTCGAAGCAGGTGCTGAGGTCGCCCGCGACCGCGCGCCGCCAGGGGCTGATGTTGGGCTCCATCACGCCGAAGCGCGTCTCGAGGAAGCGCACCACCGAGGTGTGGTCGGCCACCTGCGAGTTGACCCAGCCGCCGCGGCTCCAGGGCGACACCACGTACATCGGCACGCGCCAGCCCATGCCGAAGGGCGAGCCGCGGTAGGGCGCCTTCAGGTCGTTGCGCTCGCCCAGCGTCGACACCGTGCTCATGCCGGCCTCGCTGCCATCGGCGTTCAGCGAGGGGATCGAGGGCGGCGGCATGTGGTCGAAGTAGCCGTCGTTCTCGTCGAACATGATGAACAGCACGGTCTGGCTCCAGACCGCGGGATCGGCGGTGAGGGCATTCAGCACGCGCTCGGTGTATTCGGCGCCCCACAGCGGCGACGAGGGGCCGGGATGCTCAGAGTACTTCTCGGGCGCGACGATCCAGCTCACCTGCGGCAGGCGGCCGGCCTTCACGTCGTCGGCCAGGGCGTCGATCGAGCGCGTGGACAGGCCGCGCGCCTTGAGCGAGCGCTGCGCCTCGGTCGGCTCGGCCGCGTAGTAGGCCTGGCGGAAGCTGGTGAAGCCTTCGAGCGGGTTGTCGGTGTAGTTGTCGGCCATGTCCTGGTAGATCTGCCAGCTCACGCCGGCCTGTTCCAGGCGCTCGGGGTAGGTGGTCCAGTCGTAGCCGGGCGCGTTCGCGAGATCGTCGTTCGAGTTGTCGATCGCGGGACCGCCGCCCTGTCCCAGCGGGTCGTTGGTGCCGCTCCAGAGGAACAGGCGGTTCGAGTTGGTGCCGGTGAGCTCGCTGCAGTGGTAGGCGTCGCACAAGGTGAAGGCATCGGCCAGCGCGAACTGGTAGGCGATGTCGCTCTGCGTGTAATAGCCGAGCGCGCGCGCCGTCTTGGCCGCCACCCACTGGTTCATGCGCCCGCCGTTCCAGGCCTGCTGGCCGTCGGACCAGCTGTGGGCCATGCCGGTGGTGCGCTGCGCGCTGGTGGCGGTGGTGTCGTAGCGGAAGGGCACGCAGGTGCCGCTGCCCGTGGTCGGCGGCTGCTGCCACACCGGCTTGCCGTTGGCCAGCGGCACCGGGAAGCGGTCGCCGAAGCCGCGCACGCCGCGCAGGGTGCCGAAGTAGTGGTCGAAGGAGCGGTTCTCCTGCATGAAGATCACGACGTGCTTGACGTCGCTGATGGTGCCGGTCTCCTGCGTGGCGGGAATCGCCAGCGCGCGGCGGATGCCGGGCGGCAGCAGGCCGAGCGCGGCGGCCGCGCCCGCGGTGGTGGCGGCGCCGCGCAGGAAGCCGCGGCGGGAAGGGGTTGCTTGCTTGTCGCTCATGGTGTTCGGGCTCAGGGCGCGCAGCGCACCGACTCGGGACGGCGCGGCGGCAGTTGGGAATCGGGCGTGCCGCCCGGCGGGGTCAGCGCCTCGATCGGCGGACCGGCGGTGGCCGGGTCGTTGGGCACGAGGCTCGTGGCCGGCGGCAGGGCGATGGCGCCGCCGCCCCCTCCGCTGCCGCCGCCGCACGCCGTGAGCACGGTGGCGGCGAGCAGCGCCAGGGCGCAGGCCGCGCGTTGCATCGTTGGGTTGCGCATGCGTGTCTCTCCTCAGGGCACCAGCGTGGTCAGCGAACCGCGCGAACGCGCGATCGATTCGATCTCGGCCGCGCTCAGCACGCGGTTCCAGGTCGCGAACTCGGCGAAGTCGAAGCGCCCGGCGATGGTGTTGCTCGCATTGCCGTTGCGGTAGTTCGGGCCGTAGCCGCCGTCGCCGTCCTCGTTGAGCGAGAAGCCCTTGTTGAGGCCGTTGAGCGCGGCCGCGAAGGCGCTGGTCAGCGTCACGGAACTGCTCTGCAGGCCCAGCGAGGGGTCGAACACGTAGTAGTTCGCCTTCAGCGCCGACACGTCCACCGTCATCACCACATAGGCCCAGGTGTTGGCGCTGAAGCCCAGGTCCTTGTCGCCCACGCGCTCGCCGCCGCGGCCGATGTTGAAGCGCAGGGCGCTGCCGTACTGCCCGATCGCGATGCCCGGGTTGGAGCCGCTGCCCCAGTCCTTGTTCGAGATCACCGGCATGCCCGAGCGCGTGGCGTCGGAGCGGAACCAGAAGCCGAAGCTGAAGGGCGCGCTGGTGCTGGTCACGCTGGCGGTCGGGATCGAGTAGCCGCCGTCGCAGGCCGTGCAGACCTTGGTGCCGGTGTAGTCGGTCGACAGCAGCGCGCGCGTGCCGCTGCCCAGCGGTCCGTCGCCGGCCGCCGCATAGACCGCGGTGGCGCCCTTGACCCAGGGCGTGAAGACCTGGCCGCCCGCGATGCGGTCGCCGAGCGCGCCGTTCAGCGGGAACAGGTGCGTGAGGCCGTTGGCCACGCTGGGCAGCAGCACGATCGGCTTCACGTAGTCGAGCGAGGCGCGCAGCGAGACCGGCGTCTTGTCGGCCACCACCGTGTAGTCGTAGGCATAGGTGCCGCTGGCGTCGAAGGGCATGGTGGTGTCCTCGAAGCCGAGGGCCGTGCCGGGCAGCGTGGCCACGGCCGCGCCGTCGCGCAGCACCGTGATCGAGGCCACGGGGGCCGGCAGCGTCCAGCTCAGGCGGATGCCGTTGCGCTTGTCGTTGGCCACCGCGGCGAGCCGGCGCACGCCGGGCGCGCCCAGCAGCGGCGCGCCGTCGATCGCGTACTTGTCGGCCGCGGGCAGGGCCGACAGGTGGGTCAGCAAGGTGGGTGCGATGTCGGCCGTGGAGGCATAGCCGTACCAGTCCGCGATGTTCGCGGGCAGCCCGGCGGGCGCTGCTGCGTCGAGGTTGGCGCGGCGGTCGAGCACCAGCGCGGTCGCGAGGTTCGACGGCACCGGGATGCCGTCGGCCACGCCGGTGGCGCCCAGGCCGTGGGTGGTGGCGACGACCACCAGCCAGTCCTCCTGCGGCTGGGCCGCGCGGCGCCGCGCCAGCGCGGAGCGCAGTGTGGCGATCTGCTTGTCGACCTGCGCGAGCGCGTTCTGGTAGTCGGTGCCGTAGCCCGCCACGTCGGCGACCTGCGCCGGGCCCTGGTAGTCGGCCACCACGAGGTCGTAGCCGCCGCTCTCGAGCGCGCCCGCGGCCTCGGTCGAGACGCAGTCGTCGCTGCCGTCGCAGTCCTTCGCGAGCTCGAGGTAGCCCGCGGCCTTGTCGGTGCGCAGCAGTTGCGGCAGGCCGCTCCAGCTCGCGACCACCGCGCTGCGGGTGTCGGCGCGGCGTTGCTTGAGCAGCTTGAAGACGGTGTCGGCGCCGAAGGCCTGGCCCTCGTAGTTGGAGCGGATCTCGTGCCGGTCGGCCCAGCCGCCGGTCAGCAGCGTGGCCCACGACGGCCCGTCGGTGGCCTGCTGCTGCGTGCGCTGGCCGAGCACGCCGCCGGTGTAGGAAGGCAGCAAGGTGCCCAGGCCTTGCAGCGCGGGCATGCGCGCATCGCCGAGCGCCTGCTGCAGGGCCGCGTATTGCACGCCGTCGACGCCGATGACCAGCGCCTTGGGGCGCGGTGCCGGCGCGGGGGAGGGCGCGGGTGCGGGGGCCGGCGCGGGCGGCGGAACGGGAAGGAAGGGGGTCGAACCACCGCCACCGCCGCCGCAGGCGGCCAGCAGAAGCACGGGGGTCAGGCACAGGGCGGCGCGCGCGAGGCGGCCTCTCGGCGTTGTCATCGGGGAACTCCGGCAGGTCAAGAACGCCGGGGCGGGCACTCAAGCCCGCCCCGGCACGAAGGCATTTCTGGTCGTGCGTGGCTTGCCGGCGATCGATGCATTCATGTGCACTTGGGCAGATGAATGTGATTTACAACAAAGTCCACAAATACAACCAATGCCTCGAATGCTGCGCGAGCCGCATGACAGCGCCGCGACAGCACCGGCCGAAAAAGAAAAGGGGCCCGAAGGCCCCCGTGGTGGTCGAGCGCGTGCGCCTCAGCGGATCTGCGCCTCGTAGTGCTGCTCGATCGCCGCCAGCGAGGTCCAGAAACCCGCGGGCGCGCGGCCTTCGAGCAGCGCCTCGAGCACCTCGAGGTGCGCATGCCAGCCGCTGGCCACGCTGACGGTTTCCTTGCGATCGGGCAGCCGGCGGTGCGTGAGCACGAGACGGGTCGCATCGCCCTGCGGCGCGAGTTCGAAAGTGACCTCGGAGGCGTCGTCCGCCTCGCTGCCCCAGCTGATGACCAGCAGCCTCGGCGCCTCGATGCGCAGCAGCCGCGACTTCTGCAGGTGCGGCGCGCGGTAGGCCGCGTAGCGCTCGGGCGCGGCCTCGCCCGAGAGGGTGGTGTGCTCGAAGCGCAGCTCGAACACCGCGCCGGGCTGCGGCGCCATGGTGCCGCCCGCGAGCCAGCGCGCGCGCTTCTCGGGATCGACCAGGCAGGACCAGACGCGCTCCACGGGCGCGGCCAGCAGGCGCTCGATGCGCAGGGTGCCGGGCTCGACGAGCCGGCCGAATCGTTCGGTGGTGGTCATGGGTGCTGCTCCTTGTGTCGGATGAGAAAAAGAAATCAGCCGGCGGCGTCGTCGCGCAGCGCCTGCTCGAGCGCATCGAGGCGGCCGCCCCAGAAGCCCTCGTAGTAGCGCAGCCAGGCGTCGGCCGTGGCCAGCGCCGTGGGTTCGAGCCGGCACACGTGGGCGCGGCCCTGCACCGTGCGCGACACCAGCCCCGCGCGCTCCAGCGTCTTCACGTGCTTGGAGGCGCCGGCGAAGCTCATGCGGAACGGCGCGCCGAGCTCGCCCACGCTGCAGTCGCCCTGGGCCAGCAGCTGCAGCATGGTGCGCCGCGTGCTGTCGGCCAGCGCGTGGAAGATGGCGTCGAGCCGCTGGTCCTGGCGCTCGGTGGGTAGTTCAAGTTCAACCATAGGGTTGAATATAGGCCGGTTCCGGTTTTCGTTCAACCCTTTGGTTGAATTTGAAAGGGGCAAGCGCCGTTACACCCGATACAGCCGGGACGCCCGCCGCCCCGCTCGCGCTGGCAGCGCGGGGCTCCCGTTCCTACGATGCGGTCTCGTCCAACCACTCTCTTGCAATCCCACACCCATGAACACACCGATCCGACGCCGTACGCTCCTCGCCGCCGCCAGCGCGGTGCCGCTCGCGAGCGCCTGCGCCGCCTGGTCCGCCGCCGCCGGCCCGGACGCCGAGGCCCGGCTCGCGGCGCTCGAGCGCGACTGCGGCGGCCGCCTGGGCGTGCACGCGCTCGACACCGGCAGCGGCGCGCGCATCGCGCACCGCGGCAACGAGCTGTTTCCGATGTGCAGCACCTTCAAGCTGATGCTCGCGGCCGCGATCCTGCAGCGCGGCACCGCGCAGGAGCCGGCGCTGCTCGAGCGCCGCCTGAGCTACACCCGCGCCCACCTGCTGCCGAACTCGCCGATCACCGAGAAGCACCTGGCCGACGGCATGACCGTGGCCGAGCTGTGTGCCGCCACGCTGCAGTACAGCGACAACGCCGCGGCCAACCTGCTGATGCACCAGCTCGGCGGGCCGGCCGGCGTCACGGCCTATGCGCGCGCCATTGGCGACACGGTGTTCCGCCTCGACCGCTGGGAGACCGAGCTCAACAGCGCCATCCCCGGCGATCCGCGCGACACCACCAGCCCGGCCGCGATGGCCGCCAGCGTGCAGCGGCTGGTGCTCGGCGATGCGCTGGCCGCCCCGCAGCGCGCGCGGCTCGAGGCCTGGCTGCGCGGCAACACCACCAGCAAGGAGCGCTTCCTGGCCGGCGTGCCGGCCGGCTGGACCGTGGGCGACAAGACCGGCGCGGGCGACTACGGCACCAACAACGACGTCGGCGTGCTGTGGCCGGCTTCGGGCGCGCCGCTGGTGCTCGCGGTGTACCTGACCTTCCCGGGCGACAAGGGCGCCAAGACGCGCAACGACGTGGTGGCCTCGGCGGTGCGCATCGTGGCGAACGCGATGCGGGGCTGAGCGCCCGCGCTGCCCCGGGGCCGCAATGCCGTACCCGCCCCATCGGGCACTGCGCGGTGCGCCTGCGCCCGCGCGCCATCGGCGGGACAATGGCCGCGCCTTGCGCGCCCCGCGCGGCCAGGGCATCCAGCCAGAGCCCCCGCCGCATGTCGTCCCCGCCCGCCGTCTCCACCTCCTCGTCCACCCCCCAGGCCCCGTTCTCGCTGTGGCGCATCGCGGTGCCGGCCTTCGGCCCCTCGCTGCTGTTCGGCATCGGGGAGGGCGCGATCCTTCCGATCGTGCCGCTCACGGCGCGCGAGCTCGGCGCCTCGGTGCCGATGGCGGCGCTGGTGATGGCGCTGATCGGCATCGGCTCGCTGCTCAACAACATCCCGGCCTCGATGATCACCATGCGCTGGGGCGAGCGCTGGGCCATCGTGGCGGCCGGCGCCTGGAGCGCGCTCGGCATGGCGCTGTGCGTGTGGACCTCGCACCTGGGCCTGTTCGCGCTCGGCTGCTTCATGGTCGGCATGTCGCAGGCGGTCTACAACCTCGCGCGCCAGAGCTACATGAGCGAGGCGGTGCCGGTCGAGTACCGCGCGCGGGCGCTGTCCACGCTGGGCGGCGTGATGCGCATCGGCATGTTCATCGGCCCCTTCCTGGCGGCCGGCGCGGTGCATTTCTTCGGCCTGATGGCGGCCTATGTGCTCGGCATCGTGGCGGTGGCCGGCGCGGCCATCCTGGGCGCGCGCATTCCCGACCTCGAGCTGCCGCCCGCGCCGCCGGGCCAGGCCGCGCCCGCGAAGCCCACCATCGTCTCGACCCTGCGCGACCATCGCCGCGTGTTCCTCACGCTGGGCATCGCCGTGACCCTGGTCAGCGCGGTGCGCGCCTCGCGCCAGGCCGTGATCCCGCTGTGGGCCGACCATCTCGCGCTGGCGCCCTCGGTGGCCTCGCTGATCTACGGCATGGCCGGCGGCATCGACATGCTGGTGTTCTATCCGGCCGGCAAGGTGATGGACCAGAAGGGCCGGCGCTGGGTCGCGGTGCCCTCGATGCTGATCATGGGGCTCGCGATGCTGCTGATGCCGCTGACCACGGGCGCCGCCACGCTGCTGATCGCGGCGCTGGCGATCGGCTTCGGCAACGGCATCGGCTCCGGAATGATCATGACCCTGGGCGCCGACCATTCGCCGCGCCATGGCCGCGCGCACTTCCTCGGCGTGTGGCGGCTGATGTCCGACATCGGCGCCTCCTGCGGGCCGGCGCTGCTGTCCTTCCTCGCGGGCAGCCTGTCATTGGCCGCGGGCATCGCGGTCACGGGCGGGCTCGCCTTCGCCGCGGCCGGCGTGCTGGCCCACTGGATTCCGCGCCGCACGCCGGGCCACGAGGCCTAGCGAAGGCTGTCGCCGCCTATCATTCACCCCACACAGGGGTTCCACACACACATGTCCAATCTCATCGTCCACGGCGGCACGCCGCTGCGCGGCCGCATCACGCCGTCGGCCAACAAGAACGCGGTGCTGCCGATCCTCTGCGCCACGTTGCTCACGCGCGAGCCGCTGCGCCTGCACGGCGTGCCCGACATCACGGACGTGCGCAAGATCCTCGACATCTTCCGCACGCTGGGCAGCGAGGTGCAGCTCGACCACGCCACCGGCACGCTGGCGCTGCACCACCGCGACACCGTGTTCGACGCCGCCGCCCACCGGCTGCCCGAGGAGATGCGCTCCTCGATCATGCTGGTGCCGCCGCTGCTGGCGCGCTTCGGCGTGGCGCGGCTCGAGGACAACGTCAAGGGCTGCACCCTGGGCGTGCGCGAGATCGATCCGCACGTCGAGGTGTTCCGCAGCTTCGGCGGCCAGGTCGAGCGCGCCGAGGGCTCGCTGCTGGTGCGCACCGCCGGGCGCCTGGTGCCCACCGACCACTGGCTCGACTACGCCTCGGTCACCACCACCGAGAACTTCGTGCTGTGCGCGGTCGGCGCCGAGGGCACCTCGACGCTGACCAACGCCGCCTCCGAGCCGCACGTGCAGGAGTTCTGCCGTTTCATGGCCATGATCGGTGCGCGCATCGACGGCATCGGCACCTCGCGCCTCACGGTGCATGGCGGCCATGCGCTGGGGGGCGGCGAGTTCCGCTTCGACGAGGACTTCCACGAGATCACCACCTTCCTCGCGCTCGGCGCCATCACCGGCGGCGACGTGGTGGTGCGCAACAGCGCGCCGGCCAACTTTCCGTTGATCGATCGCACCTTCGCCAAGTTCGGCGTGCAGATCGTGCACGAGGACGGCTGGTCGCGCGCCGTGCGCTCGGGGCCGCTGAAGGTACAGACCCCGTTCACCGCCAATGTGCTGACCAAGGTCGAGGCCGCGCCCTGGCCGTACTTTCCGGTCGACCTGCTGCCGATCTTCATCGCGCTGGGCGTGCGCGCGCAGGGCAACGCGATGTTCTGGAACAAGGTCTATGACGGCGCGCTGGGCTGGACCGGCGAGCTCTCGAAGTTCGGCGCCCACGTGTTCTCGTCCGACCCGCACCGGCTCATCACCTTCGGCGGCGCCCCGCTGGTGCCCGCGGTGGTCGAGAGCCCCTACATCATCCGCGTGGCGATCGCGCTGTTCATGGTGGCCTCGAGCATCGAGGGCCGCTCCGAGATCCGCAACGCCACGCCGATCCGCCGCGCGCATCCGCGCTTCGTCGAGAACCTGCGCAGCCTGGGCGTGCAGGTGGAGTGGACCAGCGAGGAGTGACAAGGTGTGAATAAACCTACTGCGCGCCCCGATCTCGCACCTGCGGTCCTCACCGTACGTGAGTACGGCTGCGGTCCTCGGCGCGACCTCGGGGCGCTCGCTACGGTTTCTTCACACCTTGTGAGCGTTCCGGCCGCCGTGTTTCACGGCGCCACGCGCCGCAGCAGCCCGGCCTCGATCGAGGCCTCGAGCCGGTCGACCACGTCCCAGTGGCGCAGCAGCAGCCCGTCCTTCGTCTCGTAACGGTCCGCGGTCGCGAAGTGCAGCGCGCGGCCGGTGGGCGGCGCGCCGAGGAAGTTGCCGGTGTGGGTGCCGGCCCATCGGGTCATCGCCATCAGCTGCGTGCCCTCGACCAGCACCACCTGCTCGAGCGGCCGCAGGTCGGGCAGGCCCGCGAGCAGCAGGCGCGCGAAGTCGGCGTACATGGCCGGGCCGCGGCCGCGCAGCATCGGCGAGCTGCTGCTGAAGTCGGGATGCAGGAAGCGGGCGATCGCGTCGAATTCGTGGCGTTCGAACACCGCGTGGCGGAAGGCGAGGAAGCTGGCGCGGAGATCCTCGCTCGCCGAGGAAGGGATGATGGAGGTCATGCGGACTCGTGAAGCGCAACGGCGGGCGGCCAGTGTGTCGCCGCGAGCTCGCGCGGCGCGATGACCGCCGCGGTCATTGACGAAGCCGCGCGCGCCTCCCGACCGCGCTACAGCACGAACCAGCCCACCGCCACGTAATGGCTGACCGTGCCCGCGAGCACGAACAGGTGCCACACCGCATGCGCATGCCGGAAGCCGCGGCGGTTGCGGTAGAAGACTGTGCCCGCGGTGTAGAGCACGGCGCCGATCAAGAGCCATGCGAGGCCGCCGCCCTCGAGCTGCATCGCCAGCGGCACGGCCGCGGCGATCGCGAGCCAGCCCATGCCGATGTACAGCGGCAGCGAGGGCTTCACGGGCGCGCCGCGCGCGGCCATCAGCTCGCGCCGGATGCCGACCGCGGCCGCGCCCCACATCGCCAGCAGCGGCACCCAGGCCCAGGCGCCTTCGAGCATCACCAGTGCGAACGGGGTGTAGGTGCCGGCGATCAGCAGGTAGATCGCGCAGTGGTCGGCGCATTCCCACAGGCGCTTGCGCCGGCCGCGCGTGCTGTGGAACAGGGTGGAGGCCGCGTAGAGCGCGACCGCCGAGAGCGAGAACACGAGCGAGCCGGCGATCTTCGCCGGGTCGCCCGTGGGCAGGGTCTTCGCCAGCAGCAGCACGGCCGCCGGCAGGGCGAGCAGCAGGCCGAGCAGGTGGCTGTACCCGTTGAGTCGTTCGCCCGGGTACATGGTGTGCCGCCTGCCTGCTTCGGTCAGTCTGCCGCGTGCCGGCTCAGCGGCCGGTTTCCTTCAGGTAGTCCTGGCGCGCGGCGAAGGCCGTGTTCGCGAAGTCCGAGAACACGCCGTCGATGCCGGCGCGGAAGTACGCGAGGTACTCGGCCTTCGGGTCGCCCTTGTAGACGGCGGCCAGGTAGCGCGACTCGTTGCGGAAGGTGTAGCTGTGCACGAACAGGCCGGCCTTGTGGGCGTCGGCGATCAGGCTGGTGGGCTTGATCGTGTTGGCTTCGACCATGCCCTTGTTGGGCGTCTTGAACGGAACGATCGTGTGCGCCATCACCTGCGGCTTCCACGGGCCGATGCCGTCGGCATAGGTCTTGACCTCGGCCAGGCCGGCGGGCGTGAGCATCGCGCCGAACCAGCGCGGGTCGCCCGCCAGGGTCCAGCTGTAGGGACGGCCGTCGACGAAGGTGTAGTCGTCGGTGGTGACGTAGATCATCTCGCCGGTCTTGAAGTCGATGTCGTTGCCGTCGACCAGCTGCACTGCGCGCGCCTTCAGGCCGGCCGAGCGCAGGTACTTCAGGCTCACCGGGTCGAAGCTCTGCACGAAGATCGGTGCGTCCTTGCGGTTCAGGTCGTTGGCGTTCATCGCCTTGAGCAGCGCGTCTTCCAGCGGGTGGCTGCCGGCCGGGCCGCAGCCGTTGGCGATCGCCTGGGCGTTGTTCCAGATCGGGTTCTTGGTTTCCGGATACACGGTGATCGTGCGGCCGGTGGCCTTGGCCTTGGCGCGCATGATGTCGATCACTTCCTGGAAGCTCAGGATCGGCAGCTTGCCGTTCAGATCGGTCGGGCGCTCGTCCTTCGCGTCGAAGGTGGTGCCGTGGATCCACTGCTTGAGCTCGGCCAGCGTGAAGTCGGTGATCGACCAGTCGCCGGTGTGGTCCTCGCCGTCGACGACCAGCGACTTGAGCACCGACTTCGGATCCTTGGGATCGGTCAGGTCGCTCAGGTACTTCGCCGGGCCGTTGGCGGGAATCGCCGGGTAGGTCACGTCGACGCGCACGCCGGGCACGGTGCGCTTGCGCGCGGCCACGGTGGCGTTGGTCTTGGCGACGTCGGTGATGTCGGTGTTGTCGCTGAGCCAGGGGTTGTGGCGCGCGACCAGCACGCAGTCCTTGGTCAGGTGCAGGTCGGTCTCGAGCGAATCGGCGCCGGCATCGGCGGCCGCTTCGTAGGCCTTCTGGGTTTCCTCCGGGAACAGGCCGGGCAGGCCGCGGTGGCCGATCACCAGGGGCACCGAGCCGTCGAGCGTGCCCAGCGGGGTCGGTGCCGGGGCGGGTGCCGGCGCCGGAGCGGGCGGAATGACGGGAACGAAGGCGCTGCCGCCACCACCACCGCCGCAGGCGGCGATGACGAGGCTGCCGCCGAGCGCGACGAAGGCGGCACGCAGGGGACGGGGTGCGGGTGCAGGAACGGCTGTTTTCTTCATGTTGGAGTTTCGCGTTGCGTTGCGTTGAGGGGTGCCGAAGGCCGGCGGATGCTAGGTTTGGCGGATGACGGTACGGTGACCGTGGGCGCGCAAGCAACACGGGCGTCCATGCGCCCGAAGCGCGGTGACATCGAGCGTCACCGCGGCGTCATCGAAGACTTTGTGTCCTAGTCGAAGCGCGGTCGCGCCTCGGACCACTGGAGCAGCCCGTCGAGCACCGGACACAGCGACTGGCCCCAGTCGCTGAGGCGGTACTCCACCTTCGGCGGCACCTGCGAATGCACGGTGCGCAGCACCAGGCCATCGGCCTCGAGCTGGCGCAGCTGCTGCGTCAGCATCTTCTGCGACACGGCGGGTATCGCCTGCTCGAGTTCGGAGAAACGAAGCACCTTGCCGCCGAAGAGCTGGAACAGGATCACCAGCTTCCAGCGGCCCTCGATCCAGCCCAGCGTGCGCTCGACCTGCGCGGCCGCGCTGGCCGGCGTGTAGGCGACGGGGTTACCTGCGAGTACGGGCCTTACTTCTTCGTGCGTTCTTGTCATGGCCCGAGGGTATCCCTAGCCTCGATGCATCGCCAACAAGGACCTTTCTCATGACCGACATGCATCCGCCTTCCTCCCTGCCTTTCTCGTTCGACTCCGCGGAATTCGCGGGCCGCCGCGTGCTCGTCACCGGCGGCACCAAGGGCATGGGCCAGGCCATCGTGCGCCGCCTCGCCGCGAGCGGCGCGCGCGTGGCGGCCACCGCGCGCAGCGCCCCCGAGGCGGCCGACAGCGACGGCGCCGAGCTCTTCGTCGCGGCCGACATCGCCACGCCCGCGGGCGTGGCGCAGGTCGCCGAGCGCACGCTCGCGGCCTTCGGCGGGCTCGACATCCTCGTCAACAACGTCGGCGGCTCGGGCGCCTCGCCCGGCGGCGCGCTCGCGCTCGACGACGCGCAATGGCAGGCGGCACTCGACACCAACCTGCTCGCGGCCGTGCGGCTGGACCGCGCCTTCCTGCCTTCGATGCTCGCGCAGGGCGAGGGCAGCATCGTGCACATCTCCTCGATCCAGCGCCGGCTGCCGCTGTACGAATCCACGCTCGCCTATGCCGCGGCCAAGGCGGCGCTCACCACCTACAGCAAGGGCCTGTCGAAGGAGTTCGGCCCGCGCGGCGTGCGCGTGAACACGGTGGCGCCGGGCTACATCGAGACCGGTGCCGCGCGCGCCTTCGTCGAGCGGCTCGCGGCGGGCGCGGGCAGCGACTACGCGAGCGCGCGCCAGGGCGTGATGGATGCGCTCGGCGGCATCCCGATCGGCCGGCCCGGCCTGCCCGAGGAGGTGGCGGAACTGGTGGCCTTCCTGGTGTCGCGGCGCGCGGCCTCGATCCACGGCAGCGAGTACGTGATCGACGGCGGCACGGTGCCGGTCGTGTAGGCGCGCGAGGGCGCTGCTACTTCAGCGCCCCGAAGCGCTCGGCATAGAGCGCCGTCACCCAGTCCACGAACACCCGCACGCGCGGCGACAGCAGCCGGTGCTGCGGGTAGAGCACCGAATAGACCATCGGCGGGCAGGGCGTGCCGGCGAGGATCTCGACCAGCGTGCCGGCGCGCAGCTGGCGCTCGATGTGATAGCGCGGCACCTGGATGATCCCGCAGCCCTGCTCGGCGCAGGTCTTGTAGCTGTCGGCGTTGTTCACGCTGATCCAGTCGGGCAGCACGACCTGCTCGACGCGCCCGTTGACCTCGAACAGGTAGGGGAAGTGGTCGGGCCGCGAGGACGAGAAGAAGTTCACCGCCAGGTGCTGCTGGCTCAGCAGGTCGGCCGGTGTCAGCGGCGTGCCGCGTGCGGCCAGGTAGGCCGGGCTCGCGCAGGTCACTTGCGGCAGCAGCGCGAGCCGGCGCGTGACCAGCGAGGAGTCCTTGGGCTCGCCCGCGCGCACCACGCAATCCACGCCTTCGCGCACCAGTTCCACGAGCCGGTCGCCGCTGCCCACGGCGAGCACGATGTTCGGATAGCGCGCATGGAAGTCGCCGATGCGCGGCAGCACGATGTCGTTGGCGGCCGCGCCATGGATGTCGATGCGCAGCCGCCCGCGCGGATTGACCGCGAGCTGCGCGAGCGAGGACTCGGCGTCCTCGAGCTCGAGCAGCAGGTGGCGGCAGCGCTCGTAGTAGGCCTGGCCGTCGACCGTGGTGCGCACCTGGCGCGTGGTGCGCTCGAGCAGGCGCACCTGCAGCCGGGCCTCGAGCTCCTTGATCGCATGGGTGGCCGTGGCGCGCGGCAGCTCGAGCGCGGCCGCGGCCTGCGTGAAGCTGCCGAGTTCCACGATGCGGGTGAACAGGCGCATGGCATCGAAGCGGTCCATGGAATGAGCTCGGCAGATTGTTGGCCTGTGTTGAATTGTATTGACGAAATTCTCATATTTATTCGCCAATGCAGAACAGAGAGACTGCCAGCGCGCGGCCATCCCGCCGCGCCTCGTCACCTTTTCCCCCCGAGGAGCGACCCCCATGCAGTTGATCTTTCCGCGCCTGCGCGGCACCTATGACCGCTTCGAGCCGCTGAGCTACGCGCTGCTGCGGCTGGCTTTCGGCCTGATGCTCGTGACCCACGGCCTGCCCAAGCTGCTGGGCCGCAGCCACGGCAGCATGGCCGACCCGATGAAGGGCTCGGTCAACCTGATCGCCAACGTGCTGCACCTGCCGGGCGCCGAGCTGCTCGGCTGGTTCATCGCCATCCTCGAGGGCGTGGGCGGGCTGATGCTGGCGGCCGGCCTGTTCACGCGCGTGGTCGCCGCGATGGTCGCGGTGCAGATGCTGGTCATCTGCTACGTGATGGGCCCGACCTTCCCGTGGATCGACCGCGGCTTCGAATACCCATTGATGCTGCTCTTCATCGCGCTGTGCCTGCTGGCGCGCGGCGGCGGCCGGCTGTCGCTCGATGCGCGCATCGGGCGCGAGGTCTGACCGCAAGAAGAAAGAAAGGAAGCCACGATGAACCCCAACGCATCCTCCGGCACCGGCGCGCCCGCGCTGAGCCGCCGCACCTTCATGATGAGCACCGCGGCCGGCGCCGCCGGTGCCGCGAGTGTCGCGGGCACTGGCCTGGCGAGCGCGCAGGAACCCGCGCCCGCGCCGCCGCGCATCGACACCCGTGTCGTCATCAACGGCCAGCCGCATGCGCTGCAGCTCGAACCGCGCGCCTCGCTGCTCGACGTGCTGCGCGAGCAGCTCGGCCTCACGGGCGCCAAGAAGGGCTGCGACCACGGCCAGTGCGGCGCCTGCACCGTCCACCTCGACGACCGGCGCGTCGCCTCCTGCCTCACGCTGGGCGTGAAGGCCGATGGCTGCGCCGTCACCACCATCGAGGGCATCGCCGCGCCCGACGGCACGCTGCATCCGATGCAGCAGGCCTTCGTCGACCACGACGCGCTGCAGTGCGGCTACTGCACGCCGGGCCAGGTGATGGCCGCCATCGCCTGCGTGCGCGAGGGCCACGCCACCAGCGAGGCGCAGATCCGCGAATACATGAGCGGCAACCTCTGTCGCTGCGGTGCCTACGCGGGCATCCTCGAGGCGATCCGCGATGCCGCTCCGCGCATGCGCGCCGAGACCGAAGCCATGGAGGGCCGCCGCCATGCATGACTTCGCCTACCACCGGCCGCGCAGCAGCGCCGAGGCCGTGCAGCTGCTGGCAAGCAGCCAGCCCGGCGCGCGCTACTTCGCGGGCGGCACCACCCTGTTCGACCTGATGAAGCTCGGCGTGGAAGCGCCGGCCACCGTCGTCGACATCGGCCGCGTCGAGGGCCTGCGCGAGATCGACGCCGGCGACCGGGCCGAGCTGCGCATCGGCGCGCTCGCCGCGATGAGCGACGTGGCCGAGCATCCCGTGGTGCAGCGCGAGTTCACCGCGTTGTCGGAATCGCTGTGGAAGGCCGCCTCGCAGCAGTTGCGCAACATGGCGAGCGTGGGCGGCAACCTGCTGCAGCGCACGCGCTGCGCCTATTTCCGCGGCGGCCCCGAGTTCGCCTGCAACAAGCGCGTGCCCGGCAGCGGCTGCGCGGCGCTGGCCGGCGTGAACCGCGGCCATGCGGTGCTCGGCGGCAGCGAGGCCTGCGTGGCGGTCTACCCGGGCGACTGGGCGGTGGCGCTCGCGGCCTTCGATGCGCAGGTCGACACGCTGAGCCCGCGCGGCGAACGCACGGTGGCCGTGCGCGAGCTGCACCGCGCGCCCGGCGCCACGCCGCACCTCGAGACCGTGCTCGCGGCCGACGAGCTGATCGTGCGCATCCGCGTGCCGCGCACGCCGGCTGGAAGGGCCTCCACGTACCACAAGATCCGCGACCGCGAGTCCTATGCCTTCGCGCTGGCCTCGGCGGCCGTGGGCCTGCACCTGCGCGCCAACCGCGTGGTCGACGCGCGCATCGCGCTCGGCGGCGTGGCCACGCACCCGTGGCGCGCGCTCGAGGCCGAGCGCAGCCTGGTCGGGCGGCCCTTCACGCAGGCCGCGGCGCGGCGCGCGGCCGAGATCGCGTTCGCGCAGGCCAGGCCGCTCGAACACAACGGCTTCAAGGTGGCGCTCGGCATCGAGACGGTGACCGACGCGCTGATGCTGGCCCGGGACAGGAGCTGAACGATGGCAACCACGATCCAGAACCCCCAACGCGGCGCGCGGCCCGGTGCCGAGCGCGTCGATGCGCACGACAAGGTGCGCGGCGTCACCCGCTATGCGGCCGACGATGCGCGCGCCGGCCTGCTGCATGCCGCGCTGGTGCCAGCGCGCATCGCGCGCGGCAGCGTGGCGCGCATCGACACCGGCGCCGCCGAGCGCGTGCGCGGCGTGCGCAAGGTCTACACGCACCAGAACATCGGCGCCTTCGAATCGGGCGGCTTCCTGATGGGCGGCGGCTTCGGCTTCCAGAGCTTCTATCCGCTGCGCTCGGCGCAGATCGCCTACCGCGGCCAGACCGTCGCGATGGTGGTCGCCGACACGCTCGAGGCCGCGCGCGAGGCGGCGGCGCTGGTGGAGGTGCGCTACGAGGCCCAGCCCTTCGTCGCGGGCATCGACGCGTCCGACGCGCAGCCGCAGGCCCAGTCCGCGCTGCTGCCGCAGCCCATGTTCGCCGACCGCCGCGTGGGCGATGCCGAGGCCGCGCTGGCCGCGGCGGCCTTCACGGTGGAGGCGCGCTACGAGCTGCCGATCCAGCACCAGAACCCGATGGAGATCATCGCCACCGTGGCCGAATGGAACGAGGGCGTGCTGACCGTGCGCGAGCCGACGCAGAACGCCGAGGGCGTGCGCCACGGCCTCGCGAAGCAGCTCGGCATCGAGCCGGCGCGCGTGCGCGTGCTCTCGCCCACGCTCGGCGGCGGCTTCGGCCAGAAGAACTCGCTGCAGTCGCACACCGCGGCGGTGGCGATCGCCGCGCGCGAGCTCGGCCGGCCGGTCAAGCTGGTGCTGACGCGCGCGCAGCTGTTCCACAACGCCAGCTTCCGGCCCGCGAGCCGCCACCACGTGCGCCTGGGCGCGGACCGCGAGGGCCGGCTGGTCGCGGCCGTGCACGACATCGACCAGCAGACCTCGCGCCACGACCTCTTTCCCTCGAGCGGCAGCGAGATCACCTCGCGGCTGTACGGCGTGAAGCACTTCCTCGGCCGCGACCGGCTGGTGCGCACCGACGTGCAGACGCCGGGCTACATGCGCGCGCCCTTCGAGCATCCGGCCGCCTTCGCGTTCGAGAGCGCGGTCGACGAGATGGCCTACCTGCTGGGCCGCGACCCGGTGGCCTTCCGGCTCGCCAACGACACCGCGGTCGATCCGCTGAGCGGCAAGCCCTTCTCCTCGCGCCACCTGGCCGAGTGCCTGGTGCAGGGCAGCGAGGCCTTCGGCTGGGCGCGTCGCGACATGGCGCCGGGCTCGATGCGCGCCGCCGACGGCAGCCGCATCGGCTGGGGCGTGGCCGTGGGCGCCTACAAGGCCGCGATGGCGCCGGCCTTCGCCACCGTGAGTCTGGCCGGCGACGGCCGCGTGCGCGTGGCCGTGGGCGGGCACGAGATGGGGCAGGGCATGCGCACCGCGATCGCGCTCACCGTGTCGCGCGTGCTCGGCGCGCCGGTGGCGGCGGTGGAGATCGCGCTCGGCGATACCGGCGCCGCGCCGCAGCACCTGACCGCCGGCTCCTGGGGCACCGCGACCGCGCTGCCGCCGGTGCAGGAGGCGGCGCAGCGGCTGATGGAAGACCTGCGCACCCGTGCGCCCGGCGCGGGGGCGAACGCCACCGCACTCGAACTGCTGCGCGCCTCGGGCCGCGCGCAGGCCGAGGCCGAGAGCCGACGCCGCGCGCCCGGCCAGCCCGAGCAGGTCTATGGCCGGCTCACGGGCGGGCTGCCGGCCGCGGCCGGGCCGGTCTATCCCGACTACGTGGGCTTCAGCTTCATCGCGCACTTCGTCGAGGTGCGAATCGAGCCGACCACGCGCCGCATTCGCGTGCCGCGCGTGGTGAGCGTGGCCGACTGCGGCGCGGTCGCGAGTCCGCGCACCGCGCGCAGCCAGGTCGAGGGCGGCGTGGTCTGGGGCATCGGCGCCGCGCTGCGCGAGGCCAGCGAGGTCGATCCGCGCCATGGCGGCTTCCTCAACGCCGACCTGGCCGAGTACGTGCTGCCGGTGGCGGCCGACATCGGCCGCATCGAGGTCGGCTTCGTCGGCAAGCCCGACACGCGCTTCAACGCGCTCGGCGTGAAGGGGCTCGGCGAGGTCGCGATGGTGGGCGTGGCGCCCGCGATCGTGAACGCGGTGTTCCATGCCACGGGCAAGCGGCTGCGGCGGCTGCCGCTGCGGCTGGAGGACCTGCTCGACTGAGGGCGGCGGTTCGGCGCGATTAGCGTCGGTCGAAGCTGTTGACGTGGACCTCGACCAGGTCCACGAACTCCGGCAGCTCGAGCAGGAACTCGGGGTCGCGCCCCAGCGGCGCCACGCGCAGCGGATCGCCGCGCTTGTCGTGCATGGCGTGCATGTCCTCGACCGAGCGCCAGAACGACACGGTGCGGAACTCGGCCACGTTGCCGCGCAGGCGCCGGAAGTACTGCACGCCGAGGCAGTCGGGCTTGCGCGCGATCTCGCGGATGCCGTGCTCCAGGCTGTAGTGCAGGTAGTCGTCGGCGCGCGCGATCGGCGTGCGGCCTTCCCAGATGCGCCCGATCAGCGGGGTCTCGAGCAGCTTGCATTCGACGGTCATGGGTTCTCCTTTCGTGTCATCGATCGGAAACCCTGGACCGGACGCGCGGCGCCCCGCGTAGGAAGGAGGCGACGGCGCGTGCCGGGCGAGGCTCAGGCTTCGAAGCCGGCCTGCAGCAGCCCGGCGAGCGTGGCCACCAGCGCCTCGCGCTGCGGCGCGGGCCGCCACAGCGCGCGCACCGCCTGCAGCGCGCCGGCCGTGCCCTGGCCGCTCTCCCATTCGGGATGGCTGCGCGCCGGCTGCGCGGCACGCAGCGCGGCGGCGATGGCCTCGCCGGCCGCCTCGGCGCCGCCGTCCACCGCCTCGATGCGCTGCGTGGCCGCATGGCCGCGGCGCTCGAGCGCGCGCGCGAGCTGCAGCTGCCAGGCCGCGAGCGTGAACAGCACGCCGTCCTCCACCGTGAGCTCGTGCACGTCGCGCAGCTTGTTCGCGAGCTTGCGGCCCAGCGGCCCCCAGCCCTGCGAGACCGCGCTGCCGATGGCGCCGCCCAGCGCCACGCCGGCGCCGAGCGAGAGGCCGGCCACCGCGAGATCGGCCACCGCGCCGACCGCGGCGCCGATGGCCGCGCCCTTGCCCAGGCGCAGGCCGGCGTCCTTCATCGCCTCGGGATTGAAGAAGTCGAGCGCCCAGCGGCCCTCGATCATCGGCAGCGGCGCCTCGGCCGCATCGCCCTGGCGGAAGCCGTAGAGCGCGAGCAGGTCGTCGGCGCAGCGCTGCGCCTTGTCGAACACGGTCTTGCGCAGCGCGGCGACCAGCGCGTCGCGGCGCGCGGGATCGGCGAACTCGGTGGCCGGCACGCTGCGCCGCAGCGCGGTGGCGTCGACCAGCAGCTCGGCCACGCGCGCGGCGGCCGCGCGGCGCCGCGCCGTGGCCTCGGCCTCGAGCGCATCGGCCACGCCGCGCAGCAGTTCGCGCCGGTCGCGCAGCAGCGTCGCGAGGTCGCCGTAGAGATCGCGCTCGGCGCCCACGAAGGGCGCGGCCGCGTCGAAGCGCACCTGCACGTGCAGGCCGTAGGCCGAGAGCAGTTCCTTCCACGCGGCTTCGCGGCTGGCCGCGTCGCGCACGAAATTGAGCACCGGCAGCACCGGCCGTGCGCAGGCATTGAGCAGCTCGATCTCGTCGCGGAACTTGGGCAGCACCGGTTCGCGCACGTCGATCACGAGGAAGGCGGCATCGATGTCGAGCATCGCGCGCAACACCTTGGCCTCCTGCTCGAAGGCGCCGTGCGCCTCGGGGCCCTGCAGGAAGCGGCGGATGCGCTCGGGCGGCGTGGCCTGGCCCGCGGGATCGATGCGCGCGAGGTGCTCGCGCAACGCCACCGCGTCCTCGAGGCCCGGCGTGTCGTAGAAGCGCACGGCGGGGCGGCCGTCGATCTCGAGGTCGACCGACTCGACATGGCGCGTGGTGCCGGGGCGGTCGGACACCGCGCCGAAATCGATACGCCGCGTGAGCGTGCGCAGCAGCGAGGTCTTGCCGGCATTGGTGTGGCCGACGACGGCGATGCGGATCGGTTCGCTCATGGTGCGACGGTGTCGGTGGCGCCCAGCAACTCGCCGAGCGAGGTGCCCGCGGCCACGCGTTCGAGGCCGGCGTCGCGCAGCCATGCGAGCCAGCGCGCGATCGCCGGGCCGTCGTTGCCGCCCTCGGCGATCAGCCACAGGCGGCATTCGCCGCTGTGCGCGAGCAGGTCGCGCACGAAGCGCTCGGTGCCACGGTCGGGGCTCGCGGCCGCGCGGCAGGCCAGCACCACGCTGCGCGGCCGCGCGAGCGCGAGCCGGTCGAGCAGCGCGCGGCGCTCGGGCGCGCTGCCGTCGATGCGCTCGAGCTGCAGGTCCGCGGGCAGGCCTTCGGGCGGCCAGCCGATGTCGGGCGGCAGTTCGAAGCCGACCAGCACGCGCAGGTCGCGCAGGTCCGCAGGCGCGAGGCCCACGGGCGCCTCGCGTGCGCGGCGGCCCGGATCGGCATCGACGATGGCGCTGGGCGCGAGCGCCGCGAAGCGGGCCGCGAGCTGGCGGTAGTAGGGCGCGTCGAGCGCGGGCTGCAGCGCCTGGCGCCGATGGCGCCACACAGCGGTGCTCCAGAGCAGCAGCACGAGGCGCGGCAGCAGCCCGTAGGTGAGGATGCAGCCCGTGAGCCACAGCGCCCAGGTGCGCTGGCCCGAGGCCGGCGGCGCGGTGGCCAGCACGGTGGCGGCATCGGGCACCGGGAAGCCCAGGCGCGACGGCGCCCAGCCCAGCGCATCGACCGCGCGCACGAAGAAGGCGGGATCGAGGATGGTGGTCTCCCAGCTCAGCGTGTAGCTGCGGAAGGCCAGCGCGAACAGCATCGCCGCGAGCACCACCGCGAAGGACAGCGACCAGATGCCGTGGCTCACGATGCCGAAGGCCCAGGGCAGCAGCTTCGCGCGGCCCAGCAGGCCGGTGGTGGCGCGCACGAGCAGCGGCGCCTGGCCATGCCGGCCGCCGGCCACGCGCGCGGTCAGCGAGAGCCAGATCCAGCCCAGCGAGGCCGCGCTGAACGAGGCCAGCGGCAGCCACAGCCCGAGCAGCCACAGCAGCAGCGTCAGCAGGTGCACGCCGAGCAGGCTCACGAGCGCGACGATCACGTTGATGTGGCGCTCGCCGCCGCCCACCACGTTGCCCGCGAGCCCGAGGCCGGCCATGACGATGAGGGCCACGAGCCCGAGCAGCACCCAGGGCGACCATTGGCGCGCGCGCCGCAGTTCGGCCTGCAATCCGAGTCGTTCGCCGAGCTGGCGCGCGCGTTCGGCGATGCGTGCCGGCGTGTGCGGCGCCTGCGCGGCGATGCGCATGGCCTGCGCGTCGTCGAGCGGGCCGTTCTGCTCGGCCCATCGGATCGCCTCGGTGATCACCGCATCGGAAAAGTCGGGGTTCTCGCGCAGTGCGGTGGTGGTCAACAGCGTCCCTTCGCGAACAGAGGCAGGGCCGGCGGAAAGCCGACGATGAGCCCTCGGCCGAGGGCGGCTCAGCGCGCGGATTATGCCCGGCGCCCCCAAAGCAAAACGGGGCCGCAGCGCGGCCCCGTTCCTCTCTGGCGTGTGGATGGTTCGAGGGGGACTGACGTCTTTCAGCGCAGGCCGAAGAACGAAAGCACGGCCACGACCACGACGACCAGACCGACGATGTAAATGATGGAATTCACCGCGAGCACTCCACGTTGTTGACGATGGTCCCAGCATCACGGCGCAGGGGGTACCCAGGGTGTCGGCGGGGGGCGGCGGGTTCTGTAGGACTTGCAGGGCCGGTCGTGACATACCTTCCGCTGCCCGGGTCGGCCTAAGACTTCGTCTTGCGCGCCGGCTTCGAGGGCGCCTCGGGCCCGAGCGCCTGCTGCAGCAGCCAGCGCATCGCGGCACGCACCTCGGCGGCATCGGCGCCCGCCTCGATCTCGAGCGCGGCGCGGTCGAAGGCGGCCGACAGCAGTTGCGAGAGCGCATCGAGCGAGACCTCGCCGCGGCCCATGCCGGCCTCGGCCAGTCCCTGGCGCAGCGAACGGGCCGCGTTCGCATCGTCCATCGCCATGATCTCCGCCATGCCGAGCACGGCCGGCCCGTCGATCAGCAGCAGCCGGGTGCGGCCCGGCATGGTCATCGCGCGCAGGTAGGCATCGCTGCCGGTCAGCAGCGCCTCGCGCGGCGCCAGCGCCTCGGGCGTGGCGGCCGCGATCTCGGCGGCCACTGCGCGCGACTCCTGCTCGAGCACATGGCGGAACAGGTCGCGCTTGTCGGCGTAGTGGTGGTAGAGCGCGCCGCGCGTGATGCCGGCCGCGGCCACGATGTCGGGCGTGGAGGTCTGGCCATAGCCCTGGTCGACGAAGAGGGCGCGCGCCGCCTCGGTCAGCGCCTGCCGCGTGGTCTCGGTGCGCTCCTTGTTGGTCCGGATGATCCTGGAGGTCATTTACATGCAGACTGTATGTATGTATATTCAATCAAACATACAGACTGTATGTCAGTTTCATCCTTCAGTTCCAGCCCTCCAAGGAGCCCTCATGAAAGTCACGAGCTACTACCCGGTCATCATGACCAACGACGTCGCCGGCACGGCGGACTTCTACCAGCGCCACTTCGGCTTCGCGCCGCTGTTCACGAGCGACTGGTACGTGCACCTGCAACTGGAAGGCGAGCCCTCGGTCAACCTCGCGGTGCTCGACGGCCGGCACGAGACCATTCCCGCCGCGGGCCGCGGCAAGGTGGCGGGCGGGCTGCTGTTGAACTTCGAGGTGGACGATCCCGACGCGGTGCACGACCGCCTGGCCGCGGCCGGCCTGCCGGTGCTGCTGCCGCTGTGCGACGAGGCCTTCGGCCAGCGCCACTTCATCACCAGCGACCCGAACGGGGTGCTGATCGACATCATCAAGCCGATCCCGCCGAGCGGGGAGTTCGTGGCGCAGTACGAGGCGGGGGCGCTGCCGACCTGATCGGTCAGGCCAGGCGGCGGCGAGGCTCAGGCCAGCGCCGCCTCTTCCTCGTCGAGCGCGTCGCCCAGGAAGCCGCCGCTCTGGTGCGCCCACAGCCGTGCATAGAGCCCGCCCTTGGCCATCAGCGTGCGGTGGTCGCCTTCCTCCACCACGCGGCCCTCGTCGAGCACGATCAGCCGGTCCATCGCCGCGATGGTCGACAGCCGGTGCGCGATCGCGATCACGGTCTTGCCTTCCATCAGCGTGTAGAGGCTCTGCTGGATCGCGGCCTCGACCTCCGAGTCGAGCGCGCTGGTGGCCTCGTCGAGCAGCAGGATCGGCGCGTCCTTGAGCATCACGCGCGCGATCGCGATGCGCTGGCGCTGGCCGCCCGAGAGCTTCACGCCGCGCTCGCCCACGTGGGCCTCGTAGCCGTGGCGCCCGCTGGCGTCGCCCAGCGTGCCGATGAAGTCGTGCGCCTCGGCGCGGCGCGCGGCCGCCTCGATCTGCGCCGGCGTCGCGTCGGGACGGCCGTAGGCGATGTTGTCGGCCACCGAGCGGTGCATCAGCGAGGTGTCCTGCGTCACCATGCCGATGTGGCTGCGCAGCGAATCCTGCGTGGCCAGCGCGATGTCCTGGCCGTCGATCAGGATGCGGCCGCTCTCCAGGTCGTGGAAGCGCAGCAGCAGGTTCACCAGCGTCGACTTGCCGGCGCCCGAGCGGCCCACCAGGCCGATCTTTTCGCCGGGCGCCACCGTCAGCGTGAGGTCCTCGATCACGCGCCGGCCGCCGGCCGCGCCGTAGCGGAAGCTCGCATGCTCGAAGCGCACCTCGCCGCGCGGCACCTCGAGCGGCTTGGCGCCAGGCGCATCGAGCACGGCGCGCGGGCGCGACAGCGTCTTCATGCCGTCCTGCACCGTGCCGATGTTCTCGAACAGGCTGGTCATCTCCCACATGATCCAGTGCGACATGCCCTGCAGCCGCAGTGCCATGGCGGTGGCCGCGGCCACCGCGCCCACGCCGACCGCGCCGGTGGACCACAGCCACAGCGCCGTGCCCGCCATGCCGGCGGTCAGGCCCATGCTCAGCGTGTGGTTGACGATCTCGAAGGCGCTCACCAGCCGCATCTGGCCGTAGCCCGTGTGCATGAACTCGCGCATCGCGTCGCGCGCGAAGCCGGCCTCGCGCTGCGTGTGCGAGAACAGCTTCACCGTCGCGATGTTGGTGTAGGCATCGGTCACGCGGCCGGTCATGAGCGCGCGCGCATCGGCCTGCGCCTTGCCGACCGCGCCCAGGCGCGGCACGAAGTAGATCAGCGCGCCGATGTAGAAGGCCAGCCAGATCACGAACGGCCAGATCAGCTGCGCGTCGAGCACGCCCACCAGCACGATCATGGTGGCGACATACACGCCCATCGCCACCAGCACGTCGGCCAGCACGAACACGGTCTCGCGCACCGCGAGCGCGGTCTGCATCACCTTGGCCGTGATGCGGCCCGCGAACTCGTCCTGGTAGAAGGCCATGCTCTGGCCCAGCATCAGGCGGTGGAAGTTCCAGCGCAGCCGCATCGGCAGGTTGATCGCGAGCGTCTGGTGCTTGACGATGGTCTGCAGCGCGACCACCGCGATGCTGGCGACCAGCAGCCCGGCCATCCATGCCAGCGTGGTGCCGCGGTCTTCCCACAGGCGCGAGGGCGCCTGGCCGCCGAGCCAGTCGACCACGCGTCCGAGCAGCGCGAACAGCAGCGCCTCGAAGGTCGACATCACGGCGGTGAGCACCGCCATCGCGAGGATCTTGCCGCGCACGCCCTGCGTGCAGGCCCAGAGGAAGGCGAAGAAGCCTTGCGGCGGAAGCGGAGGTTCGGCGGCGGGGTAGGGGTGTAGAAGTTTTTCGAAGAAACGGAACAAGGACTGACTCTCCCGAAGAGCCGAAGACTGTAGCCGCGAGCGCATGACCTTGCCCTGAAAAGGTGCGTTTCTTCAGCTTCTGCGTGGTTTGCGCGACGAAGTGGCGGGAACGGGCGCGGTCTTTGGTTCGAGCGCCGCGAGCCGCTCGCCGAGGAAGTCGATGAAAGTACGCAGCTTGGGCGCCATGTACTGGCGGCTGGTGTAGACCGCGAACAGCGTCACCGGGTGCGGTTCGTGGTCGGGCAACAGGCGCACCAGCCGGCCCTGCGCGAGGTCGTCCTCGAGCAGCCAGCCCGGCATGAAGGCCACGCCCATGCCCGCGCGCACCGCATGCAGCGTGAGCGTGGTGTCGTCCGAGCGCATGACCGGCGTGAGCCGCAGCGGGAACAGGCGCCCGCCCGGCCCGGTGAGCGCCAGGTGGTCGAGCGCCACGTAGCTCGGCACGATCGCGCCGAGCCGCGCCACCTCGGCCGGCACCGCGGGGCTGCCGCCCATGCGCGCGAGGTACTCGGGCGTGCCCGCGAGGAAGAAGGGCACGCGGCACAGCGGCCGCGCGATCAGTGCGGGCGAGGGCTCCTGCGTGGCGCGCAGCGCGAGGTCGTAGCCGTCGGCCGCGAGGTCGACCTTGCGGTTCTCGAGGTGGATGTCGAGCAGCACCTCGGGATAGCGCGCGCGGTAGTCGGCCAGCACCTGCGCGAAGCGCGCGGTGGCGCACCACACGGGCGCGCTGAGCTTGAGCTGGCCGCGCGGCGCCTCGCGGGTCTGGCCGATCGCGGCCTCGGCGGCGTCGAGCAGGTCGAGCGCGCGCCGGCTCTGCTCGTACCAGGCGGTGCCGGCCTCGGTCAGGCTCAGGTGGCGGCTCGAGCGGTGCAAGAGGCGCGCGCCCAGCGACTTCTCGAGCTGCGCCACGTGCTTGCTGGCCATCGGCGCCGACAGCCCGAGCCGTTCGGCGGCGGCCACGAAGCTGCCCGATTCGACGACCTCGCGGAACACGCGCAGGCTGGTCATGCGGTCCATCGATGATTTCCTCTGGAGAAACGATTCGATGAATCGTAGCCTGTCGATTTCCTCGCAGGAAATATCTACAGTCGCTGCAACGCCTTCATTTCAAGAAAGCAACGACATGACCCACGACAACCCGAACCGCCTGCCCACCTACTTCATCTCGCACGGTGGCGGCCCCTGGCCCTGGATGAAGCGCGAGATGGGCGCCACCTACGACCGGCTCGCCGCCGCGCTGGCCGACATGCCGCGCCAGCTCGGCCGCACGCCCAAGGCCATCCTCATGGTGTCGGCCCACTGGGAGGCGCCGGTGTTCACGGTGCAGGGCAATCCGCGCCCGCCGATGATCTACGACTACGGCGGCTTTCCGGCCCACACCTACGAGGTGCGCTACGACGCGCCCGGTTCGCCCGAACTCGCGCAGCGCGTGCAGGCGCTGATCGCCGCGGCCGGGCTGCCGGCGGCCGTCGATCCCGAGCGCGGCTACGACCACGGCATGTTCTCGCCGATGGCCGCGATCTATCCGCAGGCCGAGGTGCCGGTGGTGCAGCTGTCGCTGCGCCGCGGTCTCGATCCGGCCGAGCACATCGCGCTGGGCCGCGCGCTCGCGCCGCTGCGCGACGAGGACGTGCTGATCGTCGGCAGCGGCCTGAGCTATCACAACCTGCGCAACTTCGGGCCGCAGGCGCATGGCGTGTCGAAGGCCTTCGGCGACTGGCTCGACGCCACCTCGGTCGAGGCCGAGCCGGTGGAGCGCGTGCAGCGCCTGCGGGACTGGGCCGCCGCGCCTTCGGCGCGCATGGCGCATCCGCGCGAGGAGCATCTGATTCCGCTGATGGTGGCGGTGGGCGCGGCCGAGCAGGAGGCGGGCGAGCGCGTGTACCACGAGGAGGCCTTCATGGGCGGCCTCGTCGTCTCGAGCTACCGCTTCGGCGGCGCGGGCTTCTTCTAGTCGCCGCGCCGCTCGGCCCCGTCGGCATCGACCAGCCCGACGCGCTGCTGCCGGCCCCAGGTGCCGCGCCCGGTCAGGAAGGTCCACCAGCCCCAGGCCGCGCCCGTGTGGCGCAGCAGCTGGAAGGTGAAGGGCTCGATCAGCGCGGCCGCGAAGGCCTGCAGCATGCCGGCCTCGCCGTCGTGGCCGACCCAGCGCCGGTACAGGTGCACCGACCACAGGTGGAAGACGAGGTCGAGCACGATCTTGGCGGCGATCACGCCGGCCGCGGGCAGCAGCACGCCGAAGTCGCCGCGCACCAGGTACATCACGAGCAGTCCGAAGGCCGCGAGGCCGTACAGCGGCTGCAGGGTGTCGATGGCCTTGACCGGCAGCATCGCGGTGCCGAGCCAGCCGTAGCGGCGGTCGCCCACCATCGCGCGGTACCAGTACTGGGTCTGCAGGAAGCCGCCGAACCAGCGCCGGCGCTGGCGCAGGAAGGCGCCCACGCTGCTGGGCGCGTCGGTGCGCGCCTGCGCGTCGCCGAGCACGCGCACGCGCCAGTCGAGGCCGTGCGCCTGGGCATGGCGGTGCAGCCGGTGAATGAGTTCGTAGTCCTCGACCAGGCAGTCGGTGTCGAAGCCGCCCACCGCGCGCACCGCGTCGCGCCGGAAGCCCGCGAAGGCACCCGAGATCAGCAGCAGGCCGTCGACGCGCATCCAGGCATAGCGCGAGAGGAAGTTGCGGATGTACTCGTAGGTCTGGAACCACTGCAGCAGCCGACCGCCCAGCGTGCGGCTGCACACCGGCGTGATGACGCCGGTGGCCGCCACCAGCGCGGGTTCGTCCGAGAAGGCGCGGCGCACCGCGGCGATGGCATGCGCATCGAGCAGGGTGTCGCCGTCGACGGTGAGCACGGTCTCGGTGTCTATGCACAGCACCGCGACGTTCAGCGCCACCGCCTTGCCGCCGTGCGGCAGCCGCAGCCAGTGCAGATTGGGATGCAGGGTGCTCGCGGCGCTGAGCTGCCCCGGCTCGGGCGCCTCGAGCCCGTAGCGCGTGGTCAGCAGCTCGGCCGTGCCGTCGGTCGAGCCGTCGTCGGCGATCACGATGCGGTCGGGCGCATCGGTCTGGCCCAGCAGCGCGGTCAGCGTCACGGGCAGCACCGCGGCCTCGTCGTGCGCGGCGACGATCACGCCCAGCGTGGCGCGGTGCGGTGCCACGGCGGGATGCGGCAGCGGCGCCGAGGCCAGCGCGATGCCGCGCGGGCGCAGGATCGCGAGCGTCTGCCAGCCCACGAACAGCAGCAGCACCGTGTCGTAGAGCACGTAGGCCACGCCCACCGACCAGGCCTGCACGTTGCCCAGGCGGAAGGCCATGGCGAACAGCAGGCCCCACAGCAGCAGCACGCCGCCATGGATGAGCCAGCTTCGCAGCGGCGTGGCGGGGGGTGAGAGTCGCGGTGACGCGGCGACGAAGGCGGAGCGGAGCAGGTCGTTCAAGACAGGGGCGCCAGGGCGATGGGAAGGTGTACGCACGGAACGGGCCGGCGGTTTCGAATGTCCGAGGCCGAAGGCCGGACAATCGCGCGCCTGACAGGCTGAGTCGGACTCCCGCCGAAAATTCCCGCATGCCCCCTCACCATCGCTACACACGCACCGCCATCGCGCTGCACTGGATCATCGCACTGCTGATGATCGTCAACATCGCGCTGATCCTCTCGGTCGACCGCTTTCCCGACGACTGGGTGCGCCCGGCCATCGACACCCACAAGTCGATCGGCATCACCGTGCTGGGGCTGGTGATCCTGCGCATCCTGTGGCGCGCCACCCACCGGCCGCCGGCCATGCCCGGCAGCTACGGCCGGCTCGAACGCATCGGCGCGCACGCGGCCCATGGCGCGCTGTACCTCGTGATGATCGCGCTGCCGCTCTCGGGCTGGATGCACGACTCGGCCTGGAAGGACGCGGCCACGCATCCGATGCAGCTGTTCGGCCTGTTCGAGTGGCCGCGCATCGGCTGGATCATGGACATCGAGGCCGCCGCCAAGGAGAACCTCCACACCGTGCTGGGCGGCGTGCACACCTGGGCCGGCTATGTGCTCTACGTGCTGTTCGCGCTGCACCTGATCGGTGCGCTCAAGCACCAGTTCCTCGATGGCGAGGCCGAGCTGCAGAGGATGCTGCCATGAGCGCCGTCACCCCGATGCCCGGACTCTCGGCCACGACCGAGGACGAAGCCCGCGCCGTCATCGCGCGCGTCGACGCGCTGTCGACCCATCACGACATCGAGCAGGCCGGTGTGCGCGTCCGCTGGCGCCGCTTCGGCCCCGCCGACGGCGGCGCCCATCCGCCGCTGGTGCTGCTGCATGGCGGCCACGGCAGCTGGATGCACTGGCTGCGCAATGCCGAGGCCCTGTCGGCCGAGCGCGCGCTGTGGCTGCCCGACATGCCGGGCTTCAACGATTCGGGCACGCCGCCCCCGCCGGCGCCCGACGAGCATCCGCTCGCGCCGTCGCTCGCGGCGTTGGCCGGCTCGCTCGATGCGCTGATCGGCGCCGGCACGCCGATCGACCTCGGCGGCTTCTCCTTCGGCGGCGTGGTGGCCTCGCAGTTCGCGCTGCACCGGCGCGCGGTGCGCCGCATGCTGCTGGTCGGCAGCGGCGGCCACGGCACGATGCGGCGCATGGCGGTCGAGATGATCAACTGGCGCCTGGCGAAGGACCGCGAGGCGGAGCGTGCCGCGCTGCTGCACAACCTCGGCGCGCTGATGCTGCACGACATGTCGCGCGCCGATCCGCTGGCCTTCGAGATCCACGACATCGCCTGCCACGGCACGCGCTTTCGCAGCAAGGAGGTGTCGCGCCGCGGCGGCCTGCAGGCGGCCCTGGCCGAGATTCCCGGGCCCAAGCTCTTTCTCTGGGGCGAGTTCGACGTGACCGCCGATTCGCGCGCGCTGGTGGCGCGGCTCGTGGCCGAGGGGCCGCAGCGCGAAGGCGCCGTGGTCGACGGCGCGGGGCATTGGGTGCAGTACGAGCGGGCCGAGGAATTCAATCGGCGCGTGGTCGACTTCCTCGACCGCTGAGCGGCGTCAGCCCAGCACCTCGGCCGCGCGCCGCTTCCAGAACGCCGCGTCGGGCACCGGCCCCGCGCCGGCCGCGGCGTTCTCGGCCATGTGCGCCGCGCGGCTGGTGCCGGGGATGGTGCAGGTCACGGCCGGATGGCTCAGCACGAACTTCAGCAGCACCTGGGCCCAGCTCGCGCAGCCGATCTCCGCGGCCCAGCCCGGCAACGCGCGCTCGCGCAGCCGGCGCAGCAGGCCGCCACCGCCGAAGGGCATGTTGACGATCACCGCCACCCCGCGCTCGGCCGCCAGCGGCAGCAGCCGTTCGCCGGCGGCGCGCGCATCGAGCGAGTAGTTGATCTGCAGGAAGTCGAGCGGCTGCGCGCGCAGCACCGCCTCGACCTCGTCGTAGGCCGAGGCCGTGTAGTGCGTGATGCCCAGGTAGCGCACGCGGCCCTGCGTCTTCCATTCGCGCAAGGTCGCGAGCTGGGTGCGCCAGTCGACCAGGTTGTGGATCTGCATCAGGTCCACGCGCTCGGTACGCAGCCGCGCGAAGGACTGCTCCATCTGCGCGATGCCGGCCTCGCGGCCCGAGGTCCAGACCTTGGTCGCGAGGAAGGGGCGCCGAGTGCCGCGAGCCGCCGCCGTGGCGGCCAGCAGCTCGCCGGTGCTCTCCTCGGAGCGGCCGTACATCGGCGAGCTGTCGATCACCGTGCCGCCCGCGGCGAACAGCGCCTCGAGCACGCCCGCGAGGCGCTGGTATTCCTCGCTGCCGGGACGCTGGTCGAAGCCGATCCAGGTGCCGCAACCGATCACGGGCAGCGCTTCCTGGGTGGAGGGGATGGGGCGGGTGTTCATGGTCGGCGGGGGCGTGGACCCGGCCGGCCGCTGCGCGAACGCGCTCAGCGCGGCGCTCGCGGGCAGGGCCGCGGCGAGCCGCAGGAACTGCGCGCGATGCATCGGCGCCGCGAGCGCGGGCCGAGAAGAGGGCGTCGGGCCGGGGGTCTTCATGGGAAGGGTGGAATCGACGATAGCACCCGCGCCTGCATCGCGCAGCGGCTCGCGGGGGCGGGCCGCGGGTTGGCGCCGATGCAACACCTTCGTCCGGTGGATTGCCCGCGGATGTTCCCGAATGTATCGTGCGCGTCCGCAGGTGGAGGGCCTGCCGTCCGGCCGTCGAGCGATCCGCCGGAGCCATCCCGCAAAACCATTCCAACAAGAGAGCCACGACCGTGACCCCGTTTCCCCGACCCATCGTCCGCCTGCTGCGCGGGTTCGTGCTGCTGCTGGCCGCGGCCCTGCTGGCCGCCTGCGTCGCGCCGCCGATCGCGCCCGAGCAGACCCTGACGGGCCATGAAGGCGCCGTGGTGATGAAGCTGATCACCAACAGCCCCGGCGAGAACGACCCGGCCGAAACGCTGTGGACCCTGCATCTCCAACGCGTGCTCGGGCCCGGCGAGAAGCAGACCGGCCAGGACATGGTGGTGCTGCAGCGCACGCGCCGTTCCACCTACACCACGGCCGTCTTCAGCGGCATGGTCGCGCCGGGCCGCTACATCATCAAGCACGCGGCGGGCGGCTCGGGCAACATGAGCTACACCTTCCCCATCGATGCGAAGTTCGGCAGCTTCGACGTGGTGCGCGACGAGGTCACGCTGCTCGGCACCTTGCTGATCCAGCCGCGCGGGGGCTCGCGCTTCGTCGTTGCCTACGTGCGGCCGGAGGAAGAGCTGCAGAAGACCTTCGAGACCCTCTATCCCGCGCTGGCGGCGCAGACGCGCGATCGCCCGCAGCACGGTTTCATCTTCACGCCCGACCTGCATCGCCGCGCCGCGCTGGCGCCGCAGCTCAAGCGGCTCGCTTCCGCCTGGCATGGCCTGGCACAGACCGCCGACGGCGAGTTCATGGCCGGCGCCAAGCTCGGCAAGGTGCTGTGGCGCAAGGGCGGCGAGAGCCGCTGGCGCGAGATCGACGCGAAGACCTGGCGCGAGGTGCTGTCGGTGCGGCCGTACCGCGGCGGCCTGCTGGTGGCCGGCGAGGAAGGCCTGCTGCGCCTGTCGACCGACGAGGGCGATACCTGGAAGGACCTGTTGCCGCCCGACGACGGCCTGATCCAGGTGGCGCAGCCGATGCGCGACGGCAGCCTGGTGGTGGTCTCGCGCAGCGACAGCCTCTGGAGCGTCTACGCGTCGGCCGATCCGGGCGTCGGTTGGCGCAAGCTCGGCGAGTTCTCCGACAGCCGTTCGATCAACATGCCGTGGATGCGCAGCATGGCCTTCGGCACGCCCGACCGGGTGGGCGTGATGATGCCGAACGGCGACCTCCACGCCACCGACGGCCGCACGCTGACGCGCTCGAGCAATGGCCAGTCCACCCTCGACGTGAACGCGCTGCCCGACGGCACCCTGGTGTCGCAGACGGCGATCTTCACCAAGTCCACCATGCTGTCGCCGGACTGGGGGCAGACCTGGAGCGACCTCAACACCAGCCGCTTCGTCGTGACCATCGCGTTCAAGGACCGCCAGACGGCCTATGCGGTGGCGCCGATCGCACCCGGGCTGATGCCCGGTGCGATGGGGCTGATGACCACGCGCGACGGCGGCAAGAGCTGGACCCACACCGGCGGCTCGCCGAGCATCACGGGGCCGCAGGCCGTGCGCCAGATGATGGTGGACCGCTCCGACGGCTCCCTGATCGCCTTCCTGCCCGACAACCTGATCCTGCGTTCCGCGGACGAGGGCAAGAGCTGGAAGATCGTCAAGGACAACTGAAGCGCCGCGCGGTCCTCACTGCGCTTGCGAGACCTTGACCCCCGCGGCCCCACCGGCCGGCCGGTTCATGTACGCCAGCGTGCTGCCCACCAGCGCGCGCACGCCCACGCGCAGCGCCGATTCGTCGATCACGAACTCGGACGAGTGGTTGGGCGCGCCGTTGCGATCGGCGAAGGGCGAGGCATTGAGGTGCCAGAACACGATCGGGATGTTCTTGCCGAAGGAACCGAAGTCCTCCGAGCCCATGCTCGGCTGCGACTCGCGCGCCTTGCCGGGGCCGGCCGCGGTCTCGAGCGCCTGCGTCACGGCCTGCGTGGCGGCCGGATCGCTGACCAGCACCTCGTAGCCGGTGTCGATCGTGACCTCGGCCGTCAGGCCGTGGCTCTCGGCGATCTTCTGCGCCTTGAGCCGGATGGCGTCGTGCGCGGTCTTCTGGTTCTTCTGCGACAGCGAGCGCACGGTGCCGGCGATCTCGGCCGTGTCGGGCAGGATGTTGACGCGGTTGCCGCTCTGCAGCAAGCCCACGGTCACCACGGTCGGGCCGTCGAGCGGATCGATCTGGTGGCTCACGATGTTCTGGAGTGCCAGCGCGATCTCGGCCGCGGCCAGCGTGGGGTCCTTCGCGGTCCAGGGCGAGGAGCCGTGGCCGCCCTTGCCCTTGAGCGCGATCTTGAACACGTCGCCGCTGGCCATCAGGCTGCCGCGCCGGTAGCTGATGGTGCCCGAGGGCGCGCGTGCACTGATGTGCTGGCCCATCACCACGTCGACCTTCGGGTTGTCGAGCACGCCGGCCTTGACCATCGCGGGCGCGCCGCTGGCCACCGGCCCCGGGCCCTGCTCCTCGGCGGGCTGGAACAGGAACACGACCGTGCCCGGCAGCTCGTCGCGCACCTTCGACAGCGCCTGCGCCGCGCCCAGCAGCATCGCCACGTGCGTGTCGTGGCCGCAGGCGTGCGAGACCGGCACGTCGCTGTTGAGCCAGGGCGCCTTCACGGTCGAGCGGAACGGCAGCTCGTTGCGTTCGGCCACCGGCAGCGCGTCCATGTCGGCGCGCAGCGCCACCACCGGACCCGGCTTGCCGCCGCGCAGCACCGCCTTGATGCCGGTCTTGGCGACGCCGGTCTGGACCTCGATGCCGGGCATCTTCGCGAGCGCCGCGGCGATGTAGGCGGCCGTCTGCACCTCCTGGTACGACAGCTCCGGATGCTGGTGCACATGGCGGCGCCATTCGATCACCTGCGCCTCGGAGGCATCCGCGAGCGCCAGCGCGCGTGCCGTCAGCGCATGGCCGGCATCGGGCGCCGGCGCGGTCTGGGCCGAGGCCGCGACGTGGAAGAGGCTGCCGGAGAGCATCAGCAGGGCGAAGCGGGAGCGGAGTTTCATGGGTGGCTGGAGAAGGAGGGATGGAAAGGGAGATGTCGTGGCGGCCGACCATAGCGAAAGCCGGAGCATCGGAAAAGACTCGAAAAACTCCAGGGCGATCAAAATCTCTGATCACCCCATTTCCTCGTCCTCCCATGAACCTGCGCCATCTGAAGATCTTCGAAGCGATCGCCGAGGCCGGCAGCATCCGCGCCGCGGCGCGCGTGGCCGGCCTCACGCAGCCCGCCATGACCTACGCGATGCGCGAGCTCGAGCAGAGCGTGGGCGCGCAGTTGCTGGTGCGCAGCGCCCAGGGCGTGTCGCTCACCGTGATCGGCGAGGCCCTGCTCCAGCGCGCGCGGCTGCTGGCCAACGAGGTGCGCCGCGCCGAGGACGAGATCGCGCAGCTGCGCGACGGTGCCGGCGGCCTGCTGCGCGTCGCCTTCAGCTCGTTCGCGGTCGAGCGGCTGCTGCCCGATGCGCTGCAGGACTTCCGCCGCAAGTGGCCGGGCGTCGCGCTCGAGCTGCAGGAGCTCAGCGGCGCCGACGTGAAGGGCCTCTGGAGCCGCGGAGATTTCGACTTCGCGATCCTCGGCGAACTCGAGCCCGATGCCGGCGACGGCGTGCATCGCGAGACGCTGCTCGAGTTTCCGCTCGCGGTGGTGGCCGGCGCGAAGCATCCGCTGGCGCGCGTGCGTTCGATGGCGAAGCTGCACGAGGCCATGTGGGTGGTGCCCTGGTACGGCGTCGAGCTGCTGCGCCGCCACTTCGCCGCGGCCGGCCTGCCGCCGCCGCGCGACATCGTGATCTGCCATTCGTGGCAGCTCGGCATCACGCTGGTGAAGAAATCCGGCGCGCTGACCCTGGCCGCGGCCTCGCTGTTCAAGCATGCCGTGGCGGCGCGCGGGCTGGTCGCGCTGCAGGTCGCGGACAGGCTGCCCCAGGTGCGGGTGTCGCTGCTGATGCGCGATCCCGCGGCGCTCACGCCGGCGGCGCGGGCGTTCTCGCAGTCGTTGAAGGCGGTGGCGGACGGGGTGTCGGCGGCCGGGCGGTAGCCGGCCGGCTCATTCCGCGCGAAGACACGCGGCGGTGCCTGTGCTCCAATCCCATTCCACCCTCGCCATCCCGCCGCATCCGCCATGGGCTTGCCGCTCCCGCTCGTCCGCCTGTCCTCGCTCGACCTCGTGCGCGGCTTCGTCGCGGTGGGGCGGCGCATGAGCATCTCGCTGGCGGCGCAGGACCTGTGCGTGACGCAGTCGGCGGTCAGCAAGCAGGTGCATGCGCTCGAGGCGCAGCTCGGCGTGAAGCTGCTGGTGCGCGGCCATCGCTCGATCTCGTTCACGCCCGAGGGCGAGCGGCTGTTCCGCAGCGCCGATGCGGTGGTGCAACAGCTGCAGGAGGTGATGGGCGAGATCGGCCGCACCGGCGCGCAGCGGCCGGTGACGCTGAGCGCGAGCATCGGCGTCACGGGGCTGTGGCTGCTGCCGCGGCTCAGCCGGGTGCAGGACATCCATCCGGGCGTGGACGTGCGGGTCTCGGCCAACAACCGCGTGGCCGACCTGCGCAACGAAGGCATCGACCTCGCGATCCGCTACACCACGCCCGCGCTGGCGCCGGCGGGCGCGGTGCGGCTGTTCGGCGAAACGGTGGCGCCGGTGGCGCATCCCTCGCTGGCGCTGCCGCCGCTGGCCGCGGCCGAGGCGATCGCGGCGCTGAACCTGCTCGAGTTCGACGATGCGCAGCGGCCCTGGCTGCAGTGGCGCGACTGGCTGGCCGCGGCCGGCTGGGCCGACGCGAAGCCGCGCGGCATGCTGCGCTTCAACCAGTACGACCAGCTGATCCAGGCCGCGATGGCGGGGCAGGGCGTGGCGCTCGGGCGGCTCGAGCTGATCCAGCCGCTGCTCGACGACCGACGGCTGGTGCGCGTGGAGGCCGCGTTGCCGGCCCAGCCCTCGGGCCATGCCTACTGGCTGATCCAGGCCGAGCCGCAGCCGCGCGAGGAAGTGCGGCACGTGGCCGAGTGGCTGGTGGCGGAAGCGAAGGGCTCCGCGCCGCGCTGAGACCGTGGGGTTCAGGCGCCGGCCTGCGCGCGGGCGAATGCCAGCGCATCGTCGAGCCGGTCGTTGCCCCAGAACATCTCGTCGCCGACGAAGAAGGTGGGCGCGCCGAAGATGCCTTTTTCCATCGCGGTCTCGGTCTGGCGGCGCAGGCGCAGCTTGTTGGCGTCCGACAGCGCCTCGTCGATCACGCGGTGCGCGGGCAGGCCCATGTCGGCAAGCAGCGCGGCCATGGTCTCGGGCGCGTCGATGTCGCGGTCCTCGGCGAAGTTCAGCCGCATCGTGCGGCGGCAGAACTCGCCGATCCACGGCTGGCCGGCGCCGGCCAGCGCGATGCGCAGCGGCAGCACGGCGGCACGCGGGAAGTTGCTGGGCCGTTGCCAGGGCAGGCCGTACTTGCGGCACTGGCGCACCATGTCCTTCCAGACGTAGTCGCCCTTTTCCTTCTGCAGCACGAAGGGCGAGGTCTCCCAGCCCAGCGCGCGGAACACCGGCCCGAGCAGGAAGGGCTGCCAGCGCAGCGCGACGCCATGCGCGGCGGCGGCCTGCTCGATGCGCATCGCGCTGAGATAGCTGTAGTTGCTGCCGAAGTCGAACCAGAAGTCGAGCGTGGGTGCGTTCATGGCCATGGCCTCCCTCACTCGAACACCACCAGGCAGCGCGCCTCGATGCTCTCGCGCAGCGGGGCATCGGCCGGCGCCAGCGGATGGTCGAAGGCCGCGTGCGGCGTGAAGCGCGCGACGCCGCCGAGCTGCGCGTCGTACTGCTTGAACACCAGCGCCTCGTGCCGGTCCATGCGCGAGAAGTACGACCAGCGGTGGGTGGGGGCATGGGTGGCGAGGTAGATCTCGCCGGTGCGCTTCGGATAGCGCACCTCGGCATTCACCAGGTCGCGCGCCATCACCGTGCGCGCATCGCAGACGGCCAGCGGGGTGTCGAGCACCGGCCCGGCGATCGAGCGCCAGATGTTGACGATGCAGTAGCGCCGCACGGCGGCGGCCTCGGCCGCGCTCGCGAGCACCAGCGCGAGCCGGCGCCGGCCCGATTCCTCGGTGTAGTCGTTGTGGATGCGGCCGTTGGCGGCGGCCTTGCCGTCGGTCTTGCCGCGGCCGAAGTTCAGCGCGGTGCGCTCGGGCTCGCGCTGTCGCACCAGGTGATCGAACACGTGGGCGCGCGCGCCGCCGGTGACCGCGAGCGCGAGCGCGGCCAGCTCGGGGTAGTAGACGGCCTGGACCTCGGCGTCGTCGAGGAAGTCGGCGACCGCCGTGGGCGCCTCGCGCAGCTCGAAGCCCTCGCGCTCGATGTGGGTCGCCCGGCCGCGGGCATCGGCGATCGGCATCGCGATCCGCTCGTACTCGCCGCTCTCCCAGGGCAGGCCGGGCGGCGGCGTGAAGGCGTAGCTGTAGGGCCGCAGCGCGGTCGGCCGCAGGTAGTTGAGGCCGGCCTCGACGTCGCCGCTGGCGGGCAGCGGCGCGGCGGCGATGGCCGAGCCGGCGGGTGGGGAATGGGAAAGGGTGGCGTGCATTCCTGGGGCTCCTGGGACATGGCCCGCTGGCGACCGCGGCGGCCCATCCGCCGCGGCCACGAGGACCATTCTTCGTGAAGCCATTGGAGCGGCTTCGGCGCGGGGCTTCAAACGAGATCTTGGCGCCATCGCATGAGCCATTGGAATGGGAAAGAGGGCCCTGCAAAGAAATTTGCCGACCCGATTGCGAACCCTTGAAATACTGGATAAAAATACAGTTAACAGTTTCATCATGGGCCTTCCTTCCCTCGCCTCCCTCTCTCCCGTCGCCGGCCGCGGCGTCTGGCATGCCGACGAGCTCGGCAGCGCCGACGCGCAGGTCATCGGCACCGGCCATGCCGCGCTCGACGCGCAGCTGCCGGGCGGAGGCTGGCCGGTCGGCGCCATGAGCGAGCTGCTGCAGGCCGCGCCCGAGGACCATGTCTGGCGGCTGCTGCTGCCCGCGCTGGTGCAGTCGGTGGCGGTGCGCGGCGGCCCCGTGGTGCTGATCGGTCCGCCGCGCGAACCCTTCGGCGCCTCGCTCGCGGCCCATGGCCTGCGGCCCGAGGCGCTGATGTGGGTGCGCAGCGAGGCCGCGGCCGCGCGGCTGTGGGCCTGCGAGCAGGCGCTGCGCTGCGCCGAGGTGGGGGCGGTGCTGGCCTGGCTGCCGCAGGCGCGCGTGGGCGAGCTGCGGCGGCTGCAGCTCGCGGCCGCGCAGCACGAGGCGCTGCTGTTCGTCTGCCGGCCCGAGGCCGTGGCGCAGTCGGCCTCGCCCGCGCGGTTGCGGCTGCGCATCGCACGCTGCGAGGCCGACCCGACGCAGATCGAGCTGCACATCCTCAAGCGCCGCGGCCCGCCGCTGGCCGCGCCGGTGATGCTGCCGGCGCGCGGCGAGCGCATGGCGGCACTGCTCGCGGCCGCGCGGCTGCGGCGCAAGCTGCGCGCGCAGCAGCAGGGCGCTGTGGCGGTGGAGGCGGTGGAAGCACCGCCGGCCGCCAACGTGGTGCGCATCGACGCATGGAAGGCAGGAGGCGCCAATGCACTGGATCGCCTTGCAGTGGTCGCTTGAGGCGCAGGCCGAGGCCGGTGCCGCCACGGCCGCCGCCGATGCCATGCCCACGCCCGAGGCGCTGGGCTGGTGGGCGTTGCGCTACACGCCGCACGTGTGCTGGCTCGACGAGGCGCTGATGCTCGAGGTCTCGGCCTGCGAGCGCCTGTGGGGCGGGCGTTCCTCGCTGATGCGTCAGTTGCTCAACGAGAACCCTGTGCCTGTCGCCGCCGTGCTGCGCGGCGCGCAGGGCGCCACCAGCCTCGAGGCGCTGGCGCGGCTGCGGCTGTTCGTGCGCGAGGAGAAACGGCCGCCCGAGATTCCCGCCGGCCTGCCGCTCGACACCCTGAGCGCCGCGCGCGAGCACCTCGATGCGCTCGCGCGGCTCGGTTGCCGCAGCTGGGGCGAGGTGGCGGCGCTGCCGCGCGGCGGGCTCTCGCGGCGCTTCGGCGCCGAGCTGCGCGCCGCGCTCGACATCGCCTGGGGCCTGCGCCCCGAAAGCCATGCCTGGCTCACGCTGCCCGACGTGTTCGAGCAGAAGCTCGAGCTGCCCGCGCTGGCCGAGACCGCGCCCGAGCTGATGTGGTCGGCCAACCGGTTGTTGTCGGCGCTGCAGATCTGGCTGCGCGCACGCCAGCGCGGCGCGCGCGCGCTCGAGCTGGAATGGACGCTCGACCTCAAGCGCTTCAACGGCGTGAACCTGCCGCCGACCCAGCAGATCGCGGTGCGCACCGCCGAGCCCACGCAGGACCTCGCGCACCTGCGCCGCCTGCTGTCCGAAAAGCTGGCTCTCGCCACGCTCGCCGCGCCCGCGAGCTGGCTCAAGCTGCGCTCGCTCGAGACCGATCCGTGGGCCGGGGCGAGCACCAGTTTTCTGCCGGAGGACAACCGCAAGGGGGACAAGTTGCACGAGATGGTCGAGCGGCTGAGCGTGCGGCTGGGGGCGATGCAGGTGCTGGTGCCGCGGGCGCGGGCGGATCATCAACCCGAACACACGCAGGTCTGGCGGCCGGCGTTGGGCCGCAGCGGCATCAAGTCCACGGCACCCAAGGCACGGGCACGCGATGCCGCCGCGGCACCGGCCCAGCAGCCCGATGCCCTCTATCCCGCCTGGCTGCTGCCCGAGCCGCTGCGCCTCGAGATGGACGGCGAGCGGCCTTGCTACAAGGGTCCGTTGAGCAAGCTGATCGGGCCGCAGCGGGTCGAGACCGGATGGTGGGGCGGCGTGGACGAGGGCGGCCAGCCGGCGGTGCGCGACTACTACATCGCAGAGAGTCCCGAGGCCGGCCTGGTGTGGATCTTCAGGGAGCGCTCCGCGGCCTGCTTCGCTTCGGGCGAGGTGCGCTGGTTCCTGCAGGGGCTGTATGCCTGATTCGAGCGCCAAGCAGCGCAAGCCGGCCCCGGTGCAGCCCCTGCCGCGGCGCGAAGCGGTCGGCGTACCGAGCCTGCCGGGCTATGCCGAGCTGCATTGCCTCACGCACTTCAGCTTCCAGCGCGGCGCTTCCACGCCCGAGGAGCTGGTGCAGCGCGCCTACCACCTCGGCTACGCGGCGCTCGCCATCACCGACGAATGCTCGGTGGCCGGCATCGTGCGCGCGCACGTGGCGTTGCGCGACCTGCCGGGGCAGCTCGACGAGTACGAGCGCGAGCATCCCGAGGAGCCTCCGATCCCGCGCCATCCCGAGTTCCGGCTGCTGTTCGGCAGCGAGTTCCGCTTCGAGCGCTTCAAGCTGGTGGTGATCGCGAACGACACCGAGGGCTGGGGCAACCTCTGCGAATTCATCACCGCCGCGCGCAACACCGAGCTGCCCAAGGGCGACTACCGCGTGACCTGGGACGGCAGCGACGTGGCCTCGCTGCAGCACTGCCAGGTGCTGTTCGTGCCGCAGCGCGTGCCCGGCGCCATGCTCGACGCCGAGGCGCTGCACGGCGATCTGAAGGCGGCGCAGGCCCTCTATGGCGACAACCTCTGGCTGGCCGTCGAGATGCTCAACGAGATCGACGACGACCTCTGGTTCGTGGCGCTGACCGAGGCCGGCGAGCGCGCTGGCGTGCGTCGGGTGGCGGCCGGCGACGTGCACATGCATGCGCGCGCGCGAAAGCCGCTGCAGGACGTGCTCACCGCCGTGAGCGAGGGCAAGACGGTGGCCGAATGCGGCTTCGCGCTGCAGTCGAATGCCGAGCGCCATCTGCGCCAGCGCGTGCGGCTGGCCGAGCTCTACACGCGCGAGATGCTCGCGAACACGCTGGAGGTGGCCGCATGCTGCAGCTTCGATCCGAAGGTGATCCGCGAGAACTACAAGTACCCGCTCGAGACCCTCGGCCACGACGAATCGCCCGCGCAGACGCTGGTGCGCAAGACCTGGGAGGGCGCGAAGGTCCGCTATCCCGACGGCGTGCCCGACAAGGTGTGCGAACAGGTCGAGAAGGAGCTGGCGCTGATTCTCGAGCTCGAGTACGAGATGTTCTTTCTCACGGTGGAGGACATCGTGCGCTTCGCGCGCTCGCAGGCCATCCTTTGCCAGGGCCGAGGTTCCTCCGCCAACTCGGCCGTCTGCTACTGCCTCGGCATCACCGCGATCGATCCCCACAAGGGCCATCTGCTGTTCGAGCGCTTTCTGAGCCGGCATCGTCATGAGCCGCCCGACATCGACGTCGACTTCGAGCACCAGCGGCGCGAAGAGGTCATCCAGTACATCTACGCCAAGTACGGCCGCGACCGCGCCGCCATTGCCGCGGTCGTCATCTGCTATCGCGCGCGCAGCGCATTGCGCGACGTGGGCAAGGCCCTGGGCATCGACGAGCGCTTGGTCGACGAATTCGCGAAGGACCACTACTGGTTCGACGACACCGTGCTCGGCGAGCAGTTGCGTGCCGCCGCCGCGCGCGTGGGCGTGGAGGAAGACGAACTCAAGCTGGTGCAGTGGATCGAGATGACGCAGCGCCTGCGGGGCTTTCCGCGCCACCTGAGCCAGCATGTCGGCGGCTTCGTGTTGACGCACACCAAGCTCACGCGGCTGGTGCCGGTCGAGAAGGCCTCGATGAAGGACCGCTCGGTGATCCAGTGGGAGAAGGACGACCTCGAGGCCATCGGCATGCTCAAGGTCGATGTGCTGGCGCTCGGCATGCTCAGTGCGATCAGGCGGGGACTCGACCACATGAACCGCTGGCGGGGCTGGAGCCGGGGACTGCACCAGATTCCGAGCGACGATGCCAAGGTGTTCGACATGATCTGCGACGCCGACACCGTGGGCGTGTTCCAGATCGAAAGCCGCGCGCAGATGTCGATGCTGCCGCGTCTGAAGCCGCGCACCTATGAAGACCTGGTGATCGAGGTCGCGATCGTGCGGCCCGGGCCGATCCAGGGCGGCATGGTGCATCCGTACCTCAAGCAGCGCGAACGCATCGCCAAGGGGCTGCCCATCGTCTACGAGAAGGACGAACTGCGGCCCGCACTGGAGCGAACGCTGGGCATTCCGATCTTCCAGGAACAGGTGATGCAGATCGCGATGATCGCGGCGAAGTTCACCGCCGACGAGGCCGACCAGTTGCGCCGTGCGATGGCGGCCTGGAAGCGCAAGGGCGGCCTGGAGAAATTTCACGACAAGCTCGTGAACGGCATGGTCAAGCGCGATTACCCCAGGGAATTCGCCGAAGCCATCTTCAGACAGGTCATGGGCTTCGGCGACTACGGCTTCCCCGAAAGCCACGCCGCCAGCTTCGCGCTGCTGGTCACGGTCAGCAGCTGGCTCAAGTGCCACGAGCCCGCCTGCTTCCTCGCCGCCTTGCTCGACTCGCAGCCGATGGGCTTCTACAGCCCCTCGCAGCTGGTGCAGGACGCGCGCCGGCATGGCGTGGAGGTGCGGCCGGTCGACGTGACCTGCAGCGCGATCGACACCACGCTCGAGCCGCGCGCGGCCGATGCACCGCGCGTGCCGCCGGGCACCGACGCACGCTATGCCGAGCGCCTGGGCCATGACGACCAGCCCGCGGTGCGCCTGGGCCTGAACCGCATCGCGAGCCTCAGCAAGGGCGGCGCGAAGCGCCTGCTCGAGGCCCGTGCGCAGTCGCCCTTCACCAGCACCGAAGACCTCGCGCTGCGCGCCGAGCTCGACGGCAAGGACATGGCGGCGCTGGCCGCGGCCGATGCGCTGATCTCGCTGTCGGGCCATCGGCGCCAGCAGATGTGGGATGCGACGGCGCAGCGGCGCGCGCCGGGGCTGCTCAAGGGCGTGCCGATCCACGAGGAGGCGCTGGCGCTGCCCGCGGCGCCCGAGGGCGAGGAGATCGTCGGCGACTATGCGTCGATGCGCCTCACGCTGCGGCGCCATCCGCTCGCGCTGCTGCGTCCGCGGCTGGCACGCATGAACCTGATGAGCGCCGAGCAGCTGCGCGGCATGCCCAGCGGCCGCGTGGTGCGCGCCTGCGGCATCGTCAAGGGCCGGCAGCGGCCGCAGACCGCCAACGGCACCATCTTCGTCACGCTCGAGGACGAGACCGGCAACGTCAACGTGATCGTCTGGAACCACGTGATCGAAGCCTGGCGCGAGCCGCTGCTGAAATCGCACCTGCTCGCGGTGCAGGGCACCTGGCAGCGCGACGACGACAGCGGCGGCAAGGTGCAGCACCTGATCGCCACCGGCTTCAAGGACCTGACGCCGCTGATGGGCCGGCTCGCGCAGAGCAACAGCAGCCGGGATTTCCACTGACGCGATGACGGCCTCCGCGCGTTCTGTCCGTCTGTGCAACCGATCGCAACCGTTCGTTCGAGTCCTCGCCTCATCCACCGGATTTCGCTAACCTGTTCCTCACCATGTCCGCACTCGCCCTCGATCCCATCGTCGATATGCCCATCGGCCCGCCGCCACCCGCGCCCGACGTGCCCGTGGTGCCGCCACCGCCCGTCATGCCGCCGGGGCCGTTGCCCGAGGGCGACCCGCCGCCCGCGATGCCGCCGGTGACCGACCCCGGCTTTCCGCCGCCGGTGGAGGAACCACCGATGCAGACCGCGGTGTCGCTCGCGGCCTCGCTGGCCATCGCATCGGCGTCGGGCGACGTGCCCTTCGGCAAGCTGCATGCGCGGCGCCTGCGCGAGATGTACCGCTCGGCCGGCTGGCCCTGCTGCGACGCGATCGAGGTCGAGCTGCTCGCGGGCGGTTTCCTCGAACGCGTGCGGTCGGCGCAGGGCCACGAGACCCTGCGCGTGACCGATGCCGGCCTCGCGCGCATCGCCACCACGCTCACGATCAACCGCGCGGCGCTGTCGCCGCACGAGGCGCTGGTGGAACGCGTGGCGCGCGAGATGACGCGCGGCGGCCGCATCGCCTGGCGCGGCCTGAGCCTGCGCGCGAAGCTGCCGCCGGCGGAAGAGGGCGGCAAGGCACGCTGGTGCATGGCCAGGCCCGATGTCTTCTCGATCCGCAACACCAGCGTCGAGGCCTATGCGCATCCGATCGTGCACGAGGTGAAGGTGAGCCGCGCCGACCTGCTGGGCGACCTGCGCAAGCCCGACAAGCGCGCGGCCTACCTCGACCTCGGCGGCGAGTGCTGGTACGTGCTGGGCAACGACGCGCGCGGCCGCTGCATCGCCACGCCCGAGGAGGTGCCGGCCGAATGCGGCGTGATGGTGCTCGAGGGCGAACGCCTCGTGGTCGCGCGTGCCGCGGTGCATCGCAGCTTCGAGCGGATTCCGTTCGCGGTGTGGCTCGCGCTCGCGAAGGCGCAGCCGATGGCGGGGTTCGATGAGGACGTGCAGGACTTGCTGGTGTGAGGCCGGCCTGCGGGGCCGTGCGGCTGAAGCTCAGCAGAGGCGCTGAAGATTCTCTCGAATGACGGGCGCGATGCGGATATCGCCCGTTGCGAAGAACGACGCCAGTGGCTCGTGGCGAAAAAACTGGCCGTCGAAGCGAGAGCGGACCAAGCGCAACTCGCCCGCGAGCCAGGGAATCGGCTCCAGCGCAGGATAGGCCGCTCGCTCCGAATCGCGAGCAAAGGTGATGTGAGGCGTCCAGCCTCTGACGTCATCCTGCAATTCGGCCTTCTGCAGCGCGCGCTGAACGCATTCGTGCAGGTCACTCAGGCCGTCATGCGGTGCGGGCCGAAACACGGATATCGCCTTGCCTTTTTCCGTGGGGGTGGCTTCCTTGTAGATCCAGGTACAGGATTGATCGAGCACGAGCTTGAGCCCACGAACGGGCACTTCGCTCAAGGCGGCCACGAGCCGGGGCGCGTAGAGCAGCTCACCGCTGTCGTCGACATAGCCCAGCGTCAGATGAAGGTGCGGGAGAGGGGCAAAGTGCGCGTTGCGAGGCCATAGCGATTGGTCGCGGTGCATCGCGATCGCCGACCGAACCTCGGCGTCCGGAAACAACCCGATCAGCAATCGGGTGCCGCTCGGCATGTCTTGCCTGTCGGATGTCATCTGGCGTGCTCGGACGATGAACGGATCAATCCACCTTCGGCCACCACTGCTGCGCCGTCGTCCGCAACACCCGCGCAGCCTGCGCCTTGATGTCGTGCGGATCGCCCTGTTCGTTGTGCCGCAGCACGCGGAACGGCCAGGTCGAGAGGCGTCCCGTGGCACGCAGCCGCGGGGCGGGCTGCGGCTGCGTGGGGCGTGAGAAGAAGAGGATGCGCGCAGCGGCTGCGGGCGGATTGGCGGTGGTCATGCGGTCGCCTCGAAGTTGTTCTTGGAGACGAGGCATTCTAGAGAAATGCTGTATGGACGTACAGTTAAAACTCCTTGCCCGAAGCCGTCGCGGATGGGGAATTCCTATCGCGCGAACGCCCCGCGCCGCGCCACGAAAAAGGGGCTCCGAAGAGCCCCGAAATCCCCATCGCGAAACCCTCGCAAGGTGTGAAGAAACCGTAGCGAGCGCCCCGAGGTCGCGCCGAGGACCGCAGCCGTACCTTGTACGGTGAGGACCGCAGGGGCGAGATCGGGGCGCGCAGTAGGTTTATTCACATCTTGTCAGCCCAGCGGCAGGCGCAGGTAGCTTCCCTTCAGCGGCTGCTGCCCCGCGCCCGGCTTGCTCCAGTCGCACACGCCGGCCGGGAAGATGGTCTTGAGCCGCGTCTCCTCGGCACCGCTGAAGGTCGCCGTGTAGTCGGCCATCGCGACCGGCTTGAGCTGGCACTTGAGCACGTCGTTCACGAGCGGCGAACCGGCCACGATGCGCGGCGTGCTGAAGCGCGGATAGACCACGTTGCACTTCGCGGCCGGGTCCTGCGACGCGACCTCGTCGATGCGCGTGCCGCTCTTGTCCCAGCAGGCGTCGTTGGCGCCCGCGGGCTTGTTGCGCACCACCTTGTCGGTCGAGGCCGCGGCGCTGTCGGCCGCCATGTTGTCGAGCCACTTGTTCATCAGGTCGATCGATGCGGCGATGTAGTTCACGGCGGAGGTCGAACCCAGCGTCCAGATGATCTGGTTGTCGCTGCGGCCGTTGGCGCGCTGCAGCCGCGCGCGGATGATCAGGTCCTGCAGCGTGTCGTGGATGTCGCCGGTCGCATCGGCATTGGCGCGCTGCGTGATGATCGGGATGTTCGCGAGGCCCGGGCCGGTGAAGCTGTTCTTGAAGCCGCCCGAATAGGTCGCCTCGAGCGCCCCGGCATCGGCCTGCGAGCGTGCCGCCTGAACGTTGCCGTCGCGGTCGTAGCCGCCGACCTTCTCGTTGAGGTCGAGGAACTCCTTCACCGAGATCGTGCCCTTGTTGAGCGCGGCCAGGCCGTACTGCACGCCGATGTTGTCGATCGGGCGACGCGCTTCCTGCGTGCCGGGGCGCTTGCCCAGCAGGTTGACGTTGGTCTGGAACAGGTCGCAGCGCACGCCGTTCGGGTTGGTCGCGCGGTTGAACACGTTGGCTGCGTTGGTCGGTTCGAGGAAGCCGCAGCCCGCCGCGTTGTCGGACTTGATGATGCTTGCGAAAGACGCGTCCCAGGCCCCGCAGGTGCCCTGGTTGAAGCCATTGACCGCGACCTGCTTGGCCGGCGTCCAGGTCGCCATGTCGAGTCCGTAGACGTTGTTGAGCAGCCGGCACTCCATCACCTCGGGCATCAGCGTCTCGGGGAACGAGACGATCGGCTGGATGCCGTCGAGCAGCCCCGGGTAGAGCTGCGCGATCAGGTACTGCTGGATCGCGCCGCCCGAGCCGCCGATGCCCGCGGTCCACTTCGGCACCTCGCCGAATTCCTCGATCACGTGCTCCTTGATCATCATCAGCGTCTCGCCCTGCAGGTGCGGGTTCGCGTGCTGGTTATTCCACAGCTCGGTCGAGTTGACGAAGGCGAAGCCGCGCGACAGGTAGATGTCGGCGATCGGGTCGAGGATCGACTCGATCGGATGCACGCCCTGGTTGTATTGGGCCGAGCCGCAGCAGTCGAAGTAGGGCACCAGCTTCCTGTTCCAGCCCTTGCCGGGCTTCCAGGTGGCGGGCGCGTCCTTCGCGGGGTTGTCGAGCACCGCGAGGCGGTACACGCCGCGGTTGATGGTGCCCGACTCCACGCGCACGATGTAGGGCACGGTGACGCCGTCGTTGGTGGTGGTGTCGGCCAGGTCGGCCGGGCGCGTCCCGGTCGGGTCGGCCAGCGGCTTGAAGCTGCCGGCCTTGCTGCGGTAGTACCAGACCACCTGCGTGGTGGCCGAGCAGTTGGCATCGAGCGGCATGCCCAGGCCGTTCTGCACCGTGCGGCATTCGTAGGGCGTGATGTGCGGACCCGAGAGGATCGGGCCGGTGATCGGGTAGTTGACCAGCTTGAGCTCGGTGCGCTGCTCGGGCTTGTCGGCGTTGGTCACGACGATCAGGTTCTCCTTGCCGGTGGCCGAGGCCGGGTCTTCGGCGAGGCCCGTGACCAGGCCGCGCAGCGTGCGCGTGGCGGCATCGCGCGTGGTCAGTTGCGCGCTCACGTCCTTGCCGTTGAGGCTCACGCGCACCTTGTCGGTCGCCACGCCCTGGGGCGCGCGCACCTCGAGCAGCGTGTCGCCGCCGCTCACCATCTCGGGCTTGGACGACAGCGTGCGCACGTCGAAGGCGGCCGGGGCGGGCGGCGGCGCGGGCGGTGGCGGCGCGACCGGCAGGAACACCGCGCCGCTGTCCGAGCTGCCGCCGCAACTGGCGAGCAGCGCGGCCGCGGCAATGGCCAGTGCCGCGACGGAGCCGGCGCGAAGGGCCGGCCACGGAGAAACCCGCTTGCGCGGTGCGTGGGGGATGGCGAACATGATGTCTCCTGTGTTGGTGTCGATCTCCACAAAGATTAAGGAGCGGCACGCGGCACCACGGTCGTTGCGACGACAGATGAGGCGTGAATTGCTACAGGTAATCCCTGATTCCCCGCAGGCCGCGGCGTGCCTCGAGGGCATGGTGCGGCGCTCCCGGTGGGCGGCCGGTCTTTCTTCTTCCGATCTCGAGCGCGTGCTGGGCGGCATGCAGGAGCGCCAGTACGCGCGCGGTGCCTGCATCGCGGGCGCGGGCCAGGTGGTCGAGCACTGGATGGCGCTGATCGACGGCTTCGCGAAGATGTCGGTGGCCTCCGAGGACGGCCGCGTGTCGACGCTCACGGGCGTGTCGGCGGGCGTGTGGTTCGGCGAGGGCTCGCTGTTCAAGCACGAGGCGCGCCGCTACGACGTGTTCGCGCTGCGGCCCACGCGCGTGGCGCTGATGCCGCGCCGCACCTTCGACTGGCTGCGCGAGACCAGCGTGCCCTTCAACCACTACCTGCAGGAGCTGCTCAACGCGCGGCTGAGCCTGTTCATCGGCGCGCTCGCGCACGAGCGCCTGCTCGACACCGACGCGCGCGTGGCCAACTGCCTCGCGAGCCTGTTCAATCCCGAGCTCTATCCCGATGCCCCGCGCCACCTGCAGGTGGGGCAGACCGAGATCGGCCTGCTCGCCAACGTCTCGCGCCAGCGCGTGAACGTCGCGCTGCAGCGGCTGCAGGCGCTGGGGCTGATCCGGCTCGAGAAGCGCGGGCTCACCGTGCTCGACCTCACGGGCCTGGGCAACTACCGCGTGTCCTACGACGGCCCCGCGCTGGCCGAGGACGCGGCGTCGGCACGCCGCGCCTGAAGCGCTTCCGGCGCCGCCCGACCCCTTGGTCGGTGGCTGGAAAATGAATTCTTTTTGCTACAGTCCGTCGATGAATCTCACGACAGACGCCGCGGCCGCCCCGTACCAGGACCTGGGCGAGGTGCTTCGCCAGCGCGGCGTGCAGGAGGCGCTGCGCTGCCTCAACGCCGAGGTGCCGCACCGCTACACCGCGGTCTTCGTGCTCGACGGCGACCTGCTGCGCAACCTCTACATGGTCGACAAGCTCGGCGAGGCGCGCCCCGAACAGCTCGCCGTGGTGCCGCTGGGCAGCAGCTTCTGCCAGTTCGTGCTGCGCGACGGCCGCCTGTGCACCGAGGATTCGCGCGAGGAGCGGCTGCTCGACGGCAGCCCCTACCAGGGCATGGTGATCGCCTACCACGGCGTGCCGCTGACCCATGGCGACGGCCGGCTGGCCGGCACGCTGTGCCACTTCGACCTGGTGCGCCGCAGCCTCAGCGAGGCGCAGTTCGAGCGACTGCAGCAGGCCGGGCGCCTGCTGTCGGACCCCGTGCTGCGCGCGGCGGCGCAGGGCGAGGGCGGCTGACCGGGCCCGCGGACCCGATCGACGCCGCCTCGTCGCCGCGGCCCGATCAGCCCGGCGCGACCGCGTAGCTCTGGAAGGTGCCCTTCAGCGGCACCTGCCCGACACCCTGCTTGGTCCAGTCGCACACGCCGCTGGAGAACACGGTCCGCAGCCGGGCGAGCTGCGTGGGCGTGAGGGTCTGGGCGTAGTCCGATGCCAGCACCGGCTTCAGCTGGCACTTGTTGATGTCGTTCGTCAGCGGCGCGCCGGCCTGCTGGCGCGGCTCGCCATGCAGCGGGTACATCGTGGCGCAGGTGCCGGTGGCGCCGTAAGCCGGCGATTCCTCGTACTTGGTGCCGCTGCCGTCGAAGCAGGCGTCCACCGCGGCCCGGGGCTTGTGCGCCACCACCTTGTCGGTGGTCAGCGGCGCCGGGTCGGCGGCGATGCCGTCGAGCCACTGCGTCATCACGTCGAGCGACAGCGCGGCCAGCGGATAGCCGGTGCGCGGGCCGACCCAGATGATCTGGTTGTCGATGCGGCCGTTGGCGCGCTGCAGCCGCGCGCGCACCACCAGGTCGCGCTCGTGCGAATGGATGTCGCCCGAGGCGTCGTTGTAGGTGCGCGAATGCAGGATCGGCACGAAGGCCAGGCCGCCGCCGCCCGAGTTGACCAGCCCGCTCGCATAGGCGCGCTCGAGCGCGAGCGCATCGCCCACGGTGCGCTGCGGCACCGGCTTGCCGTCCTTGTCGTAGCCGCCGACCTTCTCGTTGAGCGTCACGAACTCCTCGGCGCTGATCGCGCCCTTGTTGAAGGCCTCGAGCCCGTACTGCACGCCCACGTTGTCGAGCGGGCTGCGCGCGAAGCCTGTGATCGGGTCGCGGCCCATGATGTTGGTGCGCATGTCGGAGGTGGTGCAGCGCGCGCCGGTCGGGTTGTTGATCGGGTCGTAGACCTTCGAGACGTCCTTGAGCGCGCAGCCGGCCGCGTTGGTCGCGACGATGGTGTTGACGAAGCTCAGGTCCCAGGCGCGGCAGGTGCCGTTGGTGAAGCCGTCGACCGCCGTGCGCTTGGCATTGGTCCAGGTTGCGGTGTCGGCCTTGTAGACGTTCTCCAGCAGGCGGCAGTCGGCCACGTGCAGGCTGCCGTCGGGGAAGGTCAGCGAGGGCTGCAGGCCGTCGAGCAGGCCCGGGTAGATCTGCGTGATCACCAGCTGCTGGATCGCGCCGCCCGAACCGCCCGAGCCGGCCGTCCAGCGCGGCACGCCGTAGGTCTCGATGAAGCGCTCCTTCAGCATCATCAGCGTCTCGCCCTGCAGCACCGCGTTGCCGCGCTGGCCGTTCACCAGTTCGGTCGAGATCATGTAGGCGAAGCCGCGCGACAGGTGCAGGTCGCTCAACGCATCGGTGGCCTGGTTCACGCCCTGGTTGTACTGCGTGCCCGCGCCGCCCCCGAAGCTCACCACCAGCCGGCCGTTCCAGCCCGCGGCGGGCTTGTAGCCGGTGGGCACCGCGGTCTCGGCCGTGGGATCGTCGAGCAGCGCGATGCGGTAGATCGTGCGGCCCACCGTGCCCGAGTCCACGCGCACGATGTAGGGCACCGTCTTGCCCTCGATGGTCGTGGTCTGCGCCAGGTCGGACGGGCGCGCGAGCGGATCGGCCAGCGGCTTGAAGCTGCCGGCCGGCGTGCGGTAGAAGTAGTCGTTGCGCCGCGTCGCCGAGCAGTTCGCATCGAGCGGCGTGCCCATGTTCGATTCGACGGTGCGGCATTCGTAGGGCGTGAGCAGCGCGCCCGCGAGGATCGGGCCGGTGTCGGGGTAGTTGGTGAGCACCAGTTCGGCATTCGAGGACGCGCGGCCCTCGGCGCTCGCCTTCACCGCCAGCGTGTTGGCGCCCGTGGCCAGGCCCTTGACCATGCCGCGCAGGCTGCCGCTCGCATCGCGCGCGAACTGGGCCGTCACCGGCTTGCCGTTCAGCGTGAGCTCCAGTCCCGAGGCCGTCGCGCCCGCGGGCGCCTTCACCTCGACCAGCGCATCGCCGCCGCTCACGAACTGCGGCTTGGACGACAGCACCGTGATCGAGGCCTGGTCGAGCGCCGCCGGCGCCGAGGGTGGCGGCGAGGCCGGCACGACGGGGATGAAGCCCCCGCCGCCGCCGCCATCGCCGCCGCAGGCGGCCAGCAGCGCCGCGCAGGCGATACCGAGGGAAAGGATGCGTGCCGGCCGCGCAAGCGGCGGTGCGGTTCGCGTCGAACCGAGCGTTTGTCTCATGGTGTTCTTCTTTCGTGGGACGGATGATGTCGACGCGCACGGCCTGATCGAGCCCTCGCCGCACGGCGTCGGCTTCACTCTAGGCAGCGCATGCGGTCCCGTGTTCTCCGATCGCGCCAACTTCATTTGCCAATCACGCCATGTCTCACGCCATGCCCATGCCTTCCGCCGCGGGATCCGCTTCAACGGCCTTCGCGGGCCGGCCCACCTTGCCGATCTCCTACGTCAGGGATTTCCTCGCGGGACTGCCGATCGATGCGCCGACCCTGCACGGCATGCTGCACCTGGCCACGATCTCGCCCACCTTGCTCGCGCAGCGGCATGGCCGGGTCACCGAGGAGCAGTTCGCCGAGCTGTTCCGCAGCGTGGCGCTGCACATGGACGACGAGATGCCCGGGCTCTATGCGCGGCCGCTGCGCTGCGGCACGCTCAAGGTGCTGAGCATCCTGATGCTCGATGCACCCACCTTGCAGGTCGCCATCAAGCGATGGATGCAGTTCAACCGCGTGCTCGACGACGGCTCGGTGTTCACCCTGCACCGCGACGAACGCGAGGCCGTGATCCGCATCGATGCCTATCCGCGCCAGGCCCGCAGCGCGCGCCTGGTGCAGGAGCTGCACATGAAGCTGGTGCACGGCCTGTGCTCGTGGATCATCGGCGCGCGCATCGAACTCGAGCGCATCGACTTCGGCTTCGCGCGGCCCGACGATGCCGCCGACTACCTCTTCATGTTCCCCGGCCCCGCGCGCTTCGGGCAGCCCGTCACGGCCATGGTCTTCGACCCGAAGTACCTCGACCGGCCGGTGCGCCGCCGCTCCGGCCTCGAGCTGCGCGACCTGCTGCATCGCGCGCCGCTCGACTGGCTGTTCGTGCCGCCGAGCGCCGACAGCGCCGCGCATCGCGTGCGCGGGTGGCTGCAGGCGCGGCTCGGCGAGGACTGCGACATCGCCCACGTGGCGGGTGCGTTCGGCCTGTCGGCGCGCACCCTCGTGCGGCATCTGCAGGCCGAGGGCGCGACCTTCCAGGACATCAAGGACGCGCTGCGCCGCGACGTCGCCATCGAGCGGCTCACGCGCGGTTCCGAGCCGCTGATCTCGATCGCCTCGGACCTCGGCTTCTCGAGCGTGGCCGCCTTCCACCGCGCGTTCCGGCGCTGGACCGGCGGCACGCCGGGCGACTACCGCGAAGGCGGCGAAGCGATGGAGCGCAGCTTCGCGCGCGAGGCGAGGCCGGCGAAGATCGCGGGCGCGTACCGCGAGGGCGCGGCGGCCTGAGCGCGCCGCGTCCTCGCCACGAGCTCAGGGCGCGTAGGCCGCCGAGCGGCAGGGCGCGCCGCCGCAGACGTCGACCACCTTGCCGGTGCTGCGCAGGAACTCCGACTTCTGCTGCCGCGCGGCCGGCGTGGCGCGCGGGTCCTCGTGCGGATCGCTGCCGGCCGTGGGCGCGAGGTTGTCCTGCGGCGGTGGCGGCAGGCGGCCCGGGCCGCTGTCCCACACCACCATCGCGGAGCCGTCGTAGCCGCCGGCGCCCAGGTCCATGCACGAGAGCTGGAAGTAGGGCACCGCGTCGGGATGGCGGCCGCTGGCCGTGGCCGGGCAGTAGAGCTTGGCGCCGATGGTGCGCGCCTCGACCTCGGCCGACCACATCGTGACCTGGTGGTCGCCGAAGGCCACGTGCATCAGCACCTTGTGCGCGGGCGTGCCGGGCAGCGGCTTGTCGGTCATCGCCTGCGCATAACCGTTGGCCTCGGCGCGGTCCCACAGCGTCTGCCACAGCGAGAAGATGAACTGCTGGTCGAGGCTGTCGGGGTAGGCCGCGTAGACCATGGTCGCGAACTCGGGGAAGTCCGCGCTGCGCTCGAGCAGCAGCGAGTAGTTCATGCCGGGCACGCCGAGCACGCCGCGGTGGATGTCCTGCGCCACGCTCATCAGCATGCCGCCGAGGATGCCGCCCTGGCTGTTGCCGTCGTAGAACAGCTCGCTGGTGTCGAGCACGCTGCGCGGCGTGGTGCCCATCTGGAAGGCGGCATTGCTGCCGAAGCCCTTGGCGCTTTGCATCGCGCGGCCCAGCATCAGCATGTTGAGCACGCCCTGCTGCGTGGTATCGAAGGGCACGCGTGCGTTCGACAGGTCGAAGAAGCCGAACACCGACGGCACGATCTCGGTCTGCGAGAAGCCGTACCAGTTGGTCGCGCAGAACACGAAGTTGTGCTCGTTGCTCATGTCCTTCACGTTGCTGGCATTGACCTCGGTCGGCTTGCCGAACAGGCCATGGCCATACAGCGAGATGCGCGCGGGGTTGATGCTGCCGTCGGGGTTGAGCGCCGCGCGCGGGATGTTGCAGATGAAGGGCACGGTGAGCGTCGAGTGGCCGTCCCACACCGGCGTGTCGTACACGCCCGGCGTGGCCGAGGCGTAGCGGAAGGTCTCCAGCGGCAGCGGCTTGTCGCCGAGCGTGTCGAAGGCGGCCTTGACGGCCGGCACCGACAGCGCGCCGCCACCCAGGTAGGGCGCCACCGCGGCGATCACCGGCGTGATGTCGGCCGTGCCGGCCGTGGGGGCCGCCACGAAGCTCGGCACCGTGAGCGTGCCCTCGATGTGGCGCGCGATGCGCGCGTCCTGCGCGGGCGTCAGGTCCTGCACCGTCGTCACCTTGAAGCCGGGCGTGCCGTCCGTGAGTGCCGCGAAGCCGGCATCGCGGATCGCGAGCATGCGGCCCGTGATGCTGCGCTGCGAACCGACGGTGAAGTCCCAGGCCAGGTAGAGCGGCTCGCGCGCCATGCCCGCGCGCTGCAGCGTCGAGAGGATGCTTTCCATGTGCGCTCGGCGATCGTTCACGAAGCCCAGCGCGCTCTCGTGGCGGTCGCGGTAGATGCGGAACGCGGGCCCGGCCTCGATGGTCTTGCCGGCGGCATCCTTCATGTTGCGCATCGCCACGATGTAGCGATGGCCCCATTCGAGGTTCTTCGCCACGCGGATGTTGAGGCTCTGGCGATCGGGTGCGCTGACGTTGTTCTTGTCGAGCTCGACCCAGATCAGCTTCTGCTCGAGCGTGTCGGCATCGATCAGCACCACGGGCGCGTCGGCCTTGAGCGAGGCCGAGAGATCGCCGATGCCCGGCGCGCCGGTGCGCACGAGGTCCACGCCCGGCACGCGCGTCACGATCATCGCGCCCGGCGAGAAGCCGTCGTTGCGGTTCCATTCGGTGGTGTCGATCGGCTTGTTGCGCACCACCTCGCTGCGCGGCATCGAGGCCGTCTGCAGGTTCAACCGGCGGCCGGTGTCGGTGCTGGCATCGGCCACCGTGTAGTAGTCGTTGGGAAACGGCAGCATGCAGTGCGCGGGATCGAGGAAGTCGCAGCGCTGCGCCGTGGTGGCCGTGTCGGCGGGCAACTGACTGTCGATGCTCGCGAGCATCGGCGGATCGCTAGGCGGCGGGTTGCCGGTGCCGGGGCCCGACGGGGGCGGGAAGCCGGCGAAGCCGAAGCTCGAGCCTCCACCGCCGCCGCCGCAGCCGGACAGCGCCGCCATCGTGGCCAGCAGCGCCGTGCCGGCGAGCAGGCGCCAGCGGCGTGGCCGGCGGGAGGTCGTGGTCCTGTCGTGAAGCAGGTCGGGGCGCGCAGGGGCCTGCGCGCGATCGGGCATCGGCATGGGTCGTTGTCTCCTGTTGTGTCTTCTCGAAGGCCCGGGCCGCCACATGGCGCGGCCATCCGCGGGCTCCCGCACTCTACGGACGGGCTGCCGCGCGCGCCATTGGCAAGGTGCCCTGCCGGGCTGTGCATCTGCACAAGGGCGGGTGCCCTCGGCGCGATGGCGTCAGTGCAGCGCCGAGGTCCCGCCGCGGCCCAGGCGGCGCTGGCGCAGCGCGAGGTACATCCGCGAGAGCCAGGCCATATCGTCCAGCCGCGCGCCGAGCAGCGACTCGATGTGCGCGAGCCGGTGCAGCAGCGTGTTGCGGTGGATGCCGAGCGCGGCGGCGGTGGCCTTGTGGTTCTGCCGGTGGTCGAAGTAGCTCTCGAGCGTCTCCAGCAGCGGCGGCTCGGCCGCGAGGGCCGCGATCATCTCGTTGCACAGCGCCGAGACCTCGGTCGACTGGCGCATCAGCGTGTCGAGCGCGAATTCGGAGTAGCAGAAGCTGGCGTCGTTGCGGCGCAGGCGCTGTCCCATCTCGATCGCCGCCAACGCCTGTTCGGCGCTGCCGCGCCAGCCCGCGGCGCCCTGCGACGGCAGCCCCAGGCCCGCCGCCTCGATGCTCGGGCGCAGCCGCATCGCCTGCTCGATGCTCGCGAGCAGGCGGCGCTCGCGCGCATCGGCCGCTTCTCCGGGAGGCGCCGGCAGCCAGGCCACCCAGTGGCCACGATGCAGCGCCAGCGCGACCGGCCCCAGGTCCTCGCGCACCGCCGCGGCCACCGCCTCCAGCACCCGCTCGCCGGCCTCGGGCGTGGTCGGTTCGAGCGGCATCGGCCGCAGCGCCAGCGCCACGTGCGGCTGGTCGGCCTGGATGCCCAGCGCCTGCGCCGCGTCGTCGAAGGCGCCGACCCAGGTCGGATCGAATACCGCCGCCGCGAGCCGGGCCTGCATCTGTGCCTTCCATCGCATCTCGCGCGTGTGCTCGGCCAGGTAGGCATCGCTCACCGTGCGGCTCAGCAGGTCGCTGTAGTACAGCAGGAAGGGCGAGACGCGGAACAGCACCTCGTCGCACAGCGCGGGATGGGGACGCACGTGCGCGAGCAGCGCGTCCATGTACACGCGCGTGCCCGTGCGGTAAGCCTGCAGCAGCGCCGACAGCGAGAGCGCCTGCGCATGGCGGCGCTGGCTGAAGCGGCCGATCCATTGCAGGTCGTCGTCGTGCGGCTTGTCGCGGATCAGCAGCGCGTCGTACCAGAGCTCCGCGTTGCGCAGGCCCACGCGGTAGACGTCATGCGCGAGCGCCTGGCCCAGCGCGCCGTATTCGGGAATGCTGCCGCGCAGCGTGTCGAGCATGCGTATCGAGAGGTTCGGGCTGTCGCGGCGCAGTTCGCGGACCAGTCCGCGCAGCCCGGGCGACAGCGGTTCCATCGCGGGCAGGCTCATGCGCTCGGGCGTGGGCGAGTTCTCCATGCGGGATTGGTCTCCATCTCTTCGTGCCGTGCCGCTCGTATGGCGGCTGGCCGACAGTGTCGGGCGGGGAGGAGAGGGGGCGCAAGAGTGCTTGCCAGAAGCACGACGGGCCGCGTTGCGCGGCCCGTGGTCAGGTGTTTGGAGCGGGTGAAGGGAATCACTCAAGGCAACCAACTCATTGATTAATAAAGATTTTTTCTGGTTACCCAAGCCAGAAATGGCCTCTAAGCTTACCACCTCGGCCCTCTTGATGAAAGGCGAGTTTCCACCGCCTTCTGCTGGCGGCCACCGACAGCCACTGCGATCAGGAAGTGACCGATTTTGCGATCTGCAGTGCCCTTCGCTCGAATCGCTCGGAAACAGGGTTCGCTTGCCCCTGGGGCCTATGCAGGTGCGTCACGATTTCGTAGGGGCCGTCGTCCAGTGGTCGCATGCTGACTCCCCATCCATGGGCGTGCTTGATACGCGATTGTGCGGATACCCCGACACCGTAGCCGGCAGAAACCCATAGCGCCATCATCTCGAAGGAAGTCACGTACTGAAGATTCTGCTGGTCAGCCGCCTGGAGTGAGAGCAGCCGACGATCCAGCGAAGAACACGCCTCATCCCTCCAGCGAAAGATCGGGTAGTTCTGGAGGTCGGCGATGGTGAGCGATGCCTGCTCAAGCAAGGGAAACCTCAGCGGTATCGCAACGGCCATGTGCTCAATCCACAAGGGCTGGGTTTCCAGGGCTGGATCGCTCGCTCCTTGAAGCGACATTCCCACGTCGTAGCGGCCTTCACGAAGTCCATCAAGCAGCTCGTCACCTGCCACCTCAAAGAACGCGATGCTGACCTCGGGTTCTTCCGCTCGTTGCAGTGCGAGCAGTGCCGAGAGCTGAGATGATGATACGCCTGGCGCTATCGCAAGCCTGAGGTGGGCGGGTTGGCTGGTGATGTTGTCCACGGAGAACCTACAGAAGCGACGAAGCAGGTCAAGTGCAAACCAGCATCATAGTAAAGAGAGAAGTTTAACGTCTATATGTTTAACGTGGTTAATTTAAGAGGATTGTTTGACGCTTCTGTTGATGCAGAAGCTTACTATTCAGCCAGGTCGTCCACCTGGCACACCCACATATGAATCCGAACCAGCATTGGCTTTCGGGCGGGCCGTGCGTGCCGCTCGCGTCGCGCAAGGGGTCGCTCAAGACGATTTTGCGTATCAGGCGGGAATATCGCGTTCGCACATGGGCAAGATCGAACGCGGGGAGCATGTGCCGACGCTGCCTTTGATACTGAAAATCGCTGCCGCACTCGGGATAAGCGCCAGCGAATTGATGGCCGCGACTGAAAAGAACCTCAGCGCGGGCAGTGAGCCGCAAGATTCGGCATAGCGGTCGTAAGTGTCTTTTCGGATATTGGCAGCGCAAGCTGTCGCAGCCAACGGCGCCGGGCGGGTGCTTAGCCCGACAGCGGGGGGTTGTCTGAATTTCTGTGTTCAAGGCTCCGTGTAGGGTCCATCCATTCAGATGGACCCGCGCCACATATTACGC